>NZ_JBFAAP010000003.1:0-363867 GCF_040639815.1 Streptomyces sp. NPDC023723
GCTCCCCCCGCCCCGGGGGCGACCCTGGGGTGCGGGCCCCGGAGGGAGTTCCCTCCGGGCCCCGCACCGCTGTCCGCGGCTCAGTCCGTCGCGCGCCCCTTGGGCCGCCACACCACCAGCGCGCTGGTCTGCTGCACCTCCTGGTACGGGACCAGGTCCCGGCGGTAGGAGGCGTGCACCGCGGCCTCGCGCTGGCGCATCGCCGCCGCCGCGCCGTCCAGGGCGGACTCCATCTCGGCCACCCGGGCCTGGAGCGCCGCGACCTGGTTCTCCAGTTCGATGATGCGTTTGATGCCGGCCAGGTTGATGCCCTCGTCCTGCGACAACTGCTGCACGGTGCGCAGCAGTTCGATGTCCCGGGCCGAGTAGCGCCGGCCCCGGCCGGCGGTGCGGTCCGGGGAGACCAGGCCCAGACGGTCGTACTGACGCAGGGTCTGCGGGTGCAGGCCGGACAGCTGGGCCGCCACCGAGATGACGTAGACCGGGGTTTCCTCGGTCAGTTCATACGGATTGCGCCGACGACCGTCCATCTCCGTCAAGCTCCCTTCGCGGCCTCGAACAGCTCCGCCCGCGGATCCTCGTCCGCGGTCGCCTCGCGATACGCCTCCAGTGCCTCACGAGCCTTCCCCGTAAGGTCCTTCGGAACACTCACCTCGACGGTGACCAGCAGATCCCCGCGAGTGCCGTCCTTGCGGACCGCGCCCTTGCCGCGGGCCCGCATGGTCCGCCCGTTGGGCGTGCCGGCCGGCAGCTTCAGCGTGACCGGCGGGCCGCCCAGGGTCGGCACCCTGACCTCGCCGCCGAGCGCCGCCTCCGCGTACGTCACCGGCACGGTGACGGTGAGGTTGTCGCCCTTGCGGCCGAAGACGGAGTGGTCCTTGACGTGCACCACCACGTACAGATCGCCCGCCGGGCCGCCGCGCTCGCCCGGCGTGCCCTTGCCGCGCAGCCGGATGCGCTGCCCGTCGGAGACCCCGGCCGGGATGCGGACCTGCATGGTCCGGGAGGACTTGGCGCGTCCGGAGCCCTTGCAGACGTCGCAGGGGTGCTCCGCGATCAGACCGCGGCCCTTGCAGTCCGGGCAGGGGTCGGTCAGCGAGAACCCGCCGCCCGAGCCCCGGGACACCTGGCCGGTGCCGACGCAGGTCGGGCACACCCGGGGCGTGCCGTTCTTGTCGCCGGTGCCCGAACACGCCTTGCAGGGCGCCTGCGAGGACATCCGCAGCGGAACGGTCGCGCCCTCGATGGCCTCGGTGAAGCTCAGCGTGACCTCGGACTCGATGTCCTGCCCGCGCCTGGGCTGGGTCCGGGTGCCGCCGCCCGCGGTGCCCCGGTTGAACAGGCCCCCGAAGACGTCACCGATGCCGCCGCCGAAACCGCCGGCCCCCTGTCCGCCGCCCTGCGCGCCGCCTCCGAAGAGGTCGCCCAGGTCGAAGTTGAAGGTGCCGCCGCCGGCCGCGCCCGGCCCGGGGCGGAAGCCCCCGTTGCCGAAGAGCGCGCGTGCCTCGTCGTACTCCTTGCGCTTCTTGGTGTCGCCGAGGATGTCGTTCGCCTCGGAGATCTCCTTGAAGCGCTCCTCCGCTTTGACGTTTCCCTTGTTGGCGTCCGGGTGGTTCTCGCGGGCGAGTTTCCGGTACGCCTTCTTGATCTCGGCGTCGGTGGCGTCCTTGGGGACGCCGAGGACCTTGTAGTAGTCCTTCTCGATGAAGTCCTTGGTGCTCATCCCCGACGTCCCTCCTCTCTCGTCACTGCACGATCAGCCCTCGTCCGGGCCACCGCTCTCCTTGTCCTCGGCGGAGTCCGCCGTCGGCTCGGTGCTCTCCTCGGCCGGCTTGACCGGCTGCGCCCCGGGCTGGGGCTCGGCGACGGCCACCCGCGCGGGGCGGATGGTGCGCTCGCCGATCCGGTACCCGGGCTGGAGGATCGCCACGCAGGTCGTCTCGGTGACGTCCGGCGCGTAACTGTGCATCAGGGCCTCGTGGATGGTCGGGTCGAAGGGCTCGCCCTCCTTGCCGAACTGCTGAAGACCCAGCTTGGCCGCGACCGCCTCCAGCGACTCGCCGACGCCCTTGAAACCGCCGACCAGTTCGCCGTGTTCCCGGGCCCGGCCGATGTCGTCGAGGACGGGGAGCAGCTCGGTCAGGAGGTTCGCGGTGGCGACCTCCTTCACGGCGACCCGGTCCCGCTCGACCCGGCGGCGGTAGTTCTGGTACTCGGCCTGGAGCCGCTGGAGGTCCGCGGTGCGCTCGCCCAGCGCGGTGCGCACCTGGTCCAGCTGGGCCACCAGGCCCGCGTTCTGGCTCGCGTCCCCGGCCGGGGCCGCCCCCTCCTCCGAGGAGGGGGGAGCGGCCTTCGGCTCGGCGTCTTCGGAGGTGGCGCCGGAGGGGACGTCGGGCTTCTCGTCAAAACCCGGGGTCTCCTCCGTCACGCGGCACCGTCCTTGCGCTCGTCGTCGACGATCTCGGCGTCCACGACGTCGTCGTCGGCCTTGGCCTGACCGGCACCGGCGTCGGCGCCCGGGGCCTCGCCGCCGGCCGCCTGCGCGCCCTGGGCGTCGGCGTACATGGCCTGGCCGAGCTTCTGCGAGACGGCGGCGACCTTCTCGGTGGCGGTGCGGATCTCGGCGGTGTCCTCGCCCTTGAGCTTCTCCTTCAGCTCGGTGAGCGACTCCTCCACCTCGGTCTTGACCTCGCCGGGGACCTTGTCCTCGTTGTCCTTGAGGAACTTCTCCGTCTGGTAGACGAGCTGCTCGCCCTGGTTGCGGGTCTCGGCGGCCTCGCGGCGGCGGTGGTCCTCCTCCGCGTACTGCTCGGCCTCCTGGCGCATCCGGTCGACCTCGTCCTTCGGCAGCGAGGAGCCGCCGGTGACGGTCATCTTCTGCTCCTTGCCCGTGCCCAGGTCCTTCGCGGTCACGTGCATGATGCCGTTGGCGTCGATGTCGAAGGAGACCTCGATCTGCGGGACGCCGCGCGGCGCCGGCGGCAGCCCGGTCAGCTCGAACATCCCGAGCTTCTTGTTGTACGCCGCGATCTCGCGCTCGCCCTGGTAGACCTGGATCTGCACGGACGGCTGGTTGTCCTCGGCGGTGGTGAAGATCTCGGACCGCTTGGTCGGGATCGTCGTGTTCCGCTCGATCAGCTTGGTCATGATGCCGCCCTTGGTCTCGATACCGAGGGACAGCGGCGTGACGTCAAGGAGCAGGACGTCCTTGACCTCACCCTTCAGCACACCGGCCTGGAGCGCGGCGCCGATGGCGACGACCTCGTCCGGGTTGACGCCCTTGTTGGCGTCCTTGCCGCCGGTCAGTTCCCTGACCAGTTCGGCGACGGCCGGCATCCGGGTGGAGCCACCGACGAGAACGACGTGGTCGATCTCGCTGAGCTGGATGCCCGCGTCCTTGATCACGTTGTGGAACGGCGTCTTGCAGCGCTCCAGCAGGTCCGCGGTCAGCTGCTGGAACTGGGCCCGGGTGAGCTTCTCGTCCAGGTGCAGCGGGCCCTCGGCGGAGGCCGTGATGTAGGGCAGGTTGATCGAGGTCTCGGTGGACGAGGACAGCTCGATCTTCGCCTTCTCGGCGGCCTCGCGCAGGCGCTGGAGCGCCATCTTGTCCTTGCTCAGGTCCACGCCGTGACCGGACTGGAACTGCTTGACCAGGTAGTCGACGACGCGCTGGTCCCAGTCGTCACCACCGAGGTGGTTGTCACCGTTGGTGGCCTTCACCTCGACGACGCCGTCGCCGATCTCCAGCAGCGACACGTCGAAGGTGCCGCCACCGAGGTCGAAGACCAGGATCGTCTGGTCGTCCTTGTCGAGGCCGTACGCCAGCGCGGCGGCGGTCGGCTCGTTGACGATGCGCAGGACGTTCAGGCCCGCGATCTCGCCGGCCTCCTTGGTCGCCTGCCGCTCCGAGTCGTTGAAGTACGCCGGGACGGTGATGACCGCGTCGGTCACCTTCTCGCCCAGGTACGCCTCGGCGTCCCGCTTCAGCTTCTGCAGCACGAAGGCGCTGATCTGCTGCGGGTTGAAGTCCTTGCCGTCCAGGTTGATCTTCCAGTCGGTGCCCATGTGGCGCTTGACCGACCGGATGGTCCTGTCGACGTTCGTGACCGCCTGGCGCTTGGCCACCTCGCCGACGAGGACTTCGCCGTTCTTGGCGAAGGCGACGACGGACGGCGTGGTCCTGGCGCCCTCTGCGTTGGTGATGACGGTGGGCTCGCCGCCTTCAAGAACGCTGACGACGGAGTTAGTCGTGCCCAGGTCGATGCCGACCGCACGTGCCATGGTGATTTCCTCCAGCTGACTTGAGTGGAACAGGCTCAAGTGTGCACGACGAAGTCCGCCGGGTCAACAGACCTGAGTCGAGTGGACTCAACTCTTATCCGTTCCTTACGCGCAACGACTCGCTGTTGGTCAGGGTTCCCTCAGCGACACAGATCACGACACGGCCGACTACAGTGCGGCGGAGAATGGGGGGTACTCTCATACAGACCGCATAAGCTACCGCTCAGTAACTCTCGCTCAGCTGTACCGCCCCCCTGGAAACCTCGCAGGCCCGAGGAGCCCCGAAATGCAACTCGCCGCGATCATCGTGTCGCTGGTCCTGATCGTGGTCGGCGTGGCGCTGTTCGCCCGCGCCGTCCTGCAGATCGTCACCTACATGCGACTGGGCCAGCCGGTGCCGGCCGGCACGCGGACCGACGCCCCCGGGCAGCGCACCCTCACGGTGGTCCGGGAGTTCCTCGGCCACACCCGGATGAACCGCTGGGGCGTCGTGGGCGTCGCGCACTGGTTCGTGGCGGTGGGCTTCTTCTCCCTGCTGCTGACGATCGTCAACGCCATCGGCCAGCTCTTCCAGGCCGACTGGCTGCTGCCGATCCTGGGCGACTGGGCGCCGTACAACGTCTTCGTCGAGTTCATCGGCACGATGACCGTGCTCGGCATCCTCGTCCTGATCGGCATCCGGCAGCTCAGCCACCCGCGCAAGCCGGGCCGCAAGTCCCGCTTCGCCGGCTCCAACTTCGGCCAGGCGTACTTCGTCGAGGCGGTCATCCTGATCGTCGGCGTCTGCATCTTCACGCTGCACGCGCTGGAGGGCGCCCAGCACCACGTGGACGGCTACGAGGCGTCGTTCTTCATCTCGTACCCGGTGGTGTCCTGGCTGGAGGGCCTGGACCTCGCCAGCCTCCAGAACCTCACCTACTTCTTCGCCGGCCTGAAGATCGCGACCTCCTTCATCTGGATGATCACGGTCGCCCTGAAGACCGACATGGGAGTGGCCTGGCACCGGTTCCTGGCCTTCCCGAACATCTTCTTCAAGCGGAACGCGGACGGCGGGACCTCGCTGGGCGCCCTGCTGCCGATGACGTCGGGCGGCAAGCCGATCGACTTCACCGACCCCGGCGACGACGACGTCTTCGGTGTCTCCCAGGTCGAGCAGTTCTCCTGGAAGGGCCTCCTCGACTTCTCCACCTGCACCGAGTGCGGCCGCTGCCAGTCGCAGTGCCCGGCCTGGAACACCGGCAAGCCGCTCTCCCCGAAGCTGCTGATCATGTCCCTGCGCGACCACGCGCACGCCAAGGCGCCGTACCTGCTGGCGGGCGGCGGCAAGTCGATGGAGGGCGAGGAGAAGGCGAGCGAGGAGCAGCTGGCGGGCGTGCCGGCGGCGGCCCTGGCGGAGGCCGAACGCCCGCTGGTGGGGTCGTTGGACGACAACGGCGTAATCGACCCGGACGTCCTGTGGTCCTGCACCACCTGCGGCGCCTGCGTCGAGCAGTGCCCGGTGGACATCGAGCACGTCGACCACATCGTCGACATGCGCCGCTACCAGGTGATGATCGAGTCGTCGTTCCCGTCCGAGGCGGGCACGATGCTCAAGAACCTGGAGAAGAAGGGCAACCCCTGGGGCCTGGCGAAGAAGCAGCGCCTGGAGTGGACCAAGGAGGTCGACTTCGAGGTCCCGGTGGTCGGCAAGGACATCGAGGACCTCACCGAGGTCGAGTACCTCTACTGGGTCGGCTGCGCGGGCGCGTTGGAAGACCGCGCGAAGAAGACCACGAAGGCGTTCGCGGAACTCCTCCACATGGCGGGCGTCAAGTTCGCCATCATGGGCGGCGACGAGAAGTGCACCGGCGACTCGGCGCGGCGGCTGGGCAACGAGCCGCTGTTCCAGGAACTGGGCATGGAGAACGTCGCCGCGCTGAACATGGCCTTCGGCGAGGAGATGGACGACGAGGGCAAGGTCGTACCGGAGTCCGCGAAGCCGAAGTCGGCGAAGAAGATCGTCGCGACCTGCCCGCACTGCCTCAACACCCTGGGCAACGAGTACCCGCAGCTCGGCGGCGACTACGAGGTCATCCACCACACCCAGCTGCTCCAGCACCTGGTGGACGAGGGCAAGCTGGTCCCGGTCACGCCGGTCGAGGGCATCATCACTTACCACGACCCCTGCTATCTGGGCCGGCACAACAAGATCTACACGCCGCCGCGCGAGATCATCGCGGCCGTCCCGGGCGTCCGCAACGAGGAGATGCACCGGCACAAGGAGCGCGGCTTCTGCTGCGGTGCCGGTGGTGCGCGGATGTGGATGGAGGAGCGGATCGGCAAGCGCATCAACAACGAGCGCGTCGACGAGGCCCTCTCCGTCAACCCGGACATCGTCTCCACGGCCTGCCCGTTCTGCCTCGTCATGCTGACCGACTCGGTCAACGGCAAGAAGAACGACGGCCAGGCGAAGGAGTCGATCCAGGTGGTCGACGTCGCCCAGCTGCTGCTGGACTCCGTGCGGACGCCGGTGGACCCGGCGGGCGAGGCGGAGAACGAGAACGCGCCGGAGCCGGAGCCGGTGAAGTAACGCCTCCGGCCAGCTGTTGAGCCCGCTCAGTCGAGCGGGCTCAGCCGTTCCCCTCGGCTTTCGGCGACCCGGAGGACCTCCTGAAGGGACTCGGCCAGCCGCACGGCGAGATACCGCAGCTCCCCGTCCGGAGCACTGGGCAGCATCCCGCGCGCGTGGACGAGCAGCCGCTCCCCCATCTCCAACTGGACGGATTCGGTGACGTCCGCGATCCGGGAGACGGTCCCGCCGTGCCGGTCGGTGATGAGGTAGGCCGGCTTGCCGCCTTCGGCTGCGGCGGAGCAGGGCAGCAGGCGGATATGGTCGGTCATGTCATCAGCTCCGTGTGAGTGGGCAGTTGGTGGCCACGCCCCCGGACGGCTCCACCCGTCGCGGGGGCTTCATGTGCCTCACCGTAGCGGAGGCATTACAGGCATGCTAGGGGTTCCGTGAATCGCACGGATGTACAGGGATACGCATGATGGCTGGCATGATGGAGTTCGCCCCCGACATCCCGCGCTGGCGCCAGGTCGCGGAAATCATCCGTGGCCGGATCGCGGACGGCACCTACACCCCACGCACACGAGTGCCCTCGGTCGTCCAGCTCACCGCGGAGTTCGGCATCGCCAACGCGACGGCCCACAAGGTACTGCGCGCACTGCGTGAGGAAGGGCTGACCTACACCGAACCCGGCCTGGGGTCCTTCGTCGCCCGGCGCTCGGACGGGACACCCACCGAGTGAGCCCCGACCTCGACCGCACCTGGCCCATCTGGCGTCAGGTCGCCGCCGCGACCGCGGACCGCATCACCGACGGCCAGTACCCCGTGGGCGCCCGCGTCCCCTCGGTCGTCGAACTGTCCGCCGAGTTCGGCATCGCCGCCTCGACGGCGCAGAAGGCCCTGAGCCACCTCAAGGCGGAGGGCCTCATCCGCGCCGAGGTGGGCCTCGGCTCCTTCGTCATCCGGCGCCCGGACGACCCGGCGTAGCCGCCCGGCCCGCCAAGGCCGGTCCGAACACGCGTACAACCCTCACTCCCCGCCAGCAGTCTCCTGATCGCCGAACGTGCAGTGACCCCGCCCCCAACTCCCGGCGAACACACCGCAACCGGCACTCAACCGACGCGATGCCGTCAGGCATTCGCATGCCGCAGGAGACCCCGTATGCACAGACCTCTGCGCCTCGCCCTCGCGACCGCCACCGCCGCCGCGCTGACCGGCGGGCTGCTCAGTGCCGTCGCCGTGACGGCCACCGCCGCCGACGCCACCGTCGTCCCGGGGGCCGACTTCAACGGCGACGGCCGCGGCGACGTCGCCTTCTCCGCCAGCAGCTCCTACGTCGCCGGCAAGCAGGGCGCCGGCCAGTTCGTCGTCCTCTACGGCACGGCCACCGGCGTCTCGTCCGCCAAGCGCCACACCATCAGCCAGAACACCACCGGCACCCCCGGCGGCGCCGAGACGGGCGACATGTTCGGCGCGGAGAGCGCCTACGCCGACTTCAACGGCGACGGCTACGACGACGTCGCCGTCGGCTCCCCCGGCGAGGACGTCGGCAACGACAAGGACGGCGGCAGCGTCACCATCCTGTGGGGCTCGAAGTCCGGCATCACCGGCAAGGGCGCCGCCGTCGCCGACCCGGCCGCCTCCGCGCACGACTACTGGGGCAAGAACCTCGCGGCCGGCGACTTCGACGGCGACGGCAAGGCCGACCTGGCCGTCGGCAGCGACAACGCCACCGTGTACGTCCTCAAGGGCGGCATCAGCAGCACCGGCAAGCCCGGCGGAAAGTACACCGTCAAGCCCCCGATCCTCAGCACGGAGGCGATGGGCCCGCTCAACCTCACCACCGGCGACATCAACGGCGACCACCGCACCGACCTCGTCGTCGACGGCTACGAGACGGCCACCGAGTACGGCTGGAACCGCAACTTCTACCTCCCCGGCTCCGCGACCGGCCTGACGGCGTCCGCCGCGCAGCCCCTCAAGCCCGGCGTCATCACCGCGATCGGCGACATCGACGCCGACGGCTACGGCGACATCGTCAGCGGCGCCTACTGGAACACGAAGACCGAGGACGGCACCACGGTCCCCGACTCCGCCAACGGCGGCAAGGTCTGGGTGACGTACGGCGCGGCGGCCGGCCCCGGTGCCGCCACCGGCATCACCCAGAACACCGGCAACGTCCCCGGCACCGCCGAGGGCAACGACTTCTTCGGCTACGAACTCGACCTCGGCGACATCAACGCCGACGGCTTCCTGGACCTGGCCATCGGCGTGGCCGGCGAGAACATCGGCAGCGCCGTCAACACCGGCACGGTCACCGTCCTCTACGGCACCGCCGCGGGCCTGAACACCGCCTCCGGCACCCAGTCCTTCTCCCAGGACACCGCGGGCGTCCCCGGCGCGAGCGAGAGCGACGACTTCTTCGGCGTCGACCTCAAGCTCGACGACGTCACCGGCGACGGCCGCGCCGACCTCGTCGTCGGCTCGGACGAGAACGCCGGCAACGGCGCACTGACCTACCTGCCGTCCAACGGCACGAAGATCATCACGTCCGGCTCCCGCACCATCTCGCCGAGCACCTCCGGCGTCTCGACGACGGGAACGCCGTACTTCGGTTCCAACTTCGCGGACTGACGGGCGGCTGACGGACGGCCGACGGGCCGCCCCCTAGGGGATACGGTCCGATCCCGTAAGGGATGTCACAGCTCGGCCGCAAAGCCGGGCCCTGAAGCCCGGGCCCGGCACGTCACTCAGCGGGACCAGGTACGTTCGGAAGCGTGGCTGGATTCAGGATCGGACGCGGCCGGGACAACGGCGCTCCTCAGACGCGACCGCAACACCCCCCGCACGGGCAGCAGACGCCGCAGGGACAGCCGTACGGCTATCCCCCGGCGCCGCAGCCGTACCCACCGCAGCCGCCGTACACCGGCGGCGCCGGCGGCGGGCAGTGGCCGCAGCCGAACGGCGGCGGCTACGGCGGCCAGGCGCCCGGCGGGCACGGCGGGCACGGCGGGCACGGCGAGCCGGAATACTTCGGCGACGACGCCGGCTACCCGCGGGGCGGCCCGCCCGGCGCCGCGCCGCACGACCCGTACGCCGCCAACAACCCCGGCCACACCCAGGCCTTCTCGGTCGGCGAGGACCCGTACACCCAGGGCGACACCTACCGCGCCGGTTCGGCCACCCCGCCGCCCGGCCCGGTCGGCCCCCGCCTGCACTGGAAGGACCTGCTGAAGGGCGTCGTCACCGCCCCCAACCAGACGTTCCTCCAGATGCGGGACTACACGATGTGGGGCCCCGCCCTGATCGTGACCTTCGTCTACGGCCTGATCGCGGTGTTCGGCTTCGACGGCGCGCGCGAGGACGCGATCAACGCGACGCTGTCGAACGCCATCCCGATCGTCCTGGTGACGGCCGTCGCGATGGTCCTGTCCGCCTTCGTCCTCGGCGTGGTCACGCACACCCTGGCCCGGCAGCTCGGCGGCGACGGGGCGTGGCAGCCCACGGTCGGCCTCTCCATGCTGATCATGTCGCTGACGGACGCGCCGCGCCTGATCGTCGCCATGTTCGCGGGCGGCGACGCGCCGTTCGTCCAGATCCTCGGCTGGATCACCTGGGTCGCGGCCGGCGCGCTGCTCACCGTGATGGTCAGCCGCTCGCACGACCTGCCCTGGCCGAAGGCGCTGGGCGCGTCCGCGATCCAGCTGGTCGCCCTGCTGTCGATCGTGAAGCTGGGCACGTTCTGACGGACCCACGCACCACCTGAACGCGAAGGGGCTCCCGCGATACGGGAGCCCCTTCCCCTTACCAGCAGAAGCACCTGGAGTCGGCCCAGCAGGGGCAAGGACAGCGGCGCACCCGCACCATGCGGATGGCGGAGAGACGACCAGATCAAGGTCGACCCGCAGGCGGCCGAGGCGATTCACGAAGCACAGCGGGAGATCCTGGCCGGCATCCGCATCCGCACCATCCCTACGAGGTGGCAGGAACAGGGCTTGGGCAATCCCCGTGCGGGCACCGAGCACGTGGCCCACCACCATGTCGAGCACGGCCTGACCAACCCCAGGCTGGTCGGCTACCGGACCTGCCACGGCGAATCCTGCACGGGAAGACGGCCAGCCTGTCACCGGAGAATGGGAGCCGGTCAACAGGCTCGAAGAGTGCGAAGCCGTGTGCGCGGCGATCGCCGGGTCGGAAGCCGCCGTCGTTGGAACTGTCCGATCGCGGACGCCGGTTGCTGCGGACAGCTCATCTCCGCAGCGGCTTGTGCTCCGACGGGCTTGTGCCGGACGGACGGACGAGGACTGCCCTCCGCGCCGGGGCCTGACCGGATCGCGGGCCCCCTTGGAGTGATGGCAGCACCAACTGCCACCAGTCGGAGAGGCGGCCATTGACCGCCTGGGGGCCGTCCAGCGCCTCCGTGAGCGTGCAGAATCCGAAAAAGGCCCGGACCAGGGTGCGGGCGGTGGGGGCCGGGCGAACACCGGCGGCCAGCTGGCCGCCGGCATGGGCCTGGGCCAGCAGACGGGTGGCCGCGGTCGTCCACAGCACGAAGGGGTCGGGGAGCTGCACGTTTATAGCGTGACGCTCTGCCCACAGACGGGCACCCGCGCGCGTCAGGGAGTCCTCGGCGAGAGCCCGGGCGATCTCATGACTCAGCGCGATGAGCCGCTCCAATGGCGGCACGCTTTGGTCTTCGTAGCGCGTGACGAGGCTCGGCCAGGTCGCGAAGCCGTCGTGGACGACAGCCAGCGCGATGCCTTCCTTGCTCGCGTAGTGGAAGTAGATGGACCCGCTGGTCCGTCCGGAGCGGGCGCTTATGTCGTTGACGCTGGTGCCCGCGTAACCCTGCTGGGCGAAGAGGCAGGCGGCTGCCTCCAGAAGTGATCTGCGGGTTGCTCTGGCCCGGTCCTGCAAGATTCCGTACACCTCAGCTCGGCCTCATCATGAACGATCAAATGTAGTGCGCCCGCGTACGCCTGAGGCAATGAACCGGCAGCCTCGCACGATGATTGCGCATTTCTTTCGATTTTGAACACCCAAGAGTGGAAATTGGCTTCGCGGGTGCCGCACCTGGCCGACCGTTCGAAACACCGCCACCCGCTGAGAATTTCGTCCTTGTCGCAGGAACTGGTCGCAACTCGTCCCGTGCAAAGCCTTCCTGACGCCACATCAGGCACGTAGTCGAAACGTTTCTCGACAGCCGCTTACACCGCGATCTCCTGCCGGTCGAGTACTCGAAGTGGTGATTGCATCGCCTTCCCGGCCGCAAATATCGTAGTCGTTGCAATGTTTTCTCTTTGCGGCCGGCCACATGGAATTCGAGCCGTCTTCCCGCTGGAACCGCCGGAAGAACACTCACTTTCCCCGGGGGCCCGTCATCGAAGGCCCGCATCACCTCACATCGCGGTCTCACTACGCACGCGACCGCCCTTCTGCCCCACAGGAGACCACCATGACGCCGACGCTTCACGCCCTCTCGAACTGGTCACCCGAGGCCGTCGTCTTCGACTGCGACGGCACGCTGATGGACACGGAACGCCATTGGCAGGACGCGCGTGGCCGCGCCTTCCGCGAGTTCGGGCTGCTGCCGCCGCCAGGGTTCGCCGAGCGCGCCAAAGGCGTGCACTACATGGACTGCGGCCGCCTGATGGCCGAGGAGACGAACAAGCCCGACCTGGCCGCGGACCTGGCCGCCGCGCTGCTCGGACACTTCCTGTCCCTTGTGGCGGACGACCCTCTGACGATGCCGGGCGCCTCCGAGTTCGTACGTCTGCTGTCCGGGCGGCTGCCCCTGGCCGTGGCCAGCAACTGCCCGCTGGAGGTGGTCGAGGAGAGCCTCGGCCGCGCCGGACTGCGGCGGCACTTCCGCCACGTCGTCGTGCCCACGGGGCCGCCCGGGGAGCCGGCCGGGCCGCAGCCGGTGGCGGACCGCGAGCCGGCGGAGACCGTGGTACGGCCCAAGCCGTGGCCCGATGTGTACGCCACGGCGGCACGCCTGTGCGGTGTCCTCCCGGGAGCCGCACTGGCCGTCGAGGACTCCCTCACCGGGGTCGAGTCGGCGTGGCGGGCCGGCCTGCGTGTGCTCGGCGTGGGCCCGCTTCCGGACGGCGGGGACACCGGGCACGCCGACGCCTGGGTCAGGGCTCTGGACTGCGAGGAGGTGTTGGGACGGGCGTGGGACCGGCCCACCTCGCCAATGGGCGAAGAGCAGGCTCACGGTCACGAACACCACGACCCGTCCTGAGAGATGTCCCGCAACTGCAAGTCGTCTCCGGCAGGGGACCGCTTGCGGCAGTCAGCCGAAGAGGAGATCGCCGGTGTACACGAGTCGATCTCCGTGGAACGCGCGCACGGGTCAGGGCAGATGGCGTGCGCGGGGGCTTCTTCCCGTCCACCGTCGCCCCTGGCAGAGCCGAGCGGACGGGATGGCAGCCGGGTGAGCGGTGGGCTGCGGCGAGGCCAGTGATCACCGAACTGAGGACCGCCAAGCCGTGGTCTTCCCCGGACAGGAACGGCCCAGGCCGTGGAGCTCCAGTCGGGTTGTGCACGCAGGCACACGTGCATGCCTAGCCGCTGCGCACGGCGAAGGGGCTCAGCCTCGAAGGCTGGCTCCACCCGAAGAGCCCGAGCCCGGCCCTGGTTGCCGCCAGGGTCCGGGCTACCGCGTGGAGTCGCTAAGCGGATCCGGCCGACTACCCAACGGCCGGGCCCGTTCTGCTACCCGCCATCGTCCGACTCACCACTTCTGGCAAGGCCCTCGGCTCTCAGGGCCGAAGCTCAGGACGGACCGGAACCGCACGGCAGAGGCCTATCGGTCAGCACTGACAACCAAGGGTGCGCCCGAATCAGTGCCGCCCCTCAAGCACCCTAGAGCGCCTCCCTGTTCGCCTTGGCCGCCTCCCCCGACCCATGCACTGGAGGCAAGACGCTCCAGGGAAAATTGATCCACTCATCGGTCCGCTTCCACACGTACTCGCACTTCACCAGCGACTGGGTCTTCTCGTAGATCACCGCACTGCGCACCTCGGCGACGGTGTCCAGGCAGAAGTCGCGCACCAGCTTCAACGTCTTGCCGGTGTCGGCCACGTCGTCGGCGATCAGCACCTTCTTGTCGGAGAAGTCGATCGCGTTGGGGACCGGCGCCAGCATGACCGGCATCTCCAGTGTCGTCCCCACCCCCGTGTAGAACTCCACATTCACCAGATGGATGTTCTTGCAGTCGAGCGCGTACGCCAGCCCGCCCGCCACGAACACCCCGCCCCGGGCGATGGACAGCACGACGTCCGGCTCGAACCCGTCGTCCGCCACGGCCTGCGCGAGCTCCCGGACGGCGACACCGAACTGCTCGTAACTGAGATTCTCCCGAACGTCACTCATACCTTCGCACTCATACCTTTGTCCGCGCTCACACCTGGGTCCGATGAAAATTGAGGAAGGAGCGGGAGGCGGTCGGCCCCCGCTGTCCTTGATAACGCGACCCGTACCGCTCACTCCCGTACGGGTACTCGGCCGGCGAACTGAGCCGGAACATGCACAGCTGCCCGATCTTCATGCCGGGCCACAGCTTGATCGGCAGCGTGGCGAGATTGCTCAGCTCCAGCGTCACGTGCCCGGAGAACCCCGGGTCGATGAACCCGGCGGTGGAGTGCGTGACCAGCCCGAGCCGGCCGAGCGAGGACTTCCCCTCCAGCCGCGAGGCGAGGTCGTCGGGCAGCGAGATGACCTCGTACGTACTGGCCAGCACGAACTCACCGGGGTGCAGGATGAACGGTTCGTCCCCGTCCGGCTCGACCAGCCTGGTCAGATCCACCTGCTCGACCGACGGGTCGATGTGGGGATACCGGTGATTCTCGAACACCCGGAAGAACCGGTCGAGACGTACGTCAACACTGGACGGCTGCACCATCGAATCGTCGTAGGGGTCGATCCGTACCCGCCCGGCGTCGATCTCGGCCCGGATGTCCTTGTCTGAGAGAAGCACGCCCCGAGGATACGCAAGGCGCGCGAAGCGACCGCAATCGGCCACCCCACGCGCCGCGCGCTGCTGCTTTCGTCCGCTACGTCCGCTACCGCTTCTGGTAGCTCACCGGCACGACGCTGCGCAGCCGCGCACACCTCGGACACCGGACGAGCCGCCCGGGACCGAGCCGCTCGGCCTGCTGCATCGGGAACGAAGAGGTGCTGAACACGTGCCCATCGGCACAGCGGACGACGGTGCGCTCCATCAAGTCCTTCAAGTCCCTTCCCCAAGAGCCGCGTCTGATCATGTCTACCTGACGACATCGACGACAAAAGCCACAGTACGGGATGAAAGGAACGACTCTCCAGGCGGCACTCCGCCCCGCCCGGCCCCTCTCCAGCACCGCCACCGTACGCCCCAACTCCCACCCCCCGCAGCCCCGTCCCACCCCCTCGAAAACACCCCGGAACGACGACCGGGCCCCACGGCGCGAACACCGGGAGCCTGGCATGAGGTAGAGTGAGCGAGCATCCGGACGCCGGTTCCAACCAACTCCGTGACGCTTACGCGGGTGTAGTTTAATGGTAGAACATCAGCTTCCCAAGCTGAGAGCGCGAGTTCGATTCTCGTCACCCGCTCCATTTCGAACCCCCAGGTCATTGGCTTGGGGGTTGTTTGTTGTCTAGTCCAATTCCGGCGGCGTGCCCTTCGCGTGCCCTAGTGCAGGTGCAGCACCCCCTCCGGGGTCACCCGGGCGCCACTCCAGCGATCCAGGTCGCCGACCTTCTCGAATTGTGAGACCCATCTAGTGTGACCTGCACTACCAACTGGCGAGCGGTGTGCGAAGCAGCGTCCGCAAAATTGCAGTTCACAAGGGTCGCCTACAAATCTTCACCCACAGTGTCGACCCTCTCGGCCCACCAGCACCCCTCATCGCTGCCCGCTCTCTACGAAGGCCTCGTTGTCAGTGGCGCTCATTACGCTCCTTGATGTCACCGACAAATCAGGAGTGGCCGCTGACGTCTCGACGTACGTCGAGACGGAAGGGCTGCCCGTTGCCGAGGCCAAGACCATGGCACTGCAGCTGGAACGACACGGGCAGGTTCAGATCTCACGGGACTTCTCAGGCCGTGACACCCAGGTCTTCCTCACCGACGATGGCTCGCTGGCGGCTGGAGGGTTGAGGTCGTCGCAAGCCGACTCGGTCGCACGCTTCCTACCTGCGGCATCGAATACCTCGCCGAGGACCGGCGCGGCGACATCGACCCGTAGCCCCACCATGCCTGGCACCACGATCCAGCCCACCGTGCGCAGGCGTGTCCGGCGGCTCAGGCGGGCACAGCGCAACTCTGCCGATTGCGGCCATCGGCCCCGCGCTCTTGGTCATCAAGCCGTGCCGCCACTCTGGAAGCGCTTACTGTGGTGTCCTCGGACGCCTGCCGGGAACCGGGGCAATCATGCCCGCGCGCTCGCTGGCGGGGCCTGTAGCAGCCGGTGGTGATCCCGCCGCGGCCCACCCGCGTCCTGCCCCCGGACAGCCATGAGGACACGGCAGGTACAGCAGCAGATGACGACGTCAGAGCCTGGTCTCCAGGACCCCTGCACCGCACCGCACTTCGCGACATCCGCCCTGATCACGATCGACGTGCAGCAAGATTTCCTCTCCGAAGCCCCCTACGGAGTACCGGGCACCACGGAGATCCTGCCCGCGCTGCGGCGGACCGTGTCCGCCTTCCGCGCCGCAGGAAGGCCGGTCGTGCACGTCGTGCGCCTGTACGAGGAGGGCGGAGGCAACGCCGACCTGGTACGGCGGCGGCTGCTGAAGTCGGGGGTGCGGATCGCCGCTCCGGGCTCGCCGGGCAGTCAGCCGGCCGACGGCATTGTTCCCGAGGGGGCGCCCGCCCTGGATCCGGAGCTGCTCCTGTCGGGCCGACCGCAGCGGCTGGGGCCGTACGACCACGCGGTATTCAAACCGCGCTGGGGCGCGTTCTACCGCACGTGCCTGGAAGATCTGCTGCGTGAACTCGGGGTCGACACGCTGGTGTTCGCGGGGTGCAACCTGCCGAACTGCCCGCGGGCGAGCATCGTCCAAGCGTCGGAACGGGACTTCCGCGTCGCGCTGGTGCGGGACGCGGTCTCACAGGTCACGGACTCCGCGCTCACGGAGCTGGCGGGCATCGGCGTCCACCTCATCGAGGCCGACGCTCTCGAAGGACTGCTCACCGAACCGGTCCAGGCAGGCTGGGCGTGTCATTGAAGAACAGGTTCAGCGGGAACGCGGCGAGCGTGGCGCTGGTGATGGCACTGCCGCCGGTGACCTGCCCCCAGGCCGGGAAGGCGTGGTAGATCGTCGGCGCCGCGGCCGGCAGCATGCCGATGCCGCCGAAATCGACTGTGGCCACAGCAGGTGGCGCTCCCACGGGCGGTGGCTGCACACGGAGGCCGGACCCGTGGTGTGAGGCGCCCTCGTGCGAGAGGCTGCCCCTGCGAGGTGATCCACGGCCTCACACATGGGAGCCGGGGCGTGTGCGTGAGGCGTAATCCCGGACGCTCCCAGAGCGTGACGGGGTGGAAACCCGGTCTTCCTACGGTGTTGATCGTGGGGCCGCGTGCCGCAGGTGAGGCAGGCCGGCTCGGGAAGGTACGCACGCGGCGCGGTGGAGGTTCGGTGCCAGCAGGCTCGGAGAAGGACAGTGTCCGTACGGTCTGTTCGTACTGCGGAGTCGGCTGCGGGATCGTGCTCGACATCGCGCGGGACCCTGTCGACGGCCGGCGCCGGGCGGCGAGAACCTCCGGGGACAAGGCGCATCCCACCAACTTCGGCCGCCTGTGCACCAAGGGGGCGACGAGCGCGGACATGATGGCCGCCCCCGGACGAGTCGGGAAAGCGCTCGTACGCGCCGAGCGGGGCGCCGAGCCGACCGAGACGGACGTGGACGAAGCCATCACGGCGGTCGCGGGCAAGCTGAAGGCGCTTTTGGACGAGCACGGGCCCGACGCCCTGTCCTTCTACGTCTCCGGACAGATGTCCCTGGAGGCGCAGTACCTGGCGAACAAGCTCGCCAAGGGCTTTGTGCGCACCAACCAGATCGAGTCCAACTCCCGCCTGTGCATGGCGTCCGCGGGCACCGGCTACAAGCTGTCGCTGGGCGCGGACGGCCCGCCCGGCTCCTACCAGGACTTCGACCACGCGGACGCCTTCTTCGTCATCGGCGCCAACATGGCCGACTGCCACCCGATCCTGTTCCTGCGCATGATGGACCGCATCAAGTCGACCGGCGCCAAACTGATCGTCGTCGACCCGCGCCGCAACGCCACCGCCGACAAGGCCGACCTCTTCCTCCAGATCAAGCCCGGCACCGACCTCGCCCTCCTCAACGGCCTGCTGCACCTGCTGGTCGCGAACGGCCACACCGACGAGGCGTTCATCGCCGAGTTCACCGAGGGCTGGGAGGCAATGCCCGCCTTCCTCACGGACTACCCGCCCGAGAAGGTCGCGGAGATCACCGGTATCCCCGAGGCGGACATCCGCCAGGCCGCGCGGTGGATCGGCGAGGCCGGCGAGTGGATGAGCTGCTGGACCATGGGCCTCAACCAGTCCACCCACGGCACCTGGAACACCAACGCCCTGGTCAACCTGCACCTCGCCACCGGCGCCCTCTGCCGACCGGGCTCCGGCCCCTTCTCCCTCACCGGCCAGCCCAACGCCATGGGCGGACGCGAGATGGGCTACATGGGCCCCGGCCTGCCCGGCCAGCGCTCCGTCCTCGTCGAGGCCGAGCGCACCTTCATCGAGAACCTGTGGAACATCCCCACCGGCTCCCTTCGCACCGAGGTCGGGCGCGGTACGGTCGAGATGTTCGAGCAGCTGGCCGCCGGTGACATCAAGGCGTGCTGGATCATCTGCACCAATCCGGTCGCCTCGGTCGCCAACCGCAAGACCGTCATCGCCGGCCTGGAGGCAGCCGAACTCGTCATCACCCAGGACGTGTTCGCCGGGACCGAGTCCAACGCGTACGCCGATGTCGTCCTGCCCGCCACGCTGTGGGCGGAGTCCGACGGCATCATGATCAACTCCGAGCGGAACCTCACCCTCGTACAGGGCGTCGTCGACCCGCCCGGACAGGCGCTGCCCGACTGGCAGCTGATCGCCCGGGTGGCCTGCGCGATGGGCTTCGCGGACGGGTTCACTTACGCCTCCGCCGAGGAGGTGTTCGAGGAACTCAAGCAGGCGTGGAACCCGAAGACCGGCTGGGACCTGCGCGGCGTGAGCTACGAGCGGCTGCGCACCACGCCCGTCCAGTGGCCGGTACCGTCCGCCGACGGCCCGGACCGCAACCCGATCCGCTACCTCAACGACGGCGTCAGCCAGACCCTCCTGGAACTTGAGGACGGTACCCGCCCCCGCCTGGCTTTCCCGACCGCGAGCGGACGCGCCCAGTTCTTCGGCCGCCCGCACCTGCCGGCGGCCGAGCTCCCCGACGACGACTACCCGTTCGTCCTCAACACCGGCCGCCTACAGCACCAGTGGCACACGCTGACCAAGACCGGCAAGGTCGCCAAACTCAACAAGCTCAACCCCGGCCCGTTCGTGGAAATCCACCCCGAGGACGCCAAGACTCTGGGCATCGTCGAGGGCGATCACCTGGAGGTCGCCTCCCGCCGCGGCCGGGCCGTACTGCCCGTCGTGGTCACCGACCGGGTCCGGCCGGGCGACTGCTTCGCCCCCTTCCACTGGAACGACCTGTTCGGCGAATACCTCAGCATCAACGCCGTCACCAACGACGCCGTCGACCCGATCTCCTTCCAGCCCGAGTTCAAGGTCTGCGCCGTCACCCTCGCCAAGACGGCCGCGCCCGTACCGGCGACCCGCCCGAGCACCCAGCCGCAGACCGCACCCGTGAATCCCGCCGCCGTGCCCGCACTGGCCGGAGCAACCTCCGCCGAAGCCCCCGTCAACGCGCTCGCCGCACTGTTCGGCATCACCGACCTCGCCACCGCGCCGCTGGCCGAGCCGGAGCGCCGCTACCTGTCCGGCTTCCTCTCCGGTCTCGCCGCGACCCCGTCCGACGGACGCGTCCCCGTCCTGCCTCCGGGCGCGCCCTTCGACCCGGGGCGCGCCCTGTGGGTCGACGGCGTCCTCGCCGGCATGTTCTCCCGCACCGCCGCACCCACCGCCAACGCGCCCGCCCTCGTGCCCGCGCAGGCCGGCGCCCCGGCCGGCCCGGCCGTACCGACCCGCCGCCTGGTCATCCTGTGGGCCTCCCAGACCGGCAACGCCGAGCAGTTCGCCGCCGACGCGGTCGCCCACCTCACCCACGCGGCAGGCCGCACCCCCGAACTGCTGTCCATGGCGGACGCGTCCCCGGCACAGCTGACCTCCGACGCCGACGTACTCCTCGTCACCAGCACCTTCGGCGACGGCGACGCCCCCGACAACGGAGCCGACTTCTGGCAGACACTGTCTGCCCCGGGCGCTGCGCTGCCGGAGGGAATTCGGTACGCGGTCCTCGCGTTCGGCGACTCCAACTACGACGACTTCTGCGGCCACGGCCGCCGCCTCGACGAACGCTTCAGCGCCCTCGGCGCCACCCGCCTCGTCCCCCGCACCGACTGCGAACCCGACTTCGAGGAAACCACCGAGCGGTGGCTCAACCAGATCGTCACCGCCCTGGCCACAGCCGACGACCGGCAACCTGCGCCGGCGGGTGCGGCCGAGACCGCGGCCCCCGAAAACGCCGTCGCCCCCACCCCTGCCGTCACCGCCCCACTCCCGGCTCCCACACCGGCGGGCTTCACGAAGGCATCACCGTTCGCCACCCTCCTCGTCGGCAACAGGCTGCTGAGCCTGCCCGGCTCCCAGAAGGAGGTCCGACAGTTCGCCTTCGACACCCGCGACGGCGAACTCGCCTACGACGCCGGTGACGCCCTCGGCATCTGGCCGGCCAACGGCGCCCCGCTCGTCGCCGAATGGCTCGCCCTCACCGGACTCGACCCCGACGAGCCCACCGACCTCGGCGACGGCGCGCCCCTGCCCCTCGAAGAAGCCCTGCGCACCCGGCTCGACATCGCCCGCATCAGCACCGATCTGCTCAAGTTCACCGCGGACCGCACCGGCAGCCACGACCTTAAGCGCCTCCTGCGCACGGACAACAAGGACGCCCTCGCGAAGTGGAGCTGGGGCCGCCAGGCCGCCGACGTCATCGCCGAATTCCCCGTCCGCGCCTCGGCGTCGGAGTGGACCGGAGTCCTCAAGCGTCTCCAGCCCCGCCTGTACTCCATCTCCTCCAGCCCGCTCGCCCACCCCGACGAAGTCCGCCTCACCGTCTCCGTCGTCCGCTACACCAACGAACTGGGTCGCGACCGCAAGGGCGTGTGCTCCACCTACCTCGCCGACCACTCCGACGACGGCCCGGTCCAGGTCTTCGTCCAGCGCTCGCCACACTTCCGCCCACCCGCCGACCCCGCCACCCCCATGATCATGGTCGGCCCCGGGACCGGCGTGGCCCCCTTCGTCGGCTTCCTCGAAGACCGCCAAGCCCGCGGCCACACCGGCCCCAACTGGCTCTTCTTCGGCGAACAACGCCAGTCCACCGACTTCTACTACCGCCAGGACCTGGAGGCATACCAGGCATCCGGCCACCTCGACCGCCTCGACCTCGCCTTCTCCCGCGACCAGCGCAACAAGATCTACGTCCAGGACCGGATGCGTGAACACGGCCCCCGCCTGTGGCAGTGGCTCCAGGACGGCGCCCACTTCTACGTCTGCGGCGACGCAGGCCGCATGGCCAAAGACGTCGACCAAGCCCTCAAGGACATCGCCGCCACCCACGGCAGCATGAACACCGACGAAGCCGCCGCGTACGTCAGGCGCCTGGCCTCGGACAAACGCTACGTCCGCGACGTGTACTGATCACCGCACACCCGGATACCGCGCGTCGTCGCGATCTCGCGCTGGACCGCGCTGACGGCAATTCCCCACCTGGTACTGGAGGGCTTGGACCAGGAGTCTGTACTGCTGTCCAAGCCCCTGGCTCTATAACGCGGGCTTGCACGGGCAGCGGGGCGGGTGACTGGTCCGCCCTCCCGCCAGGACAGACAGCGCGGCGACTCCGATCGGACGGCGTGCCCTTAGCGTGCCCGTAAGACCGGTCAACCACGGTCAACAGCGGTGCGATCCTGCACCGCCGGGCGCCACGCCAGGAAATATATGCCCAGATCAGAAGCCATTCGGCCACGCAAGCGCCGTCGCTTCCCAAGCTGAGAGCGCGAGTTCGATTCTCGTCACCCGCTCCATGACGAAGGCCCAGGTCATCGACCCGGGCCTGTTTGCTGTCTACGGTTGTCAGTCGTCGCGTGCCAGATCTGTGCCAGAAGGCTCGGCGGGCGGTCCGCCGGTCGCCGCAGCTCTCGCTTTCCGGACGGTGGCGGCGCGTGGGAGTCGGTACGCTGAGCGCAGCGGGATCGGGCCCGCCGCACAGTGTCCGGGAGGCGTGTCATGACTGCCGAGATGGTGGCCCCGGCGTGGATGCACCAGCAGATCACGGCCGCGGAGTACGAGTCGTGGTCCGAGGAGCAGTGCGCCGGCATCGAGATCGTGGACGGAATGGTCGTCGTGAGCCCTAGCGCCTCCAAGCGTCACAATCGGCTGGCCCGGCTCCTGGCGAACGCCCTGGACGCCGCAGCCGGCCCCGACTGGAACGCCGACACGGATTTCGACGTTCGACTTCAGGACGTCCCGCTGACCAATCGCCGCCCCGACGTCATCGTCTACCGTGCGGACACGATCGACATCACGCCCACCCGTCCGGAGCACGTACTGCTCGTGGCCGAGGTGGTGTCGCCGGGCTCGGAGACCACCGACCGGATCGTGAAGGTGGACCAGTACGCCAAGGCCGGGATCGGCTTCTACTGGCGGATCGAGCAGGCCGCGACGGGCACACCGCTGGTGTATACGTACCTGCTCGATCCCGCGACGAGGGTGTACCGCGAAGGGGACGTGTTCGCCGGCACCCTGAAGATCACCGCCCCCTTCGCAGCGGAGATCGATCTCGGCCAGATCTGAACCGGTCGCAGGGCAGACGGAGGGGCTGCTCAGCCTGTAGCGGTACGCCCAGCAGACTCCTGCGGACCATGAGCAAACGCAACCGAGGCTCCCTGAGGTGAGCAGAGTCCCGGAGTGCCCTTCGGAGCGGACAACTACGGTCAACAGGAGCACGTACCGACGACGCACACCATCATTGTTGAGCGCGTATCCGCAGGTCAGCGTGAAGGCCATCACCCAAGCGCCGTCGCTTCCCAAGCTGAGAGCGCGAGTTCGACTCTCGTCACCCGCTCCATGATGAAGGCCCAGGTCATTGACCTGGACCTTGCTTGCTGTCTAGACCAATTTGGCGGCCGCGTGCCCTGAGCTTGACTCTGTCGGGGATCTTGGAGATGCCGGTCAGGTTCCCAGGGTTCGCCAGGACTTCGGCCGGGGTATCTCGCGCTGGTCAAGGTAGTGCTGGAAGGCAGTCGGTCGGCGGGACGTGGGTGCTTCTTCGGTCGGTGGCAGGTAGCGGCAGCGCCGCGTGCCGTGTCCGTGGGTGAACTCACCGGGCCATGATCAGCGGGGCCGCGGTGGGCGAGGAGGTCGGGTAGGGGCCGTGCCAGCCCGCACTGACCTGCCCCTGGGGGCACGTGACCTGCTGACGGTCGTAGTCGATGTGGAAGTCGTCCCGGGCGAAGCCCTCGTTCTGCCGGTGTTGGCGGGTGGGGTTGCTCCGCAGTGGTCCGGAGACGGTGACCTGGTGTTCGCGGGCGGCTTGTTCCAGGTGGGGGATGTGGCCGTGCCGTGCGTAGCGGGCCGAGGTGTCGTAGGGCGAGACGGCTGCCCGGGACGAGGGCGGCAGCCCGGCTCCGCCTTCCTTCCCGGCGGTGCGCCAGCGCAGCCGGCCTGCCTGGACGCGAGGGCCCCACGTGCGGCCCGTTCCGTGCCGGTAGAGGTGTTCCAGTAGCCGGACGGCATCGTTGCCGGTGGCCAGGATCCTGGTCGTGGGCTTGGTGGGGTTCTTGCCCAGGCGGACCGGCCGGCCGTAGCGGCGGCCCCACTCCTCATCGGCCAGTTCGTCCAGCGGGTGAGGGGACATTCCGGCGACTTCTTCGAGTGCGGCGCGGACCGCCTCGGTGACCAGCTCCAGGCGGGTCGGGTTGCGCACCGCGGCCAGGACGTGGGTGGAGTCGGTGCGCTGCGTGGTGTGCTCGCGGACCAGGCCGGCCTCCTTGAGGCGGGCCAGCGCGAGGTCGAGGAGGCGGTCAGCACGGTCGCCTTCGGCGAGACGGTCGCGGAAGCCGGCCAGCACGCTGTGGTGGAACCCGGGATCGTCCAGTTCCATCGCCATGGCGTACCTGAAGTCGATGCGACAGCGGACCGCCTCAGCGGCCTGCCGGTCCGACAGGCCGAGCAGAAACTGCAGCACACAGACGGTGGCCTGTTGAGCAGGCGAGAGCCCCGGGCGCCCATCCCGCGGGTACCAGTCGGCAAAGTCCTCGTCGCACCACAGCCCGTCGAGGCGATCGCGTACCCATATCGCCGTCGTACCGCCCGGGTTGCTCGCCCGCGCGATCTGCGCGGTCAGAGCAGGGACTTGGGGCACCTCGGCAACTGCTTCGGTCGGCGGAACCATCCGAGCATGCCCGTTGATCACGCTGCCGCACCAAGGAACTCCAAGATCCCCGACGGAGTCAAGCTAAGTGGTCGTGTTCGTAGTCGATCGGGCTCTTCCAGCCGCACACGCCGTGCAGCCGACGCGTGTTGTAGAAGTCGGTGATCCAGGTCGCGATGGCGACGACCAGGCCGGCGTCGCGGCGGGTTCCCATCGCATGGCCGAGCAGGCGGCGGGAGAACAGGTCGATGACCGTGGCCAGATGTCCGAGACCCGCCGGCCCTGCCTCACCAGCCTGATCCGGATCTTCTATTCGAGGCCTCGTTTTCCTGGCGTCCAGAACGCTTTGACCGAGATGGTGGACCGGGCCGGCCAGCCGCGGTCTTGGACCAGGTGCCGACGGGCAGCGGCGCAGGTCTTGGCTTCGCCAGCGATGTAGGCGTGGCCCGGTTCGTCCGGGAGTTGGAGGGAGCGGAGGGCCTGGAGGAGCGGGGTGGAGCGTTCGGCGCCGGCGCCGTGACGGGACAGCCAGGTGATCTGTTCGGTGTGGGGCAGGGGAAGGCGGTCGGCCTCGTCGTCGACTTCGATGACGCCGTGGGCCGGCGTGCCGGGGTTGAGGGATCGGAGCATGCCGCCGAAGGCGACTTGCGCCGTTTCCTCGCCGACGAAGAGGTGGTAGGCGGCCGGGCGGGGCACGAACTTGCCCTCGGGACCTTTGAAGTACACGTCGTCGCCGACGGCGACCTGACGGGACCAGCGGGCGCCGGGCCCGTCACCGTGGTCGAGGACGCACAGGTCGATGCTCATGTTGGCTGGGTCGTGGTGCCACACCGAGTAGGTCCGCAGCGCGTCCCGGAACCCTTCTCGCAGTGCCTGGAGGGAGAGCAGGTCACTGACGAGGACCCGGAGGTGCTGGCCGGGGGTGAAGCTCAGGGAAGCGAGGCGGGGGTCGCTGAGACGGATGCGGCGCATCCGGGCTGCGACCGGTTCTACCTCGGTGACGGCGGATCGGACGAACAACCGGCCGGCAAGCCGATCGCCGAGAGTGCCGGGGTTGGTGGCGGATGTGCCCATGGATACTCCGATCATTGACATCTAGTGGCTGGCGCGGGTGCGGTAGAGGTGGACGGCGGCGGCGGCGAAGACGGCGGTGATGCCGACGGACCAGATGAGGCTGGCCGCGACGGGGTGCTGCATGGTCCAGGCGCTGGACGTGGCGGCGGGGTCGGGGTTGCCGAAGAGGTGGCGGCTGGCGGCGGCAAGGACGCTGACGGGGTTCCAGTAGGCGAAGGCTTGGAGCCAGCCGGCCAGGTGGTTCACCGGGATGAGGGCGGTGGAGACCATGCCGAGGAGGAACAGCAGCAGGAGGCGGGTCTGATCCGCGCCTTCGACGTTGCGGATGACCAGGCCGAGGCAGAGCATGAGCCAGTCGATGGCGTAGGCGAAGAGGAGCACGAGGGCGAAGGCGGCGATGGTGTCTCCAACGCCGTGGTGAGGACGCCACCCGATGATCACGCCGGTGACGGCGACCACGGCGATGGCCAGGGCCGAGGTGGCGAGGTCGGCGATGCTGCGGCCGAGCAGGACCCCGGCGCGCGACATGGGCAGGGACCGGAACCGGTCGATGATGCCTTCGCCCATGTCGGCGGCGATGGCCACCGCGCTGCCGCCGGCGGCGTTGACCATGGTGAAGCCGAGCATGCCGGGGATGAGGTAGGAGTGGAACTGGTCGGTCGTGGTGTGAGCGCTCCCGGTGGCGAGGCTGATGGCGGGGCCGATCACATAGCCGAAGAGCAGGATGAACATGATGGGCATGACCGTCACGTCGAGCAGGGACTCGGGTTCGCGCAGCGTCTTGGAGATGTTGCGCCGGGCGATGACGGCGGTGTCGACCAGCAGGCGGCGGGTTCCGCTGCGCCGGCGGGGTTCGCCCAGGACCGGAGACGGGACGGAGAGGGTCGGGGCGGAGGTCATGCCGACGCCTTTCGGGAAGCCGGCGGAGTGGCGGTGCCGGTTGCGGGTCCGGTGGTGGCGGCGTGGCCGGTGAGGATCAAGAAGACCTGGTCGAGGCTGGGCTGTTGTGCGCTGAGCAGGTCGACGTGGATGCCCGCCCCTGACAATGCGCTGATCAGGTCGCTGGCGATGTGTGCCCGCTCGCCGGCCAGCAGCCGGAGCCGGCGGCCGTCGGTGTCGACCTGGATGGGGCGGGTGGCGAACCCGGTCGCCTTGAGCAGGTCGGCGGCGGCGGACAGGTCGCTGTCGGTGGCGATGGTGACCACCAGTTCGGTGGCTCCGACCGCCGTTTTGAGCTCGCTCGGCGTGCCCTCGGCGACGACCCGGCCGTGGTCGATCACCGCGATCTTGTGGGCCAGATGGTCGGCCTCTTCGAGGTATTGGGTGGTGAGCAGCACGGTCGTCCCCTGGGCGACGACATCGGTCACCGTCTCCCACAGTCCGAGGCGGCTGGCGGGGTCGAGACCAGTGGTGGGTTCGTCGAGGAACAGTACCCGTGGGGTGGTGACCAGGCTGGCGGCCAGGTCGAGGCGCCGTCGCATTCCGCCCGAGTAGTTGCCCGCGGCCCGATCGGCCGCGTCGTCCAGATCGAAGCGGTGGAGCAGGTCGGCGGCTCGGGTCTTGGCCTGGCGGTGGGAGAGGCCGCTGAGCCGGCCGAGCATGACCAGGTTGGCGCGCCCGCTCTGGAACCCGTCGATCGAGGCGTACTGGCCGGTCAGGCCGATCACCTCCCGAACCCGTTCCGGCTGGGCCAGAGCGTCGTGGCCGGCGATGCGCACCTGGCCGGCGTCGGGGCGGACCAGCGTGGCCAGCACCCGCACCGCGGTCGTCTTGCCCGCACCGTTCGGGCCGAGAAGCCCGTACACGCTGCCCGTCGGCACCACCAGGTCCAGCCCGTCGAGGGCGACGGTCGACCCGAATCGCTTGACCAGTCCCCTGGCTTCGATGATCGGCCCATCTGTGCTCACTACAGCGGCTCCCTCTCGCTACGATTCGACGCGCAATCCGATCGACAAGCATTTGCTAGCCGTTCGGCAAGCTAGCACTAGCCGATCGACTAGGCAAGAAGAAGATGGTGACATACTGTGACCGTGACTTCGACCAAAGCGGCGGCGACCCCGGCTTCGACGCGGGAGCGGGTCGTCGAGGCCGCCATCGACCTCTTCGCCCGCCAGGGCTACGGGGGCACCTCGCTGCGCCACATCGCCGAGGCCCTCGGGATCACCAAGGCCGCCGTTTACCACCACTTCCACACCAAGGACGACATCGCCCGCGTTGTCGTCGGCCGGGCCCTCGAGGCCCAGGAGGGCATGGTCGACCGCCTGCTCGTGGCCGGCACCGACCCCGCCGCATGGCAGCGGGCCCTCCCGCGGGTCATCGACATCGCCCTCGGCCAACGTCAGCTGCTCTACGCCCTCGAACGCGACGAGGACACCTACCGTGCGCTCTTCGCCGACGACCCGGCCATCGGACCCAGCCTCCAGAACGAGGGTGCCCCCCTCGCCGGGCTCCTCGCCGACCCCGGTGTCGATCCCGCCGTCCGGGTCCGTCTCGGCTGCGTCCTCGGCGCCGTGCTCGGCCCGCTCACGTTCCTCTCCGACCACTACCAAGACGTCCCCGGCGACCAGCTACGCCACCACCTCAACCAGGCCATCGCCGTGCTCCTCCAGGACCTCCCCGCCCAGACCGGCCCCAGGGCGCAACCAGGCGTGTGAGCCGAGTAATCGTCAAGACCTGTGGATCAGTTGGGCTGGATCAGGCTGCGTGAACCGTTCCGGGTCCAGTGGAGACTCGATTCTTTGAGAGGACGAGTTACGGCACGTCCCTCCCCTCATCCCGCCGCGCTGCGGCGTCATGCGGTGCGCATGGTCGCCGAGCTCCGGCGGGCGAACGAGATCCTCAAGGCGGCCTCGGCCTTCTTCGCGGCCGAGCTCGGCCGGCCACCTCCGCGCTCGTGACGTTCATCGACGAGCACCGCGACCGCTTCGGCGGTGTCGAGCCGATCTGCACCGTGCTCACCGAGCATGGCGTCAGCGTTGCCCTCCTCCGCCTACGACGCCGCGAAGAGCTGAAGCCCCTGGCTCAGGAGGTCTTCGATGCCGACTGTCGCGTCTATGGTGCCCGCGGGATCTGGCACCGACTGCGTCGGCAAGGCCACCAGGTCGCACGCCGCACGGTCGAGCGGCTGATGCGGGAACTCGGTCTCACCGGGGTCGTCCGCGGAAAGCGGGTGGTCGCCACCGTTCAGGACCGGGCAGCCGAACGGGCTTTGGACCTGATCGAGCGTGACTTCGTCGCGAACGCCCCGGACCGCACTAGCTAGGTCCTGTCGTCAATTCCCCGTCTGCCGGGCGACGCATTACACATCTGTGGGCCAAATCGTCAGTCCTTCGCCAGGATGAGTCGGAAATGAGCGCCCTTGAAAATGGGGTGGCCGTCCGAGCGGGAGACCAGCAGAAGCGCGCCGTCGGCGGCTTCGGCGATGTCACGGGCACGGTGCAGACCGTCGCCCCGGCCCTCGCCCTTGGTGGAGCGGCCCGCCCGGAAGACCAGGTCCTCCCGTCCCGGCGGGTAGGTGATCCCGGCTCCGTTGTCGCGGATGTCGACGAGCCACTCGTCGCCAGCCGGTTCGACACGCACGGAGACCCGCCCCGTCTCCGAACCGGCCAGTTCCTCACCGGCGTTGGCCAGCAGCTCGTAGAAGAGCGCTTGGGCGGCGCGGGCGCTGATCCGCGCCACGGCGGCGTCCGGTCCGCCGGTCTCCACCTGCACGCCGGGGAACGCCTGCTGCCACCGGCCGATCGTCTCGCGCAGCATGGGCACCAGATCGGTGGTCCCGGCCACTCCCCGCTCGTCCGCGGAGAACTCGGCGGTCTGCCGCGCCAGCCGCTCCAGCCGGGCGTCGAGGTCGGCGGCCGGGGTGCCGCCCTCCAGGACGGCCAGGTACTCCTCGTAGTCGGAGCTGAGGCCGTGCCGTCGGGCCTCCCAGAGGCGTACGGCATGACCGTGGTCCTCGGACGCGGCCGCCTCCGAGTCCGCCGCCCAGTCCCGCAGGGCCGTCTCCAGCCGCTGCTCCGCCCGCTCGCCCAGGAAGGTGAGCACCCCGCACCGGCGCAGCCGGACGCGCTCCGCGGAGGCCTGCTCGGTCAGCCGGAGACGGCCGAGCCCGGCCATGGCCGCGGTGAGGACGTCGGCGTCGGGCACCAGGTCGGCCGTGAGCTGCGCCACCGCCAGCAGTTCGTCCGCCGTGACCCCCTCGCCGGCCGGTGCCGCGGTGAGCGCGGCCCAGAACGCGATGCGCGCGACGCGTGACGGGCCGAGCGGCCGCAGCACCGTGTCCTCGACCGCGGCCCTGAACTGCCGCTCCTCCCGCCACCGGGACAGCCACCGTTCGCCCCCGCCGGCACGGCCCTGCCGCTCGGCCAGAGCCTGGAGGAACAGGTGGAGCAGCTCGGGATCCCAGCCGGTCGCGAAGGCGAGCGCATCCGCGACGACGATGCCGCCGAGCCCGGTCAGGTCCAGGATCCAGCGAAGCGTCGACCACCGCGTGGCCTCGTCCGGGCCCAGCCGCTCGTCGAGTGCGCCAGGGGTACGGCCGACGAAGGTCGCCAGCGGCCACTGCCGTCCCAGCAGGCGCGCAAGTGCCGTGGACCGGCCCGTATGCAGGGTGGCGAGCTGGAGCAGGTCCCGCAGCACCAGCACCGCACACGGGCTGCGGTCCGCCGGTGCGGCCAGGGCGGCGCCCACGGCGACATACGGCGGCATCGCGTCCAGGCCCTCCGGCTCCCTGGTCTCGGGGCCGCCGATGAACAGGTCCAGGTTGCCCACGGGCCAGAACCGTTCGATCTCGGGATCGGCGAACGCCCTTGCCACAGTGGCGAGGTAGCCGCCGGTGATCTCCTCGGTCCTGACCTGGTCGAGGTCGTCGGCGTGCAGGTAGGCGTTGAACGCCGCGGCGAAGCGCTGTGCCGCGACGAAGCCGCCGTCGTCCAGGGAGGCGTACGCCTCCAGCAGTTCCCGGGCGGAGTCGTCGTCCGGCGCCCAATGGGCGTAGCGCACCTGCCGCTGGCGCTGGATGGGGTCGAGGTGCCATTCGAGGAGCTGTGCCGGCGACAGCTCAGGGTTCCAGGCGGGCAGCGCGGGCACCTGTTCCGGGCCGGTGCTGCGCGTCCCGTCGTCGATCTGCCGGGCCGCGACCCGCAGCAGCCCCGCGTCGATGAGCGCACGGCTCGACTCCGCCCACGCGGGGTCGGTGGCCCCCTGCTCCTCCCGCTCCGCGAGCCGGACCCGCAGCGCCTCCCGGCCCGCCGCCAGCCCCTTCTCGAGTGCCGTCTCGGCGATCCCCAGCAGCCGCAGCGTCCGAGTCCAGGACACGGCGCAGCTGCGCTCCAGTTCCGCCATGTCCAGCTCGGGCAGGGTCAGGTCGGCGTCGCCTGCCCGCTTCCGCAGTGCGTCGCGGCGGTCCCTGAGTTCGTCGCGCAGCTCCTGACGGCGGTCGGCGAGGGCCTGGAGCCGGCTGGACAGGCCGGCCCGGTCCGGCAACGGGCCGTGTTCCAGCAGATACTCGGCGGCCTCCAGCTCGCCTTCCCGCAGCAGGCTGCCGAAGACCGACTGCTCGTCCTCGTCCTCGGCGATGCCGCGCAGCACCGCGTCGACGAGGACGTCCTCGTCCAGCCGTTCCGGGGAGCGCAGCGCTACCGCCAGCCGGCCGAAGCGGAACCGCCCCGGCCACTGGCTCAGCAGGTCGATCAGGGGGTCGTCGGTCATGCGTGCACCCTTGCCCACGTGGCCACCGGCTCCAGGCGCTGGAGCAGGGCCAGCGCGGGGTGGCGATACGGCGGTTGAAGGACGTCCGCCTCGCTGAACAGCCCGTCCCATGCCCCGGCCGTCCGCACGGCGAAGCCGCGGAAGGCGACCGGGACCGCGGTCCCGGCGTCGGCGCGGCTCGCGGCGGCGGACAGGCTGCGCGCCTCCAGCACCAGCGCCTCGATGCGGTTGAGGTAGGACGTCTGCCTGCCCCACTGGATGCGCTCCTGCCCGGCGGCCGCGACCAGCCGGTCGACATGGCGGCGGACCTCGGAGGGCAGGCCGGAGCCGAGCGCGGGGCGCAGCGCGGGATCCGTGGCGGCCGCCTCGATGAGGGTGAGGAAGCCGTCCGCCGCGAACATCCCGTCGTGCCATGCCTGGCCCGAGTCGAAGTTGAAACGCTGGCGGCGCCGCCGAATCTCGTCGATCCTGCGGGCCAGCTCGGCCCAGCGCTCCTCCACCTCCGCGGCCGTCATGGTCGTGGCGAGCTGCGCGCTGAACGCGTCCAGCGGCAGGCCGCCGTCGAGCGGCCCCAGTTCGCCGACGAAAGCGGCGAGTTCGCGCCACCGCGGCGGCAGCGCCTCCTGGAGCAGCCCGACCACCTGGCCGCCGGCGGGGCCGCCCCACAGCAGCGTTTCGGCGAGCCCGCCGACGGCCGCCGCGCTCTGGTCCCGGGGGTCCTCGACCTCCAGGGCGGCGACCTCCAGAGCGCCGCCCACCGGGCCGAACTCCAGCGGCAGCGCCGCCGTGCACACCGCCACCGTGAGCGGCTCCCCGTCGTTCGGCAGCATCCGCCCGATCAGCGCGGCCTCGAAGAAGGCGTACCGTCTCCAGGCGTCCCTGACCAGCCAGCGGGCCCAACGAAGGCGGTGCACGGCCGGCACCCGGTCGGCGGACCGCAGGAGCATGGCGGCGCCCCGGCGCAGATCGGCGACCGGAACCTCGCGCTCCTCCCACACCTCCAGGACCCGCCAGGGGTCGTCGAGATCGCCCAGGAGTTCCGTCATCACCTCGCCGTAGCGACCCTCGGCATGGGCCGCACGCGCCTTCTCCAGAGCGGCGTAGGCGGCGATCGCGCCGTCGGTCACCCGCGAGACGGGCGCCCCGGTCTCCCGCCGCGCCGGTTCGTGCTCCGGTTCCTGCGCGACACCCAGCCGGGACAGCACGTCGGCCACGAACCCGGCGCCGTAAACCCGCACCCCGACCTGGCTGGCGGTGCTGGGCCCCTCGGCGCGAACGGAGTTACGGCCCAGCGGGGCGAAGCTGCCGAGCTGGAGGGTGTCGTCGCAGACCACCGCCCGGATGCCCGTGCGACGCCGGTGCACAGTGATGCCCGGTGTCGACTCGACGACGCCGGTGAACGACTGCACCTCGGTGTCCCTGCCCGCCGAGGGCTGCACCAGGTGAACGGCGACGCCGCTCTCGGCGCGTTCCCGCATGGCCCGCGCGACGCGTTCGGTGGCAGCGCGAGGGCTGATGCGGTCGTCGGCGAGGACCAGCCGGGTGGTGGCACCGTGCAGCGCCTGCCAGAGGTAGTCCTGGTGGGAGCCGTCCTCCACCAGTTCCACGCTCGGCGCCTCGTCCGTGGCCTGCCGCACGGTGTCACGGAGCGCGGCCTGGTACTCGCGCCAGCTCGCCGCCCAGATCCGCAGCATCTCCGGGGTGCCGTCGGCGGGGCCCGGCGGCAGCGGGGTCTCCGTGTTCTCGGCGCCGAACGGCTCGGCGGGGCCGGCCTCGGCCTCGGGGAACTCGGACTCCTGGGTGAGAATCTTCAGCCGGTTCTGCCCGGCGAACCCGGACCGGCGGACCCACAACAGCAGTTCGGTGACGCAGCCGGGCAGTGCGGGACCGTACTTCGACGGCTCGACCAGCAGCCCCGTCAGCTCGCCGGCGAAACCGCTCACCAGGTCGAGCGGGCTGTGCGCGCTGACGTAGGCGCGCACGTTGTCCTGGACCACGACGCACCCCGCGGTGCGCGCGCTCGCGGAGGACAGCAGGACCCGGCCCGGGTACTTGGCGGCCAGCTCATTCAGCGCGGTGCGCACCTCCGGGGCTGGCGTGTCGCTGATCGTGCGGCCCGACGACACGACGACACGGACCTTGCGCCGCAGCGCGGCGCGCAGATCGGGCAGCAGTCCGCTCAGGGTGGAGTATCGGATCGCGGGCGAGACGATGACGATCTGCCGCTGCGCCCTCTCCAGCAAGTACTTGAGCGCCCACTCGTGCCCCTGGACGCTCTCGATCGGCTCCAGGCCCGCCCGCGCCTGGAGCAGTGCCCGCAGCCGCTGCTGGATGCGGCGCCCGAGTTCCTCCAGCTTCTTCTGGGCCTGCGCCGTCTGTGCGGCCTCGCTCGTCGGCAGCTTCTCCACCTGGGCGGCCAGCCGGTTCAGCAGCTGCGGGACCCCCTCGGGCTCCAGCAGCACCCGGCTCGCCCTGCCGCGCAGCGCCTGCACCAGGCTGCTGTCCGGCTGTTTGTCGCCGATCCGGGCGAAGTACTCCTGAAAGCGGGACTCCGCGCGGGCGCTCCAGAACCGCTTGCCCGCGTCGGAGACGGACACGGTGAGCCGCCCGCTGTCCTCGTCGGTCCGGACCTGCACACCGACGGTGTACCAGCGGATCTCGTCGGGCGGCTGAAGCAGGGGGTTGCCAAAGCTGACATTGAGGATGCGGCGCCGGAAACCGGCCCCGCCGCCGTACCGGGTGGCCGCACGGACCGCGGCCAGCAGATCGCGGGGCGGCAGATCGGAGGCCTTCAGGCTGTGGTCGACCGGGGCGCGCAGAGCCGCCGGGGCCGCCCTCGGAGTGCCTTCCCGCTCCGCGAAGAAGCTGCCGGTGATCGGTTCGAACAGGTAGGCCCGGGTCTCCTGCGTCGTGCTGCCCTCGGCGAGTGCGGTGCTGGCGGCCGCACGGATGCTGTCGCGGCCCCCGTCGCTCAGTTCCAGGGCGCCGCTCTGGAGGTCGATGGTGAGCAGTCCCCGGGTCCACAGCGACGTCACCACGTCGAGCACCACCCGGTACGGCAGCACGAACAGGTCGGCCAGCTCCTGCACCTTGGCCAGGCCGGTACCGACGGCCTTGGTGACCAGGGTCTCCAGGGTGGTGTCGCCCTCCTCGGGACCGACCTCCATCTTGAGGGTCACCATGCGGCACGGAAGCGCCAGTTGGACGAGATCGTTCACCGCGTCCTCACCTCGTCGGCGGAGACGACCTCGCCGTAGTGCCGCAGCACCTTGATCACCGTCGCCCAGTGCTCACCGCCGTAGGTGGCGAAATGCCGGAGGTCGCCCACAACGACGAGGAGCCGCTTGGCCCGTGACATCAGGACGTTGATCAGTTCCCGGCTGCCCACATGGCCGACGTTGCGCTCGATGCCGCCGCCGGGGTCCGCGGTGGAGCGCACCAGGGAGACGATGACCCGGTCGGCCTCCCGGCCCTGGAAGGAGTGCACGGTGTACTCGCGGCCGCGCACCGAGTCCCGGCCGCTCAGCAGCTCCAACTGGGCCTTGTAAGGCGTGAGGACGGCGAGGCTGCCGTCATCGTCCAGACGGTCGGGCGGCGCGGACGCCGGCAGCATCGACTGGGCGATCCGGTCCACCAGGTTCACCTCGCCATCGTTCCGCCAGCGGGGTTCGTCGCCGAACCCCTCGCAGCCGCCCGTGTCGACCCACACCAGCGGTCGGCCGCGCAGGAAGGCCGGTTCGGTCAGGTCGTGCGGCTTGTGCTGCTGGGTCTTGAGGAAGCTGAGGGGCAGCCCGTCCTCCTCGCGCAGCGGTACACGGGGGTAGAAGGCGCGACTGACCGGCTCGGCGATCGTCTTGTCCATGCGGAACTGTTTCTCGATCCGGCCCACGGCCGAGTCCGCCAGCTTGTAGTCGGCCTCGGTCTTGCCCGCGAAGATCTGCTCGAACAGCCGCAGTGCCTTGCGGTGGTCATCCTTCTGCTCGTACTCCAGGGCCACCATGGGGTCCGGGTGGTTGCGCAGGGAGTCGAGGAATGCCTCCAGCTCCTCCTCGCGGTGCGGTCCGAGCTGTAGATGGTCACCGATGAGGGTCCAACGCACACCGAGCACCAGCGGGACGATGATCTCCGTGGACCACGCCTTGGCCGCCTCCTCGACGATCACCCAGTCGAACAGGTCCTTGGGGTCCCAGCGCCCGTCGTTGACGGTCGCGGCGATGGAGCAGGTGGCGAGGACGACACTCGCGCCGCTGCGGATCCGGTCGCTGAGTTCCAGCTGGTTGGAGGTGATGTGCTTGAGCCACTGCTCGGCCAGTTCCCGGCGGGCCCCCTTCAGCGGCGGCAGGTTCGGCAGGTCGATCCACCAGCGCTCCGCCAGTTCGACGAGATCCTGGGAGTACGGCTGATCGACGTAGGGCGGATGCTCGTAGGGCTTGCGGACGAGCCGGGCCCTGAGCAGCCGGGTCGAGGCGTCCTGCACCGACCGGGTCAGATGGGTGAGGGTATGGGCGCGCACCAGTTCGTCCCGTACCTCGTCCTCCTTCTCGGCGGGCGTCTCGCGCAGGATGAGGGTGCGCGGGCTCTGCTGCTGGATCAGCTTGCGGGCCAGTCCGTCCAGGGTGTGGTTGGACTGTGAGGTGACCAGGATGCGGGCGCCCTGCTCCACGGCCAGATTGCGGCGGACGGCGGCGGCGGTGAGCGTGGACTTGCCGGAGCCGGGCGGCCCCTGCAGGGCGAAGAACGGGTGGGTGCCGAGCATCCGCTCGATGAGCTTGCGGGAGACGGCGTCGAAGTCGACCTCGCCCGCCAGCGGATGCGCGTCGATCCAGCGGCCACGCCCGAGGTCGAAGGAGAACGGCTCGCGCAGCGACTCGATGAGCAGCGGCTGCGCCCGCAGCAGGGCCAACCCTCGCTCCTGGCGGTCGAGCTGGGGACTGGTGCCGCCGTCGTCGTCGTGCCGGATCCAGCCCGCCTTGGGGATGGTGCCCGCGCCCTGCACGGAGACTCTGACCGTGTACGGGTCGACGTACTCCTGGAAGACCGCAGTGAAGGTCTTTCCGCCGAAATAGGGCTCACGGGTGGAGCCGCGGCTCACCAGGTTCAGCAGGGTGGCCTTGCCCTCGCGTTCGCCGTCGAGAGCGGCGAAGAAGTCCGCGAACCGCGGCCGACGCCGCTCGTCGAGCGCGTAGGCCGACAGCATCGGGGACGAGTGCCGCCGGTCGGCATCCGCTTCCTCGTCGAACTCGATGGTCACCAGGCCCTGCTGAGCGGCGCCGACCACCCGGAAGGGGTAGGAGCGGGCCTGGAGCACCATACGCTGGTAATTGAGGAGGAACTGGAGGGAGCGCAGATACATCTCGTTGAGCGTGTCGGTGCGGGCGTGTCCGCGCACCGCCTCTTGGAGGTCCGTCCACGAGCGCCGGTCCTTGACCACCTGGGACATGTTCTGACCGGGTCGGAAGGGGATCAGTTCCAGCCCGCTCTCTATCTTGCGTCTGCGCTTGGCCGTCACCAGTTCCATGGTGATGTCCTTGTCCCGCAGGTACTTGATGACCAGGATCTGCTCGAAGTGCTTGCGCATGTTCGTCATGGGGACGGGGTCGTACAGGACGGCGCAGAACCAGACCGCTCGCCGTCCGATCAGCACCCACTGCGCCTCCTTGAGCCGGTCCTCCGGCCCGGTGGCGTAGCCGAGGGCGCCGCGAGCCGAGTGGACGAGCACGGCCTCGGCGAGTTCGCGCTGGAGGAAGAACCGCAGTTCCTCCTGACCGACCGGGGTGGCAGGGGAGTGCCGGATCCATTTCCGGTCCTCATAGAGCATCTTCACGTTCTCGTCCGGCATGAAGGCGACGAGCCGGGGCCGCCTCTCCTCCGGCCCCGCCCAGTGGGCGCGGATCTTCTGCCAGCTCTCCCCCAGGTGCTTGGCCGCCTGGTAGGCGGTCCAGCGACTGTCCGGGTGGGGTTCCATCATGCGGCGCAGCGCGTCGGCAAGGGCCGTGGGCAGTTCGGCGGTGGCGAGGTGCGAGGCCATGGCCCGCTGGAGCTGGGCCAGGGCGGTCTTGCGGCCCGCCGGTCCGGCCCGCCGCACCTCCGCGTACGGCTCGGGCAGGACGTCGGGGATGCGTCCGCAGAACCACTCCCAGGCAGTGGCCGCCAGGCCGTACACATCGGTGGTCACCCAGTCCCGGCGGACACTGGTGTGCTCGTCGAAGAGGTAGGCGTGCAACTCCGGTGCCAGGTAGGCAAGATGGCGTTCAGGATCGATGCCGACGGGGGCCGTGTAGAACTGGCGGACCTCGGCCACCGTCTCGGCTCCGCTGCCCGCGCCCACGGTGCGGATCACGTTCCCCATCAGCGTGCTCATCTCGAACCGCGACAGGACAATGTCGACCTCGTCCGGCTCCGAAACATCGATCACATGGGTGTTGAGGGAGGCCGCGGTGAGGTTGCGGTGGATGATGCCGGCCGAGTGCAGCTCGTTCAGGGCGTCCAGCAGGGTGCTGAAGTGCTCGAAGGCCCGGGCCGGGTTGCGGCGCGCCCAGGCCACGGTGTGGTCGATGTTGATGGGCTTGCCGCGCTCCCGGGTGAGAGTGAAGGCGATGTCCTCGCTCGGGACGAACTTGCCCATGGCGATCTGCGGCAGGGCCGGGTGGTTGAGCGCACCCACCCGGAGCAGGTTGCGGGCGGTGTGCTCCCATAATTCGCCGGCCAGGTCGGTGATCCTGTCGAAGATCGTGAGCTGGTAGGCGTCGTGCCCGTGGGGTGCGTCGGTACGGCGGTGCAGGGTCGCCCGCACCAGGCGCTCGGGAACCACGATCTCCGGTTCGCCGAACAGGGTGTAACCCTCGAACTGGGCGTTGTCCCGGCAGAAGAGCCGGTCGATGAGTTCCTTGTACTTCTCTACGTCGCTCAACGGCGCCCCGTTCCCCTCGGCGTCCCCTCGTGCCGTCATTCTCGGGCGACTTCCGACGACCTGTCAGCCCGTTCGGCGAACACCACGCCACCACGGCCGGTGTCCTCGTCGTCCGGCTCGCCCTCGTCGGCCCACGCGCTCGGATCGAGGTCGAGCACGACGACCCCGTCCTGCGTCCCCACCGCGACGCCTCCCTCGCCCAGCTCGGTCAGGGTGTGGCAGCGCAGCCCCAGCCGCACCGTGTGCAGCAGCCGGGTGCCCGTGGGGTCCCACACCCGCAGCTCTCCCTCGCGGCCCACGGTGACCAGCACCCGGGGCGTCTCCGCCGGGCCGCGGACCACCGCCACCGCCGCGAGCCTGCCCGGCCGGCCGGGGAACAGCGGGTTCCAGGGCCCCTCCGGGCCGGCCGACCACCAGACGTGGTGGCCGCCGTCGCCGACGACGGCCAGGACGGTCGTCATGTCGTACGGGATCGCGGTCATCGCCTTGAAGGGGGCCTGCAGCCCCGTCGGAACACTTCCCAGGAGAGCGCCGCTGCGCGCGTCCCACCAGCGCAGTTCCCCGGCGGCCGTGAGCCCGGCGAAGGCTGGATGTCCCCCGGCCAGTCGCAGCCCGGCGAGGAACTCCACAGGGGCCGCGAGGGGCGACAGGGCCAAGGCGAGGCGCTGCGAGGGCACGGGCTTGCCGAGCGACTTCCCCGGTACGGCCTCGCCGTTCCGCCCGACCTCGCCGTCTCGCTCTCCCGCTTCGGCCTCGACTCCCCACTTCCCACCGCCGGTGAGGGCGCCGTCTATCCGGACGGTGCCGTCCTTGTGGGCCGTGGCCAGCAGGGTTCCGCCCTCGGGATCCGGCAGGGATGCCAGGGCCAGGACGTCGCCGCGGGGGCCCGGGGCGTCGAGCGCGGTGCCGTCGGCCGCGCTCAGGCGGGCGACGCCCCCGTCGGTGTACGCCACGCACAGCACGCCGCCGTGCGCCGGGTCGGCGGCTTCCGCCAGGGCCCGCACCGGGGGCAACGCCGTCGGCTGCCCGGTGGCGCTCCTGCCGCGTGGGTCCCACAGCCGTACGGTCCCGTCCTGGCCCGCGGTCGCCAGCACCACCCCCTCCTCCGGATCCGCGAACGCCGTCACCGCGTACACCGGCCCCTCATGCCCCGTCAGCCGCCCCAGCTCCCCGTGTCCGCGCGGGTCCCACAGCCGCACGGTCCCGTCCTCACCCGCGACCGCCAGCACCACCCCGTACCGCGGGTCGGTGTACGCCGTCACCGCGCGTGCGCCCTGGCCGTGGGCCTGCCACTCGGTCTCGCGCCTGCTGCGATCGGCCCGCCACACCAGCGCCCAGCCCTTCGCGTCGACCGTGACGAGCCGCTCGGCACCGCTGCTCGGCTCCTCGAACACCGCCATGCCGTTCACCGGGCCGTGGTGGCCGGTCCGGCAACGGCCCTCCCGGCCCTCAGCGGGGTCGAACAGCCAGAGACGGCCCTGGAAGTCGCCGATCGCCAGCTTCCCGGCGAAGGGCGCCATGGCCCGTACGGCGTCCCCCAGCAGCGAGTACGCCGGGGCGGCGAGCCGCCCGGTCAGCGCGTCCCAGAGCCGCAGCGTGCGATCGTTCCCGGCCGCGGCGATCAGGTCCGTTCCGTCCGGTCCGCGCAGCGGGGCGAGCGCGCACTGGGCTCCCTCGCGCGGTCCGCCGCGCAGTGCGGGTGCCGTCTCCAGGCCGGTGCGCAGGTCCCAGGCCCGCACCACTCCGGCGTCCCCGGCGCCGACGAGCAGCTTCCGCCCGTCCGCACGGCGGACGAGCGCCTGCAACGACCGCATCGGCGCGTTCAGTCCGGCGAGGGTCAGATGCGGGGCGTGCGGCGGCAGCGCGGCCCACCGCACGGTCCAGGATGCGGCGGGACCGTCGTACGGCGGCATGCCGGGCGCAGCCGGGGCGGCACCCCCGATCCGCCGGCTGCCCAGCTCACGCAGTCCTCTGCGGTCGGCCGGAGAGGCGGCGACAGCCAGGTGCGCCAAGGCCAGGGCCCCGGTGACCTCCGTGGGCAGGGCGGCGAGTCCCGCGCCCGACCGCAGCGCGGCACCGGCCTGCGCAGCCGGGTCCAGATGGTCGAGCACCCCGAGGTGTCCGGCCAGCACCCGCCAGCCCTCGGTGCCCGCCTCGGCGGCGTGCCCGGCGAGATGGCGCACCAGGTAGGGGTGCGGCCGCGGAACGGCCGTCATGCCCTCGTCCTTCACCGCGGCCAGCCGGGTCAGGGCGGTGACGACGCGCAGCCGGTCTTGCCGCGCCCGCCGGGTGTCCCGCGGCTCGTCGCCGCCGAGGAGGAAGTCGCGGAAGGCGCGGTGCGCCAGCCGGTAAACGGCCTGTCCGTCCTCGGCGTCGAGCATGATGTACGGCGCCGCGGCCTTGGCCACGGTATCCAGCAGGGTGGCGTCCACGGGGGTGTCGTTCAGCGCGGAGGCGACCGTGGCCCAGATCCGTTCGGCCCGGGGCAGACCGTGGCCCTGTGCGAAGGCCAGGGCGCGCAGGACGGCCGTACTGCCCGGCAGCGCGTCCCTCAGCCGCGCCACCACGGCGGCGAACAGCCGTCGGTGGTCCTTGCCGAGCAGGTCCGCCAGGTCGGCCCGTCTGCGGTCCAGGAGCAGCGTCGGATCGGCGATGACCTCGTGCACCGCCAGCGTGGCGTAGAGGAAGTCGCGCTCCGCCGCCGGCTGCGGCGCCGTGCAGACCAGCGCGATGACCCGCTGGACCGCCGCGTCGAGGTCGATCTCCGGGTGCGCGAACGCACCGCGTTCGGCGAGCAGGGCCTCGCGCACGTAGATGGCGAGGTCCTGGGGGTCCCGTCGCAGGCGCAGGACCTCGGCCGCCGGCCACCCCAGCCCCTCCAGCAGGTCCTCCCCGACGGCCCGCGGCACATCGAGGCTGTCGGTGGACGACGGCCTGGTGCCCACCACCACGCGCACGCCGGGCAGCGCGCCGAACGCACGGAGCAGGTCGGCGAGCCGGTTCGGGTCGTCGGACGCGTCCAGGGCGTCGGCGAACAGGGTCCAGCGCCGTTCACCGGGCCGTACGGCGTCCAGGAGGGCGCGAATGCGTTCGTCGTCATTGGAGGCGTCCGGCAAAGTCGCCACGGCGAACACCTCGGCAAGCTGCCCCACGGCCTGCCGGACCGAGGCGCCGGTGAGGTTCAGGAAGGTGTCCGCCCGGGGCCGCGGGACGTCCTCGGGCCACGGACCGTGCCGCAACGCGGGTCCGGCCCCGGGCGATTCGCCGTGCCCCGCGGCGCGCAACAGGATGTGGCCGAGGAGCGCGGACTTCCCGCAACCGGGCGGCCCGGTCACCGCCAGCACGCCATGGTCGGTGTCCGCCAGCCAGCCCGCTATCCGGTCGCGCTCCCCGGACCGTCCGACGAACAGCCACGACAGCTCGCCGGAGGGCGACCCGGCCGGGACGGGGGTGGCCGCGTCGGCCGAGACGGGGGTGGGATCGGCGGCCGGCACCGCGGGCGCCGTCGCCGCGCGCGGTCGTGCGTAGTCCTCCAGCGTCATGATCACGGAAGCGGGCGCCCCGTCCCGGCGGATCAGGACCTCGTCCCCGGCCAGCTGGTACCAGACCCGGCCCGGCTCCAGCAGGTCCTGGATGCGCTGCGCCAGGTCCCTGAGGCGTATGTGGCTGTAGTTGCCGGAGAACTCGCCGAGCACCGTGGTGAGCACCTCGCGGAAGGAGGCCAGGTATCCCCAGCCTTGGTCGGCCCCCGAACCGATGATCACCAGGCGCTCGGCAGCGCGCCGATTCACGACGTACATCAACAGCTTGTCGACGAAGCGGGCAGCTCCGCACGCCTCGACGACCACGACAGCCCAGCAGTCCTCGCGGGCCCGGCCGCGGAACTGGCGGACGATGTGATCGCCCAGCTGGTCGGGCTTGACGCTGTCGTCCTCGTCGTCGACGCCCGAGCCGCGGACGGCGAGCAGGGCGTCGTCCTCGTTCGACTCGCCGTGGCCGAACCAGAGCAGCATGGAGTCGCGGGGCGGACGCGCCCGGGACCACTCACGCAGCCGTGCCTCGGTGGCCCCGCGGGTGCGGTCCTCGCCCTGCCACGTCCGGTGTTCACCGCCCCAGTCGCTCAGCAGTTCGGTGACGCCGTCCGCCTCCGCCACGACCTCGGGCAGCTCGGCGAAGCGGCTCGTGTCGACGTACGTGTCCATCGGCAGCGTGACAATGGTGAAGCCGTCGTCCTGGCCGAGATGGCCGGGCAGGCCCCCGTCCAGCCCGTCACCGTGCATGCGGTCCTACTCCCCGTGTCGTCTCCCTCTGCGCGGCCGAACTCCGCTCAGCCGACCATCACCAGCCGGGTGACAGGGTCGCCGCCGGCGCCCACCTTTACCCGGTACAGGCCGGGGTCGTTGAGCAGCACACGGGCGCTGAGCAGTGCCTCCTCCCCCGGAACAGGTGTCAGCAGCGGCTTGCGGACCGGGTTTTGGAGCGCCTCCGAACCGGCGTCCTCCACCAGGCAGCTGACCCGGTCCGGACCCTGTTCGGTGCGCGCCATGACCTCGAAAGGGCTGCCGACCGGGACCCGGTCAGGGGTGTCGAGACCGACGTCGGTGCCGCCGAGGCGGGCGCCGCGCCGGTTTCCCGTGAGGAGGCCACGCGCGAAGTCGAGGACCGAGCCGGTGACGGCGAGGGCGGCGTGCTGCTGGGCGACGGGGTAGGTCTCCACGTCACGGTGGGTGGTGGAGTAGCGGTAGACGGTGCCGTCGCCGCCGTGGTCGTACTCGACAAGCCGACCGATCTCGTCGCGCAGGAGTTCGCCGTCGTCGTGCCGGTCATAGCCGACGTGCCGAGCCTCGACCACGCCGTCCCGGATACGCAGAGACTGAGTGGTGTGCTGGGCGGTGCCCTCCACGATGCGGTGACCGGGCAGCTCGACCTCATCGAGCCGGGCGTGCAATCGGAAGGCCCGCTCGCCCAGTTCACGGTCTCCTCCGATGGACTCCACGTCACCGGGGGTCAGTGCCACCACATCGTCCCCAGTGTCCAGGCAGCGGTAGCTGGGCAGCAGGTCGTGCACGCCGGGCAGGGTGCAGGCCAGCCGGCACAGGTTCTTCGCGGGGAGACCCAGCATGCCGCGGCCGCTGTTGAGGATCTCCATGGCCTTGACAGCGCCGTGGAAAGGCGTTCCCACGGTCAACACGGCACGGACGTCGTCGAGAGCCCCCGGGATCAGCCCCAGCGCCGCGGTCACCAGACCGCCCATGGAGTGCGCGACGAGGACGATCCGGGCGGGCCGCTGGTCAGGAGCAGCGGCCCTGGCCGCTCGGCAGTCGGGATGGGCGCGCCAGGCGGTGAGGTGCTGGTCGATCCTGTCGGCCAGCAACTTGGCGTTGTGCTCGACGGACAGCCGCCAGTCGTAGCCGAACTCGTCGACGGCGGACGGGTGGACGACGGCCTTACGCAGGCCCTTGACCAGCGGGGTGTAGGGCTCGAAGCCGTCGGTCAGCGGCATCCAGGCGGGCGTCCGCAGCAGTCGGCCGGGCACCACCCGGCCGAGTCGGCCCGCGCGCTCGTCGTCGGTCAGAGCCAGCGCGTCCATGCCGTTCTCGAGGTCCCAACGGGCGGCGTAATCCACCACCTTGCGCATGCCCCACAGCATGCGGCCCGTGGCGGCCTCGTATAACTCCGTACCCATGATCCCGGGCACGACCAGGACTGCGTCATGCGTGACCCCCGGCCGGGCAGGATCCCTGTCCCGGACAATCGTCGAATCCATGGAGCAAAGTTACTGGAGGAGCACGGGGGGCGATACAGGCTTACCTCCGGACGAGACGTTCCACGCCACCGGAGCCTACGAAGGCGGACGACTGACGGCTCGGGCTGCTAGTGCGCGGGGGCGGCGCGGGACGAGTCGCAGCACCACAGTGCCGGAACTGTCCACCTCGTGGTCGCCGCCACAGCCGAGTTGCAGGGGCTCATCCTCCGGCCCGCGACCGGGACTTCGAGTGCGTCGTCGCCGTCACCGGCCAGGCACTTCAGTGGTACGGACCAGGAGCCGGCAAATGAGCCAACGGGGCGGGCGCCGGCTGTTCTGGCCAGAGTCCTTCCCGACTGGACCGCCGCCCGAGCTCAGCCGAGCGCGGCACTGTTCGTTCCCGTGATCTGCCCACTGGTCATCGCGACTCGTGCCCACAGCGTGCCTGTGAGAACGGGCAACCACGGTCAACAGCGGACGCGCGGGCCCGCGCCATGATGCCGAAACAACGAATCTGCGCAGGTCAACGGCCACACGGCCGCACAAGCGCCGTCGCGTCCCAAGCTGAGAGCGCGAGTTCGATTCTCGTCACCCGCCTCCATGATGAAGGCCCAGGTCGCCCCGGGCCTTTTGCTGTCCGCCGTCACCGGTCGCCAGTCGCCCGCCGCCGCTTCCGCCCGAACGAGATACGCCGGAAGAGAGCACCCTCCGCGGCGCACCAGTTGTTTCCCGCCGCACCCTTCGAGGCGCCCGACGAATGGAGCGCCTTACCTCGCCACCGCCTCCCCGAAGTCCATATGGGCGATACCTACCGTAAACTCTCTTTTAGTTCCTCTGCACTACTCAACGCACCGAAACGCAACCCTCAGTTGATCCCCAACACCATGACGGGGGACACTGTCCGGCAGCAGCGTCGAGGGCCATACGCCCGGTGATTACTGGGCAGTTGACCTCGGGCTTTCGTGGTAGCGTAATTGTTCGGAGGGACAGTGCAACCTGAAAGGGAAATCGTGAACACGGAGAAGATCGCCGCTCGCCGACTCTCGCTGGAAGAGGTGACGAAGCTCGGCGTCAAGGACAGGATCTTCGTTTCCGCCGACACGGCAGAACTCAAGCTTCCCGACTGCTACGTCCCTGCTTTTCTGACCCAGTCCGGCGACAATTTCGAGGGCGGCTCGGTCACGGCGAGAACCGTATTCCAAGAAGAGGTCACCTGCCTTCCCGACGACGAGAATGGAGCGGGGATTTACGTGGCCGCCGAGAACGACTCGGTGACCATCGAGGTCCTCCAGTCCTCCGGTGTCGTGCTGGACCTGGCACTTTTCGTCCCCGGTGGGGACAAGGGGGCCCTCACGGCCCTTTACGCCGCGGTCCGGCAGGCGTTCGGCGCCGACGTCGTGCAGATCTGGCGCCAGGGCCTCAAGGAGGTTCCCGACGTGAAGGTCGACATCTTCGAGGAGCAGATTCCCCGGGGGCGCAAGGCGACCGACAGTCCCAAGCGTGACCGCCGCGCGATCGACACGTACCCCACCCGGGCGGACTTCATCGAGTTCTCCGCGGGGTGGAAGCCGGTCATCGAGATTCACCGGCCGGTTGTCGACGACACCCCGACCATCTGAACGGTCGCAGGAAGTCTCAGGGAGTCGCAGAAAGTCGCGGGATGTCGTAGGGGCCGACCGCGAGGTCGCGTCAGGTCCCCCAGGCACATGGCGCGGGGCGCGCGCTCTGCCGCTCCACCGCCGACCGCGTCTGGCAGGCCCGGGAGTTGCTCTCCCAGCGCGGACAGCCGCGCAGTGGCCGGGAGGCGGGTCGAGCAGGCCGCGACGGGCACCCCGCTGGTGTATACGTACCTGCTCGACCCCGCCACGAGGACGTACCGCGAAGGCGACGTGTTCACCGGCGTCCTCAAGATCACTGCCCCCTTCGCGGCGGAAATCGACCTCGGTCAGGTCTGAACCGGTCGTAGGGCAGGGCGGCCCGGGCCACGAAGAGCGCGAGGACGGACAGCGTGGCGGGGTGGTGTTCTCCGCGTCGGTAACGCGTCGGTCATGGGTGTCCGCGCGGCACGGGAGTGCCGCCGTGGCTGCCGTCCAGCTTGCGGTGTCGGCTTCGGCAGGGCTGCACGTGCCGTACCGGAATTTCGTAGCTGGTGCTGGAGTCCGAAGGCGAGTGGCCGGGCCGGGAACAGCCGGTACGTCCGGCGCGGTTGCACCGATCGGGGGCCGGCGCCTCGCGACGGGAACACGGCGGTCGCGAGGTGGTCCGTCCCCCCTACCGAGATCTGGGCTACAGGGTCGCGGCATGCCCGCCGCACGCTCGGACCAGGACGTACTTCCGCAGGAGGACTGTTTCATGACTGACCGGCCCTTGACGCTCATGGCCGTGCACGCCCACCCCGACGACGAGGCCACCGGGACCGGCGGGGTCCTCGCGCGGTACGCGGCGGAAGGCATCCGCACGGTGCTCGTGACGTGTACCGACGGCGGTTGCGGTGACGGACCGGGGGGTGTCAAACCGGGCGAGCCCGGCCACGATCCGGCGGCGGTCGCCTCGATGCGCCGGCAGGAGCTGGAGGAGAGCTGCGGCGTTCTGAAGATCAGCGATCTGGAGATGCTGGACTACGCCGACTCCGGAATGGTGGGCTGGCCGAGCAACGACGCCCCCGGGTCCTTCTGGCAGACCCCCGTACCGGAAGGGGCGGCCCGGCTCGCGGAACTCATGCGGCACTACCGGCCTGACGTCGTCGTCACCTACGACGAGAACGGCTTCTACGGCCACCCCGACCACATCCAGGCCCACCGCATCACCATGGCGGCGCTGGAGATGACCGGGCTGACGCCGAAGGTGTACTGGACCACGATGCCCCGCTCGACGATGCGGCGGTTCGGCGAGATCATGCGCGAGTTGCAGCCGGACATGCCGGAGCCGGACCCGGCCGAGGCCGCCGCGATGGCCGAGATCGGCCTCCCCGACGACGAGATCAGCACGTGGGTGGACACCACCGCGTTCAGCGGCCAGAAGTTCGACGCGCTGGCCGCGCACGCCAGTCAGGGCGAGAACATCTTCTTCCTCGGGATGGGCAAGGAGCGGTTCGGCGAGCTGATGGGCGTGGAGACCTTCGTACGGGTCCAGGACGCCACCGGCACCGCCCTGCCCGAGAACGATCTCTTCGCCGGACTGCGCTGATCCGGTGCCGGAGGCCCAGGTGAGAGACCCTGGGCCTGCTGTGCCGGCTGTCCTCGCTGGTCAGTGGACGGTCAGCTGTGGGACAGGGCGAAAGACACCAGGAAGCCGCACACCGTGATCATCCCGATCGCCAGATGGGCGTCCTCGAACGCCTCGGGGATCATGGTGTCGGCGATCATCGCGAGGATCGCGCCGGCGGCCACCGCCGTCACGGCCGCGATGACGGCCGGGGAGAACGCGCCGATGACCGTGTAGCCCAGTACGGCTGACACGGTGCTGGCGGCCGCGATCGCCGTCCACACGCCGAAGACGTACGCCTTGCCGCGCCCCGCCCGTTTCATCCCCGCCGAACTGGACAGCCCCTCGGGCACGTTGCTGATGAACACGGCCGCGACCGTCACCAGGCTCACCGCCCCGCCGTCGAGCAGGCTCACCCCGATGACCGCGGACTCCGGGACCCCGTCCAGCAGCGCCCCCAGCGCCAGCGCCGCCCCGGACCCGCCCTGCTCGCTCTCCGACGGCTGCACCTCGCCCGACCGGCTGCCGGACCGCTTGCGATGCCGGGCACCGCGCCGGGCCAGCCACATGTTGCCCAGGGTGTAGGCGGCGGCGCCGGCGAGGGTACCGATGGCGGCCGGTCCGAGTCCGGCCTGGTCGTACGCCTCACCGACCAGTTCGAAGGAGACCGCCGACAGCAGCACTCCGGCCCCGAAGGCCATCACCGAGGCGATCACCTTCTGCGGCACCCGCAGCCCGTAGCCGAGTCCGGCCCCCAGCAGCAGCGCCGAGCCCGCCACCAGTCCCCACAGCCCCGCCTGCACCACGTCACCCATGACGGCACCCGTACCCGGGCCGGAGACGATCACTCGGCGGGACGCCGCCCGGGGAGCTCGCCGACCAATACTTGGCCAGCCACATAATCGGTGCTACCTTTCATGTGGCTGGCCACCTAAAGGGGTCGGCGGTCCTGCTCACGAAGGAGACGCAGTCATGAAGGCCATCGTTTTCGACACGTTCGGCGGCACCGAAGTCCTGCACGAGGCGGAGCTCGAGCTGCCCCAGCCCGGCCCCGGCCAGGTCCGGGTCCGAGTCCGGGCGGTCGGCGTCAACCCGGTGGACGGCAAGATCCGCTCCGGGATCATGGAGGCGATCTTCCCCACCACGCTGCCCGCCGTGCCCGGCGGGGAGATCGCCGGGGTCGTCGACGCGGTCGGCGAAGGCGTCGAGCGGCTGAAGGCCGGCGACGAGGTGCTGGGCTGGTCCGACACCGGTTCCTACGCCCAGTACGCGCTGGCCACCGAGTCCGTCCTCGCCGCCAAGCCGGCCGGCCTGGACTGGACGCACGCCGCCGCGCTGCCCGTGGCGAGCGACGGTGCCGACCGGGTCCTGGACCTGCTCGACGTCAAGGCCGGTGAGACCCTGCTGATCCACGGCGCGTCCGGCGCGCTCGGCACCGTCGCCGTCCAGCTCGCCGTGGCCCGCGGCGCCCGCGTCATCGGCACCGCGGGTCCGGCCAACCAGGAGTACGTCACCTCGCTCGGCGCCACCGCGCTGGTCTACGGGGAGGGCCTCGTCGAGCGGGTCCGCGCGCTCGCCCCGAACGGCGTGGACGCCGTGTTCGACGCCGCGGGCAAGGGCGCGCTGGAGGACTCCATCACCCTGCGCGGCAGCACCGACCGGATCGTCACCACCGCCGACTTCCGCGCCCGCGAACTCGGCGTCGTCTTCGCCGAGGGCCCGCAGCGCCGCTCGGCCGCCCGGCTGGCCGAACTCGCCCAGCAGGCCGCCGCCGGCGCGCTGGTCACCACGGTCGGCGCGACCTATCCGCTCGCCGACGCGGCGCAGGCGCAGCAGGCCAGTGACGCCGGGCACGGCCGCGGCAAGGTCGTCCTGGTGGTGGCTGGCGGCTGATCCCGTCCCTCTCCCAGGTCCCGCCCTCGCCGTCTCACTCTCCGTCCCCCCTCCCTATCTACAGAAGGACGCCCCATGCCCAGCACCGACCTCGACGCCCTGTGGCAGCCCGCCCGTGCCGGGGAGCTCCGGCTGCCGCACCGGCTGGCCATGGCCCCGATGACACGCGGCCGCAGCACCGCGGAAGGCGTGCCTACGGAGCTGAACGCCGAGTACTACGCCCAGCGCGCCGCCAACGCCCTGATCATCACCGAGGGCACCCAGCCGTCCGCCGACGGACAGGGTTACCTCCTGACGCCCGGCATCCACTCCACGGCGCAGGTGGCCGGGTGGCGCAAGGTCACCGACGCGGTGCACGCCGCCGGTGGACGTGTCGTCGTACAGCTGATGCACGTCGGACGGATCGCGCACCCCGCCAACACCCCGCACGGACGGCAGCCGGTGGCACCCTCGCCGGTGCGCCCGGCGGGCGTGATGTTCACCGCGTCCGGACCGCGGGAGATGCCCCGGCCCCGGGAACTGTCGGCCGCGGAGATCGCCACGACGGTCGGGGACTTCCGCCGTGCCGCCGCGAACGCGGTCGCGGCCGGGGCGGACGGCGTGGAGATCCACGGCGCCAACGGCTACCTCCTCCACCAGTTCCTGTCCGGCAACGCCAACACCCGCACCGACCGCTACGGCGGCCCGGTCGGCAACCGCATCCGGTTCGCCGTCGAGGTCGCCACCGCCGTCGCCGCCGAGATCGGCGCCGGCCGCACCGGCATCCGGCTGTCCCCCGGCAACCCGTACAACGACATCCGCGAGGACGACCCGCACGAGCTGTACCCGGCCCTCGTCCGCGCCCTCGCCCCGCTGGACCTCGCCTACCTGCACCTGATCCACAGCGGCGACGAGCCGTTGCTGGACGCCCTGCGGGCGCTGTGGCCGGGCGCGCTGGTGCTGAACCGCGCGGGCGCGGACCTGGCCGCCCGGGCCAAGGACGTCGCCGACGGCCGGGCCGACATCGTCGCCGTCGGCGCGGCGGCCCTGGCCAACCCCGACCTGGTCGACCGGATACGCTCCGGAGCGCCGCTGAACACCCCGGACCCGGCCACCTTCTACAGCGGCGGCGCGACCGGCTACACCGACTACCCGACCCACGCCGCCTGAGGAGCAGCGATGAACGACCCCGCATTCAGGCCCCCGAGCACGGCACACGACGGACGCCTCAGCTACGCCGTCTTCCAGCTCGCCCGCGTCCACCGCGGCCACGCCGCCGCCATGCTCCGCGCCATGAACCTGCATCCGGGTCAGGAACTGCTGCTGATGCAGCTCTTCGACCGCGACGGCCAGACCCAGTCCGAACTGCTGGAAGCCGTCGGCCTGGACCACTCCACCGTCTCCAAGTCACTGCGCCGCATGCAGGACGCCGGACTCCTCACCCGGGAGCCGTCGGCGCACGACCGGCGCGTCATGGTGGTCCGGCTGACCGACGCGGGCCGCGCCCTGCGCGAGCCCATCGCCGACATGTGGCGCACGCTGGAGGAGATCTCGGTACGCGGCCTCACGGCGGACCAGATCGAGACGTTCACCGCGTCCGCGTACGCGATCGGGCAGTCGATCCGGGACCATGACCGTCAGGTTCCGACAGACCAGACGGACCGGACGGACCGGACGGACCAGACGGACCAGACGGACCAGTAGGACGGTCTCGCCTTCTGGGAAGTTGTGGGGTGGCGGGGTTGTGGGGTTGCGGGGTGGTGGACAAGGGACCGCCCGGGCCGGGGAATTCCGGTCCGGGCGGGGTGCCGCCGGGGCGTCAGCAGCCGTTGCGCAGCCGGTTCCAGGTGACCGGGCCGACAATGCCGTCGGCGGAGATGGCGCAGGTGCGCTGGAAGTCCACGACACCGGCCCTGGTGTTGTTGCCGAACTGGCCGTCGACGCCGGTGGAACCCACGGAGAAGCCCCAGAAGATCAGCAGACACTGGGCCTCGCGCACGGCGTTGCCGGAGCTTCCGACGGAGATGGTGGGCGGGGTGACGGCACCGTGGTAGCCGCAGTAGTAGGCGGTCGGAGCCGCCTCGACCGCCGGAGTGGCGGCCGCGGCGGAAGCGGATCCGCTGGTCAGTGCGGTGGCCCCGGTGAAGATCAGGGCACCGACAGCGAGTGATGCGGCGGAACGTCGGACAAACCTCACAATTTCTCCCCACAGCATAGATTGGTCATGTCCATGCATTGCCCGGCAAAGCTAACAAGGCCCTATGTGTCGCAATAGGTGCCTTCAAGCCCGTCCGTCCGTGCGCGAGACCGCCCGATGAGCTGCCACCATCCCCTCGGCAACCCCATCCGCCCGCGAGCCAGCAGGCGGAACTCCCGGGGCGGAATGGCCGGTACTCCGGGTTGCGCGGGCAGTAGGACAAGACCTGGCCTAGATCGTCCCTAACGTGGTCCTGACCGACGGAGCAGGACCATCGAGAGGCGAAGATCATGAGTAGCGACGAGTCGACCGCCGGCGGACCCGACCTGGGCGAGCGCCCGGCTGCCAGTGGGGAGCGCGCCGACCTGCTGGAGGCACTGGCCAAGCAGCGGCACTTCCTGCGCTTCCCCGCCCGTGACCTCACCGACGAGCAGGCCCGGCTGCGGACCACCGCCGGCGAGCTGTGTCTGGGCGGCCTGATCAAGCACGTCACGGAGGTCGAACGAGGCTGGGGCGACTTCATCCTGCACGGCCCCTCGGTCATGCCGGACTTCACGGCCATGACCGAGGCCGACTGGGCGCGCCGGCAGGACGGGTTCCGGCTGCTGCCCGGGGAGACACTGGCCGGGGTGCTGGCCGACTACGCGGAGGTGGCCCGCCGTACCGACGAACTGGTGGCCACCCTGCCCGATCTGGACGCCTCCTGGCCGCTGCCGAAGTCCCCGTGGAACGAACCCGGTACGCGGTGGTCGGCCCGCCGGGTCCTGCTGCACATCGTCGCCGAGACCGCCCAGCACGCCGGTCACGCCGACATCATCCGCGAGTCCCTCGACGGCGCCAAGAGCATGGGGTAGGCGGGCACAAGGACGACCGGGAGGAGGGCGGCCCCCGGCCCGGTGCGGACGACAAGCCCGCACTCCTGAGCCACAATCTTCGCAGAGGCGAATTTTCACACCAGCCCTCGTGAGGGGTCCGCCGTGCTCGATGTGCCGTTCTGGTTGTGGTCGGTGTTCGCCGTCACCGTGATCGTGTCGCTGACCGTGGACCTGCTGGCACACCGGGACGCCCACGTCATCGGGTTCAAGGAGGCCGCCGCGTGGAGCGCCGTGTGGGTCGGTCTCGCCCTCGTCTTCGGCGCGGTCGTCTTCCTGGTGCTGGGCACGACGCCAGGGGTGGAGTACACCACGGCGTGGCTGCTGGAGAAGAGCCTGTCGGTCGACAACCTGTTCGTCTTCGCGCTGATCTTCTCCTACTTCAAGGTGCCGCGCGCCTACCAGCACCGCGTGCTGTTCTTCGGCGTCATGGGCGCGCTGGTGTTCCGAGGGCTCTTCCTCGCCGCCGGTGTGGCGGTGGTCAGCCGGTTCACCGCGGTGCTCTTCGTCTTCGCGGCCATCCTCTTCTACAGCACCTACAAGATCCTCACGGGGAAGGACGAGAGCTTCGACCCGGGCCGGAGCATCGCCGTACGGCTGCTGCGCAAGGTGGTGCCCGTCCGGGACGAGTACGCCGGGACGAAGTTCTTCGTGAAGGAAGCCGGCAAGCGGGTCGCCACCCCGCTGCTCGCCGTCGTCGCCGCGATCGAGGCGGCCGACCTGGTCTTCGCCGTGGACAGCGTGCCCGCCGTGCTGGCGGTCAGCGACGACGCCTTCATCGTGTACACCAGCAACGCGTTCGCCATCCTCGGCCTGCGGGCCCTGTATTTCCTGCTCGCCGGGCTGCTGGACCGGTTCCACTACCTCAGCAAGGGTCTGGCGCTGATCCTTGCCTTCATCGGCGTGAAGCTGATCCTCCAGGCGTCCCACAAGCTGTTCAGCAGCGACATCCCGGAGATCCCGTCGCCCGTCAGCCTGGCCGTCATCGTCGTGGTCCTGGCCGCGTCCGTCGTACTGAGCATCCGGCACCCCGACCCGTCCGGGACAACAGCCGCAAAGGACCAGGACGGGGATAGAAACGGCAACGGGAACGGGAACGGTAGCTAATAAAAGCCTCATATATTGGTAAAGAGAATATTATTGACATATGGGTAAGCGACTACACGCAAGCGCGCCGCAGGCGGGCCGGGTCTGCCCGGTCTGCCAGAACTACGTGGCCGCGGAAGTCACGCGGCACAAGACGATGGGAGTCTTCGTCCCCCTGTGGAAGCCCGGCCGCTGCCACACCCCCGACTGCCCGGAGCACCTGCGGGGCGCGGAGCACCGCGGAGACACCCGGAGCGCTCCCCAGCCGCACGGTCAGAACCGGGTCTGACGGCACTCCCCGTCACGCTACGATCACCCCCGTTCACCCTGTGAGCGGGCCCGTACCGAGGACCGCGGGCAGGCGGGCGGGCTGGAGGGACCGGTGCGTGGTGCGGCGGGAGACGGCGGACGGCCGGGGGTGACGCCCGGACCGGGGTTCTGGCGACAGGTCGTCGAACAGCTGGACGCGGCCCTGATGGTGCTGGACCCGGCCGGACGGATCACCGCCGCCAACCCGGCGGCCGAGCGGCTGCTCGGCCGCCCGGCTGCGGCGCTGCGCGGCGCGGACGCGCACGACCTGCTGCACCGGGACCCGGACGGCGGCGAGGTGCCGCGCGACCGGTGCCCCCTGCTGCACGCGCTGGCCGAGGGCAGCGGGGCGCGCGGCGAGGGCGGGACGTACGTGCGCGGCGACGGCCGCCTGCTGCCGGTCTCCTGGACCGCCTCTCCGCTGGCCGAGGGCGGCTCCGTCCGGGGCATGGCGCTGCTGTTCACGGATGCCACCGGGGACCGCCGCGTCCACCGGGAGCGAACGGCACGCACGCGCGCCCTGGAGGACCTCAACGAGCGGCTGTCCCTGGTTGCCGAGATCACGGACGTACTGGGGCAGACCCTGGAGACCGACGAGGCCCTGGCCCGCCTGGTGCGCCTGCTGGTGCCCCGCCTCGCCGACTGGGCGGCGGTGGATCTGCGCACCGGTTCCGGAGCGGTCCACCGCGTGGCGGTGACCGGCCCGGAGGGACGGCACGCCGGGTTCGAGGGCCGGCACACCCCCACGCCGCGGCCCGGTGAGGTCGACGACTCCCCGCTGAGCCGGGTGCTGACCGGTGGCGAATCGGTACTCGAGAGACGGGTGACGGCCGTCCCGCCGGCCGCCGAACGTGCCCCGCTGGCCGCTCTGCACAACGGCTTCCTGAGGGTCGTGGGCGCCACCTCCGCCGTCACGGTGCCGCTCGGCGCCGACGACCGGATCACCGGCGCGCTGACGGTGGTGCGCACCGACCCGGCGCATCCCTTCGACGACGGCGACCTGCTGGCGGTGGGTGACGTCGGCCGCCGGGTCGGCGTGGTCATCGACAACACCCGCCGCTACGGCCGTCAGCGCGCCGTCGCCGAGGCCATGCAGCGCAACCTGCTCACCCCGCTGCCCCGGCCCGGCCGGCTCCGGCTGGCCGCCCGCTACCAGCCCGCCCCGGCCGGCTCGCAGGTCGGCGGGGACTGGTACGACGCCTTCGCGCTGAAGGACGGCGCGCTCGCCCTGGTCATCGGTGACGTCGTGGGCCATGACCTGACCGCGGCGGCCGGCATGGCCCAACTGCACGGCATCCTGCGCTCACTGGCCTGGGACCACACCGGGCCGCCCGGCGCCGTCGTCGACCGGCTGGACGCCGCCATGCCCGTCATCACCACCGTTCCGATGGCCACCCTGATCCTGGCCCGGGTCGAGGGCGACCCGGACACGGGACCCTGGACGCTGCACTGGACCAGCGCGGGACACCTGCCTCCGCTGCTCCTCTCCCCGGACCGAACGGCGCGCTACCTGGAAACCGGCCAAGGACTGCTCCTCGGCACCGGTTCCGCCGCCGCCGCGGGCCGGCCGAACGCCACCCACCCGCTGGCGCCCGGCTCCACCCTGCTGCTGTACACCGACGGGCTCGTCGAGACACCGGGCAGCCACCTCGACACCGGCCTGGACCGGCTGCGCCGGCACGCCCTCGCGCTCGCCCACGAACCGCTGGACACGCTGTGCGGCGAGATCCTCGCCCGCGTCCCGCCCGGCAGCACCGACGACATCGCCCTGCTCGCCCTGCGGCTGCCACCGCGCTGAGCCGGGCCCCTGGGCGGGGACACGAGCAGGCGGGGAACGGCGCGCGGTTGTCCGAGGCCCGGGCCGGTGACGGACCGTCACGCCGCTTTTACGGGCCGGAGAGTAAGCTGGAGTCACCGAGGGCATCAGGCACGCCGGTGGCGGACCGGCTCCACCCCCGGCGTTCACCGGCGGCTCATCATCCGGGACGGTTCCCGCGCCGAGTCGCGTACGCCGCAGTCGTCCGGTCCCCGGCATCGCTCGCACCGGCACTCCCGCGGTCCCGGAGACCGGCGACGGCCGCCGGCCTCCTCAATCGCCTCGGCCCGAAGCCCGACCCCCTGGTCCGCTCCCGGGCCCGCACCGACCGCGCGCCACACCCGTCCGGACCGCCGTACACGACCCCCGTACGCGACCGCCGGCCCTCGTCTTCAGAGAGAAGCCCCGTGCTCACCACGACACCCGCCACACCAGCCACACCCACCGCACCGGACACACCGGCCACACCAGCCACATCCACCGCATCGGCCACATCCACCGCGTCGGCCACACCCGCCGCACCCGCCGCACCGGACACATCGGCCACATCGACCGCCCCAGTCACCTCACCCGCCTCTCTCACGCCGGCCGCACCAGCCGGCCTGCCCCTCCTGCGCCTGCGTATCGCACCCCGCGGCGTGCTGCCGCGCCGGCTGGACGGAGTGTGGTGGCCGTACTCCCGCGACCTGCTGACCCAGCTCCCGTTGCTGCTCGCCGCGCTGCCGACCGCTTGGGGACACGTCACCGGTGTCACCGTGAACGCCACGGCCTGGTCCGCGGCGCCGGGACGCATGTTCGTCGCCAATCAAGTCGTGCGCCTGCACAAGTCCGTCGCCGCGCCGGACACCGTCGTCCTTCTCGCGCCCGGCCACGGCCGCTGGGACCTGCTGGTCGTTGCGCCGGACACGACGGAGGAAGCCGCCGAGTCCCTCATGGCCGCCGCGCTGGACGACCCCGCGGCCGGCCCCGACGGGGGAGCCTGAAACCGCCCCCCTCGCGGACCCCTCCCAGTCATCCGCCCGCTTCGCAGAGAGTCCCCCCGCCATGACCGCTGTCAGCACCCCCGCCGCGCGTTCCGACACCTCCGGCAGCGACTTCGCCCGGCTGTCGCGGAAGATCACGGACGCCGGACTGCTGGGGCGCCGCCCCGGCTACTACACGTTACGGATCACCGCGGTGACCGGCCTCTACGCCATCGGCTGGACCGCGTTCGTCCTCGTCGGCCCCTCCTGGTGGACGCTGGCGGTCGCCGCCTTCCTGGCCGTCCTGTACGGGCAAGTGGCGCTGGTCGCCCATGACATGGCGCACCGGCAGGTGTTCCGCCGCCGCCGGGCCAGCGAGGTGTCCGGACGGATCGCCGGCGCGTCGATCGGCATGAGCTACGGCTGGTGGCAGGACAAGCACACCCGTCACCACGCCAACCCCAACACCGTGGACCTCGACCCCGACATCGGCCCCGACCTGCTCGTCTGGACCCCGGACCAGGCCCGCGCCGCCACCGGACTGCCCCGGCTGCTCGGCCGCCGGCAGGCGTTCCTGTTCTTCCCGCTGCTCACGCTGGAGGGCTTCAACCTGCATGTGTCCAGCGGCCGGGCGGTCGCCAACCGCCGGCTCAAGAACCGGACGCTCGACGCGGCCCTGCTGTTCGCGCACTGCGCGCTCTACCTGGCCGCCCTGTTCCTGGTCCTGCCGCCCGGCATGGCGATCGCCTTCCTCGCCGTCCACCAGTGCCTGTTCGGCGTCTACCTCGGTTCCGTCTTCGCCCCCAACCACAAGGGCATGCCGATCCTGTCGGCCGACGACCGCCCGGACTTCCTGCGCCGCCAGGTGCTCACCTCCCGCAATGTCAACGGCGGCCGGTTCACCGACCTCGCGCTCGGCGGGCTGAACCACCAGATCGAACACCACCTGTTCCCGAGCATGCCCAGCCCCAACCTGCGCAAGGCCCGCGCCATCGTCCGGCGCTACTGCCGGGAGCTGGGCGTCGACTACACGGAGACCGGGCTGATCGCCTCGTACCGGCTGGCGCTCGCCAGCCTGCACCGGGCCGGCGCGCCGCTCCGGCAGCCCGGCGCCCGGGCCTAGGACCGGACGCCGGGCCGCGACCGGCGGGCCGGCTCGGCTCCGACCGCGGGGGCGGGGATTTCCCCCCGCCCGCTCTGCCCCCGCCGGCTCTGCCCCCGCCGGTTCTCCCCCTGCCCCGCTCCGGCCGGGCGCGGGGCAGGGGGACCCAGCAGGCGACCGGAGCCGGTGATGTCGATGACCCGGACCAGCGAGCTCGGCGGGTGGTGCAGGCGCAGGACCGCTCCGGTCCGGCCGAGGTTCTCCGCGGCTTCGAGGAAGGCGTTCAGCGCGCTGACGTCGCAGAAGCCGACCGCCGTCAGGTCGACGTCGACGGTACGGGTGAGTCCGCGCGGGCACCGGGCCAGCGCGGAGCGCACGAGCGACACCGTGGTCAGGTCTATGTCGCCCACGACGGTGAACTCGGCCCGCGAGCCGCGGTTGTGCTGCTGGACACCGAACCGCGCAGGAGGCACGACATCTCCCCCGGTGGGTCCCTCGGCGGCACTCCGCAGGGCGAGCCGGGCCGGGTTCACACCGGCTTCTGGTGGGTACGGCGCCGGGGGCGCAGCCGGCCGCGTCCGCCGGCCCGGTGGTCCCGGCGGCCCGACGGCTGCCCGGCAGTGGGTTTCCGGTCCGGTACGACCGCGCCGTAGCGGCCGTAGTGGAAGGAGGCGATCCGGGCGCCGTGCTGAGAGTTGAGCCGGTGGATGAGGAACACGCCTGCCGCGACCACCGCCAGCAGCACGATCACCGTCACGAGGAGCTCCATCGTCCTCACACCCTTTCCGCCCGGTCCGCGGGCGCCGCGGTCACCACTCGGTCTCTCGGCGGGACGACCGGAGCACCGGCCGCCCGTCCCCCTTCGGACTCCCAGGCCGCTTCGCCGGTGCGGTCGGCCGCCGCGGTCGCCGACCGGTGCCCGGCCTCCGCCAGCAGCCGGCTCGCGGTCACGGCGCGGTGCGGATCGCTCCCGGCGGCCATCAGCCAGGCGGCCTCGGCGGACGGCGTGTGCGGGGGAACCACCAGCAGGTTCCAGCGGCCCAGGTGGTAGGAGAGCAGCAGGAGTTCGTGCGCGTCCTGTTCGAAGCGGAACCAGCCCACCTTCACCACGTGTCCGGCGACGGACACCTTGCGCGGGACGTCCGGCCACCGGACGGGATTCACCGTGACCCGGGTGATCCGTCCCCACAGCGGATCGAGCACGGACGCAAGGGCGGGCAGTTCGGCGGCGAGATCACGCGAGTGCGGCCACCAGGCGCCGTCCAGCAGGAGCGGCGACGAACCGGCGGGGGCGAGCGACAGACGCACGGGAGCGGCGGGGAGTCGGACTTCGGACGGCATCGGGCGGAAGACGGTCGCAGTCATGACGCGGACCCTGCCCCGGGCGGGCCGGAGCCGGCCCGGCGTAGTCGATCACCGGGAACGACACGGGCGCGAATGCCCGTACGCGGAATGCCCTCGGTACTTCGAGCCTACTCCTCGCGACGTCCGAGCGGGCCGTGCGGCCGACGTCCGTGCGACCCCGGTGCCCCGGGCCGACCGCGCGTTCGGACGTCGTCCCGGTCGCCCGGGGGGGCTCGGCGGCGCGGGCCGCGTAGAGTGGTCGGCACTCCGTTCGTGCCGCACAGCGAGGTCGTCATGACGTCCCAGGAAGCACCCGCCGCCGGGTACGCCGAGGTCCAGATCGTCGCCGCGTCGCCCGAGGTCGCCCGGCGGGTGGCGGAGGTCCTCCGCCACAGCTTCGCCGCGGCCGAGCAGCGCAGCTTCCCCGCCGGCGACGAGGGCGGGACCCGTCTCGAACTCACCGTGGACACCACCCGGGTGGAGGAACCGGCCCGCTCGTGGCTGGAGTCCAGCCGCTGAGCGGGTGCCCGCGCGGGCGGCGCGCCTCGCTCCGGGATCGGCCGACCGTTTCCGTTGACCGGACGGCGCGCTTGATCGCGCTCAGGCAGTGCCCGTCCGTACCGTCAGGGCCCGTCCGTACCGGCAAGGCCCGTCAGTGCCGCGGGTGCGGCGGCAGTCGCGGGCTCATCGGCTCCGTGAAGCCGGTGGTCCGCTCCGCGACGCGCTCCTCGGGGAACGGGGGGTGCCCGGGTGGCCCGGTCAGCGGGCCGCGGCGAGGGTGAACACCCGCTCGGCCGTGCGGTGGGCGATGGCCGTGCGGCGGGTCTCGGTCAGCGGGGTGTTCCGCAGGAAGTCGACGGCCGCCCGCGCGTCCTCGTACGGGGAGTCGATCGCGAACATCACGCGGTCCTCGCCCACCGCGCGCAGGGCCAGGTTCAGTACGTCCGGGTCGTCGATGCCGCTCGTGGTGAGCACGAAGTTGCGGCGGAAGTACTCGCTCGGTGTCAGTGCCAGCCGCGGCATCGGCGTCGCCGCGCCGGCCGTGGCGGTGGCGAACGCGTGCCGGTTGTCGATGCGGCGCAGCCAGTACGGAATGCCCTCGCCGAGGTGGCCGAGGACGAGGGTCAGATCCGGGTGGCGGTCCAGCGTGCCGCTCAGGATCAGCCGCATGGCGTGCAGGCCGGCCTCGGCCTGGTAGCCCCAGATCGCCCCGGGCAGCCCGTATGGGCGGTAGGGCGCCAGCATGCTCGGCACCCGTGGGTGCAGATAGACCGGCGCCCGGCTCGCCTCGGCCGCCGTCAGCAGCGGAGCGAACTCCGGCTCGTCCAGGTAGCGGCCGCCGGTGTGTGAGTTGATCATGATGCCGTGGAGGCCGAGCGGGCCCGTCGCCCGTTCGATCTCGGCGGCCGCGGCGGCCGGGTCCTGTGGTGCCACCGCGGCCAGTGCGCCGAAACGGTCCGGGTGCCGCCGTACGATCGCGGCCAGCGCGTCGTTGAAGTCCCGGGCCAGCGGCACCGCGTCGGCCGCCGGGTACGGCTGCACACCGGGCGGATTCAGGCTCAGTACCGCCATGTCCTGGCCGAGCGCGTCCATCTCCCGCAGCCGGGCGTCGAGGTCGACCAGCCGGGTACGGAACGCGGGCGTGCGCTCCATCGTGCGCATGCCGTGCATCTCGGTCGCGTCGCCCGGCCCGACGTCCAGGCCGTGCGCGACGCGCAGGAACGCCTCGGTGGCCAGGTGCTCCTCGACCGCGACGATCCTCATGCCCGGCGCCCGCCGTCGACCGACAGCGCGATCCCGGTGACATAGGACGCGGCGTCCGAGCCGAGCCAGACCGCGGCCGCGGCGGCCTCCTCGGAGGTGGCCATCCGGCCGAGCGGAGTCGTCGCCGACTGCAACGCGATCATGTCGGTGCCGGCCGCCACCCGTTCGAAGCCGGGGGTGCGGGTCGGGCCCGGGCAGACGGCGTTGACCCGGATGCCCTGCGGCGCGTAGTCCACGGCGGCGGCCTTGGTGAGGCCGACGACGCCGTGCTTGGCGGCCACGTAGGCGGGGGCGGTGGGGATCGCGTACAGACCGCCGTTGGAGGCCACGTTGACGATCGCGCCGCCGCCGCGGGTGCGCAGCGCGGGCAGTTCGTGCTTCATGCACAGGAAGGTGCCGGTCAGGTTGACGTGGACGACGCGCTCGAACTCGGCCGGGGGCAGCTCGTCCAGCCTGCGGTGGTGCGAGTCCAGGCCGGCGTTGTTCACGGCGAGGTCGAGACCGCCGTAGGCCGCGACCGTGCGCTCGACGGCCGTCCGCACGTCGTCCTCGTCGGCGATGTCGACGCGGAGCGCCTGGGCCCGGCCGCCGTCCTTCCTGATCGTCTCGGTGGTCTCGGCGGCCGTGGCCTCGTCGATGTCGGTGACCGTGACGGCGGCGCCCTGCCGGGCCAGTTCGATGGCCGTCGCGCGGCCGATACCGCTTCCGGCGCCTGTGACGAGTGCGGCTTTCCCCACGAATGCGTTCATGATGACCTCTGGATCTCGATGTGGGATCTCGATGTGGTTACTGCGGTGGCCACGCGTGCGGCAACAGGCCCTGACTCAGGGGCTCTAGCTCAGGGGCCCTAGCTCAGGGGCCTAGCTCAGGGGTACGACGATCCCGGCGCCGTGCCTGCCCGCCTCCGCCTCGTCCAGCAGCAGGGACGCCAGCGTGGTCCGGGAGATGCGGGGCGGCAGCAGGGGGCGGCGCAGCTCTGCCAGCGGCACGGTGCGGCGGGTGGGGCTGAGCGGGCCGTCGGTGACGTCCGGGGCGTGGAACACCGTGGCGCCGGCGGCCAGGGCGATCTGGTCGGCCTCCGCCTTCTCGGCCAGTTCCCTGCCGACGAACATCCGCATCACCCCGGCGTAGATCAGCCCGCCCGACCGGCTCGACACGCCGGCGCCCAGCGCGCCGAGCCACACCGTGCGCACGTCCGCCGCCGCGAGCGCCCGGGCCCCGGCGACCAGCGCGCCCGGCCCGTCGCCCTTGCCGATGCCGATGGCCGAGACGGCCACGTCGACGTCACCGAGGCCGGGGAAGTTCCGCTCCACGGTGACGTCCGCCTGCCGGACCTCGACCCGGCTCGGCGCGGGCACCGTGACCTTGGCCGGCGTCCGGACCAGGGCCACCACCTCGTGGCCTCGCTCCAGCGCCTGGCCCAGCAGCGTGCCGCCGGTCCGTCCCGATGCTCCGAGTATGGCGATGCGCATGATCATTCCCCTTGACTGAACAACTGTTGGTTACTTAAGTAAACAACCGTTGGTTACGGACGTCAAGGCGGGGCCGAGGCGACGGCCGAGGCGACGGCTCCCTGTACGGTGAACATCTGTTGTCGAACCGTTCGCACTGGTCAGAAGGGGCGAAGATGTCGGACGCGTCGGACCCGCCGGAGGCGTCGCCCGGGAAGCGGTCCGCTCCGCGGCGCCGCAACCCGCGAGGGCAGGGACAGCTGCTCAAGGCCCAGCTCGTGGACGCCGCGGCACGGCTGCTGGCCACCCTGGAGCAGCCGGAGACGCTGACCCTGCGGCAGGTCGCGCGGGAGGTCGGCGTGGCGCCGGCCAGCATCTACAGCCACTTTCCCGACCTGAGCGCGCTGATCCAGCACGTACTGCGGCTGCGCTACGACGAACTGGCCCAGCTGATGGACCGGGCCGCGCGGTCCGCCGCGGACCCGCTCGCCGAACTCGTCGCCCGCTGCACGGCGTACGTGCGCTGGGGGGTCGGCCAGCCCGGCCACTACCGCACCCTGTTCGGCGGGCGGATGCCGGACGACCTCGTCCCCGGGTCGGCGCACGGCGGCGGGGCGGAACTGCTCGAGGCGGTCGTTGCCGCCCTGGCGGCCGCCGCGGAGGGGGAGCGGCGGCAGCCCTCGCCGGCCCGGCAGTGGCAGGCCGGCCTCATGCTCTGGACCGCGCTGCACGGCCTGGTCAGCCTCTACAACGACCACGGGAACATGCCCTGGCCACCCCTGGACGACCTGATCGCCGACCTGGTCGGCCTGCACACCGGCCGGCCGGCCGCACAGATCGCGGCGCTGCTGCCCGGCCCCGGGGACGGCCCGGGGAGCGCCGGCCCTCCTCCCGTGCCGACCGCCTGACCCGCCGTGCCGACCGCCTGACCCGCCGGGTTGTCCGCCGGGTTGTCCGCCCGGTTGTCCGCCGGGTTGTCCGCGAACTCCCCCGGGATCGTCCGTGATCGGTAACGGACGCATCCCCCGGCCACCGGCCACCGTCCTGCCCAGTGATCCCGACGCGAACGAGGGACGACGGGCAACTGCGTGAAAGCGGGGCGGACATGGCACGGCACAACGGCGGACGGGGCTGGTACGGCAAGGTCGTCGGGGCGGCGCTCGGAGTGACGCTGCTGACCGTCGGCGCGTCGATGTGGACCGCGCAGGCCGGCTCGCCCCACAGGACGACGGCGTCCGCCCCGCAGAAGAGCGTGGTCAAGCCGGTCGCCGTGTCCATCGCGCACGCCTCCGACCAGGGCACCCGCGGCGTCAACATCACCATCGACGACGGCCCGGACCCCGTATGGACCCCGCAGGTCCTCGACCTGCTGGACGAGTACGGGGTGAAGGCCACCTTCTGCATGGTGGGGACGCAGGCCGAGGCCCACCCGGACCTGGTGCGGAAGGTCGTCGCGGCCGGGCACCGGCTGTGCGACCACACGGTGTCGCACGACACCGCCATGGACCAGAAGTCCGAGTCCTACCAGGCCAAGGAGATCCTCGACGCCGAACGCATGATCACCAAGGCGTCCGGGGGCGTACGGCCGATGTACTACCGGGCCCCCGGCGGCGCCTTCACCCCCTACAGCCGCAAGCTCGCCGCGTCCGAGGGCATGCGTCCGCTCGGCTGGAACGTGGACACCCGGGACTGGGAACTGCCGGGCACCGACGCCATCGTCTCCACCGTCGAGCGCGAACTCCCCAACGGCCCGACGCTCCTCTTCCACGACGCCGGCGGCGACCGCGCCCAGACCGTCGAGGCTCTGCGCCGGGTCCTGCCCTGGCTCAAGGAACAGGGCTACTCCTTCGGCTTCCCCGTGCGCTGAGCCCCGCCCCGGCCGGTCAGTCGTCGGCCGCGAGTTCCTTGAGGGAGAGGTTCAGTTCGAGCACGTTGACCCGGGGGTCGCCGAGGAAGCCGAGGGTGCGGCCCTCGGTGTGCTCGTCGACGAGTTTCTCGACCCGGGCCAGGGCCAGTCCGTTCTTCTCGGCGACGCGGTGGACCTGGAGTTCCGCGTACTCGGGGGAGATGTCCGGGTCCAGGCCGGAGCCGGAGGAGGTGACCGCGTCGGCGGGTATGTCGGCGGGCCTGACGGTGTAGCCGGGCACGGAGTTGTCCTTGACGACGGCGGCCTTGGCGGCCTTCACCCACTGGACCAGTTCCGCGTTGTCGGCGGAGCGGTTGGTCGCGCCGGACAGGATCAGGTCGTACTGGGTGTTGACGCTGTTGCTGCCGAGGCCGTTCGCCGGGCGCCCCTGGAACCACTTGAGGTCCGGCTCGGGGGTCTCCTGGCCGTCCTTGAGCGGCAGTTGGTACGCCTGCCCGATCAGTGACGAGCCGGCCACCCGGCCGTCCGCCGCCTCGATCTCGGAGCCGTTCGCCCGGCCGGGGAACAGGCCCTGGGCGATGCCGGTGATCACCAAGGGGTAGACGATGCCGGTGACGACGGTCAGCACGAGGAGGGCGCGCAGGCCCGCCCCGAGCAGCCGGGCGGTGCTGGTGATGGAGGTGTTCATGTCCTTCAGCCGATCCCGGGGATGAGCGAGACGATCAGGTCGATGACTTTGATGCCGACGAACGGGGCGATCAGCCCGCCCAGCCCGTAGACCGCGAGGTTGCGGCGCAGCAGCCGGTCCGCGCTGACCGGCCGGTACCGCACCCCCTTGAGGGCCAGCGGGACGAGCGCGACGATGATCAGCGCGTTGAAGACGACGGCGGACAGGATCGCGGAGTCCGGCGAGGACAGGCCCATGATGTTGAGCTTGTCCAGGCCCGGATAGACGGCCGCGAACAGCGCCGGGATGATCGCGAAGTACTTGGCGACGTCGTTGGCGATGGAGAACGTGGTCAGCGCGCCCCGGGTGATCAGCAGTTGCTTGCCGATCTCGACTATCTCGATCAGCTTGGTCGGGTCGGAGTCGAGGTCGACCATGTTGCCGGCCTCTTTGGCGGCCGACGTACCGGTGTTCATCGCCACGCCGACGTCGGCCTGGGCGAGCGCCGGGGCGTCATTGGTGCCGTCGCCGGTCATCGCGACCAGCTTGCCGCCGGCCTGCTCCCGTTTGATCAGGGCCATCTTGTCCTCGGGGGTGGCCTCCGCGAGGAAGTCGTCGACGCCGGCCTCGTCCGCGATCGCCTTCGCGGTCAGCGGGTTGTCGCCGGTGATCATGACGGTCTTGATGCCCATGCGGCGCAGTTCCTCGAACCGGGCGCGCATGCCGTCCTTGACGACGTCCTTGAGGTGGATGACCCCGAGGACACGGGCCCCGGCCGCGTCCTCGACGGCGACGAGCAGCGGGGTGCCGCCCGCCTCGGAGATCCGGGCCACGGTCGCGTCCGCGTCCCCGGCCACCGGGCCGCCGCGCTCCTCGACCCAGGCGAGGACCGAACCGGCCGCGCCCTTGCGGACCTTGCGGCCGGCCACGTCCACGCCGGACATCCGGGTCTGCGCGGTGAACTCGATCCACGCGGCGCCGGCCAGCTCGCCCTGGTGCCGCTCGCGCAGCCCGTACTTCTCCTTGGCGAGGACGACGACGGAGCGGCCCTCGGGGGTCTCGTCGGCCAGCGACGAGAGCTGGGCGGCGTCCGCCAGTTCGGCCTCGGTGGTCCCGCGCACGGGGACGAACTCGGCCGCCTGCCGGTTGCCGAGGGTGATGGTGCCGGTCTTGTCCAGCAGCAGGGTGGACACGTCACCGGCGGCCTCGACCGCGCGGCCCGACATGGCCAGCACATTGCGCTGCACCAGCCGGTCCATGCCCGCGATGCCGATCGCGGAGAGCAGCGCGCCGATGGTGGTCGGGATCAGGCAGACCAGCAGCGCCACCAGCACGACCATCGTCAGATGGGTGCCGGCGTAGTCCGCGAACGGCGGCAGGGTGGCGCAGGCCAGCAGGAAGACGATGGTCAGCGAGGCCAGCAGGATGTTCAGGGCGATCTCGTTGGGCGTCTTCTGCCGGGCCGCGCCCTCCACCAGGCCGATCATCCGGTCGATGAAGGTCTCGCCGGGCTTGGTGGTGATCCTGATGACGATGCGGTCGGAGAGCACCTTGGTGCCGCCGGTGACGGCGGACCGGTCACCGCCGGACTCCCGGATGACCGGCGCCGACTCACCGGTGATCGCCGACTCGTCGACCGACGCGACGCCCTCGACGACGTCCCCGTCCCCGGGGATGACGTCTCCGGCCTCGCAGACGACCAGGTCACCGACGCTCAGTTCGGTACCGGGGACCGTGCTGCCGTCGACCCGGGTGGCGACCGTGTCGGTCTTGGCCTTGCGCAGGGTGTCGGCCTGCGCCTTGCCGCGGCCCTCGGCGACCGCCTCCGCCAGGTTGGCGAAGAGCACGGTCAGCCAGAGCCAGGCGCTGATCGTCCAGCCGAACCAGTCGCCGGGGTCGGTGCAGGCGAAACCCGTGGTCAGCACGGAGCCGACCAGCACCACGAACATGACCGGCGACTTCACCATCACCCGCGGGTCGAGCTTGCGGAAGGCGTCCGGCAGCGACTTGACGAGCTGCTTCGGGTCGAACAGGCCGGCGCCTACGCGGGCCGGGGCGGGCTGCTGCCCGGTGGGGGTGGCTGTGGACACGACGTCCTCGTGCTGGTGCGTATCGGTGTCGGTGTCGGTGTGGGTGTCGTGGGTGTCGGTGTGGGTGTCTGTGTGGGAGGTCATGCCGCCAGTCCCTCCGCGAGCGGGCCCAGGGCCAGGGCCGGGAAGTAGGTGAGACCGGTGACGATCAGGACAGCGCCCACCAGCAACCCGGTGAACAGGGGCTTCTCGGTGCGCAGGGTGCCCGCGGTGACCGGCACCGGCTTCTGTTCGGCCAGTGAACCGGCGAGCGCCAGGACGAACACCATCGGCAGGAAGCGGCCCAGCAGCATGGCGAGGCCGAGGGTGGTGTTGAACCACTGGGTGTCGGCGTTCAGACCGGCGAAGGCCGATCCGTTGTTGTTCGACGCGGAGGTGTAGGCGTAGAGGATCTCGGAGAACCCGTGCGCCCCGCTGTTGGTCATCGAGTCGCCCGGGGTGGGCAGCGCCATCGCGCACGCGGTGAGGACCAGGACCAGCGCGGGGGTGATGAGGATGTAGCAGGCGGCGAACTTGATCTCGCGGGTGCCGATCTTCTTGCCCAGGTACTCGGGCGTGCGGCCGACCATCAGACCGGCGATGAACACCGCGATGACCGCCATGACCAGCATGCCGTACAGGCCCGAGCCGGTGCCGCCGGGCGCGATCTCGCCCAGCATCATGCCGAGCATGGTGATGCCGCCGCCCAGCCCGGTGTACGAGGAGTGGAACGAGTCCACCGCGCCGGTCGAGGTCAGGGTGGTCGCCACCGCGAAGATCGAGGAGCCGCCGATGCCGAAGCGGGTCTCCTTGCCCTCCATCGACCCGCCCGCGAGTTCCAGCGCCGGGCCGTGGTGGGCGAACTCGGTCCACATCATCAGGCCGGTGAAGGCGATCCAGATGCCGGCCATCGTCGCGAGGATCGCGTAGCCCTGCTTGACCGAGCCGACCATGAGCCCGAAGGCGCGGGTCAGGGCGAAGGGGATGAGCAGGATCAGGAAGACCTCGAAGAGGTTGGTGAAGGGGGTCGGGTTCTCGAAGGGGTGGGCGGAGTTGGCGTTGAAGTAGCCGCCGCCGTTGGTGCCCAGCTCCTTGATGGCCTCCTGGGAGGCGACCGCGCCGCCGTTCCACTCCTGCGAGCCGCCCATGAACTGGCCGACCTCGTGGATACCGGAGAAGTTCTGGATCACTCCGCACGCCACCAGCACCACGGCCGCGACCGCCGCGATCGGCACCAGGACACGGACCACTCCGCGCACCAGGTCGGCCCAGAAGTTGCCCAGCTCCCCGGTGCGGGACCGGGCGAACCCTCGGACGAGGGCCACGGCGACGGCGATGCCGACGGCCGCCGAGACGAAGTTCTGCACCGCCAGACCGGCGGTCTGCACGACGTGGCCCATCGCCTGTTCGCCGTAGTACGACTGCCAGTTGGTGTTGGTCACGAAGGAAACGGCGGTGTTGAACGCCTGGTCCGGGTCGATCGAGGCGAAGCCCAGCGAGCCGGGCAGCACGCCCTGGAGCCGCTGGAGCAGGTAGAGGAAGAGGACACCGGCGAGGGAGAAGGCGAGGACCCCGCGCAGGTAGGCGGGCCAGCGCATCTCCGTGTCGGGGTCGGCACCGATGCCCTTGTAGATCCACTTCTCGATCCGCAGGTGCTTGGGCGAGGAGTAGACCTTGGCCAGGTAATTGCCGAGGGGGACGTAGGCGAGCGCCAGCGCGGCGATGAGCGCGAGCAGCTGGAGCACGCCGGCGAGGACGGGGCTCATGTGCTGCTCAGAACCTCTCCGGGTAGATCAGGGCGAGGGCGAGATAGCCCAGCAGGGCGACGGCCACGAGCAGGCCGATGATGTTCTCGGCGGTCACAGCTTCGTCACCCCCTTGGCGACGAGAGCCACGAGCGTGAACACCGCGATCGTGGTGACGACGAAGGCCAGGTCGGCCATCGCGAGCTCCTAGTGAGGTCCGGAGAAGAATCTGCCACGTCGAGGAAAGCCCCTCTCTGGCCGGATTCGTACCGTCGTTGATGGCTCCCTTACGGCGGCGCGAGCACCTTTGACGCTTCTCTTACGACGGCGCTCCGGTCGTGCCTGGCGGACCGTGAACTAACAAACGCAAGTTTACGACCGTAGCCCCTTGTGACACCCGCCTTCACAGCCGTAGCCTTACACACGTAAGGCCGACCCGGGCGACGAGGAATCAGGCGTTCGGGCCCCGCTCGCCCCGCTTCGGAAGGAAACCGTCCCATGACTGCCACCCGCTCCCGCCTCGGTACGCACCTCGCAGCTCTCACCCTCTCCCTCGCCGCGGCCGGCAGCGTCCTCGCGGCCACCGCCGCCCCCGCCCAGGCGCACACCGGCCGTCCCGCCGACGCCGCCGTCGAGTGCCGGGGACAGGGCACCGACCCGGACGCCCTGGTGCGCTATGGCTCCGAGATCCTGATCCACGCGTCGCCGAGCACCGTCTTCAAGACCCAGACCGACGTGGAACAGTGGCCGTCCTGGCAGGACGCCGTCGCCACCAGCGAGCGCCTGGACTCCGGCCGCCTGCGCCCCGGTTCGTCCTTCCGCTGGACCACCCCGGTGGCCGCGACCCCCGTGACGCCCGCCACCACCCTCACCGTCACCTCCACCGTCCAGCAGCTCCAGCGCGACAAGTGCGTCCGCTGGACCGGCCCCGCGAACAGCGACGCCATCAACATCGACGAGGGCACCCACGTGTGGACGTTCACCAAGGTCAAGGGCGGCACCCTCGTCCGCACCGAGGAGACCTGGACCGGCGACCAGGCCGAGGCCGACGTCGACCTCTCGACCCAGGCACTGGGCGCGGGTCTCGAAGTCTGGCTGACGGACCTCAAGGCCGCCGCCGAGGCCCGCACCTCCTGCTGACCCGCCCGCCATCCGAACCGACCGACTGCCGAGGCACTCCCATGACCACAGACCGGACCCCCACCCCGACCGCCATGCTCGACACCTGGCTCGCCCTCTGGAACGGCGACGTCGCCCTGGCCCCCGGCCTGGTCGCGGACGACTTCCGCATCCATACCGTCCTCGCCGCCGGCGGCGACAGTGCCGCCATCCAGGGCGTCGACGGCCTGGTGGCCTTCGTGAGCGAGGGCCGCGCGGTCTTCCCGGACCTGAAGTTCGCCATCGACGTCCCGCCGCTGTTCGACGACGACCGCCTGTCCGTACGCTGGACGGCGACCGGCACCTACGGCGGCGGCTTCCCCGGCGCCGAGGCCGCCCCCGGCACCACGGTCACCTTCACCGGCACCGACACACTCCGCATCCGGGACGGCCGGTTCACCGAGTACTGGCTGAACTCCGACTCCCTGCACATGCTCAGGCAGCTCAAGGCGATCTGACCGCCCGCGGCCCGGTCCGTGTCAGAGGGCTGCCGGACACCCGGGCTCGGGAGGCCAGGCATCGGTCATCGCGAAGGAGACGACCGTTCCCCCGTAACGGCTCGGGCCGCAATGCCAGTAAGCGGCGAGGGAGGCGACCAGCAGCAGTCCGCGTCCGTGTGTGTCGTCGGCGTCCGGTCGGCGCGGGCACACCGACGCGGGGAGGCCCGGGTTGTGCACCTCCACACGCAGCACGGTCCCCTCTCGATACCACTCGACCCGTACGAGCCACGTCTCGTCCGACCGTCCGTGGAGGACCGCGTTGGTCACCAACTCCGAGACCATCAGCACGCAGTCGTCGACCGAGCAGAGCGGCCGGTACGGGGCAATGAACCGCCGGAACCAGTGCCGGGCCCGGGGGACGGACTCCGGGCCGGCCACAGGGCCATCGCCCCCAACCGAGGTGACTCCTCACGGGTCTGCCCCTTGGGGCAGTCCCGTGCGGCTACACGCAGCGAGCGGGCGCCCGACCTATGGCCTAAGGTGTCTAGAGAAGCGAGGAGGGTTCCGGAATGGCCACTACCGACGGCGACCGTCGGCCCAAATACCAGCGGATCGCGGACTCCTTGCGCGAGGCGATCCAGTCGGGCCAGTACGGTCCCGGTGACCGGCTTCCGGGCGAGAACGACCTCATGGCCACGTACGGCGTGGCCCGTATGACAGCCCGGCAGGCGCTGAGCGTCCTGCGGGACGAAGGTGTCGCCGAAGCCCGCAAGGGCGCCGGCGTGTTCGTCCGGGAGTTCCGCCCGCTCCGCCGCCGGGGCATCCAGCGGCTGGGCCACGACCAGTGGGGCAACGGACGTTCCATCTGGTCGGCGGACATCGACGACCGGGAGCTCGAGGTCGACCGGATCACCGTGACCGAGGAGGCGGCGCCCGCCCGCATCGGCGCGGTCCTGAACCTGGACGGCGAGGAGACGACCTGCGTGCGGCGCCGGCGCTTCGTGCTGGACGGCAAACCGGTGCTCCTCGCGACGAGTTACCTCCCCGCCGCTCTGGTCGCCGGATCAGCGATCACCCAGGAGGACACCGGACCGGGCGGCACGTACGCCAGGCTCGCCGAACTCGGCCACGAGCCCGTGCACTTCCGGGAGGAGATCCGCTCGCGCATGCCGTCGCAGGACGAAGCCGCGCAGTTGGACGTGTCCGCCGGTACCCCCGTCATCCTCATCCACCGCACCGCCTTCACAGCCGAGGGCCGCCCCGTCGAGGTCAACGAGATGACGCTGGACGCCGCCTCGTACGTCCTGGAGTACGACTTCGACGCGAGCCGCTGACCACCGCTCCCAGCAATCGCGACGTGCGGGTGCGAGGGGCGCGGACCGGGGCGCGAGGGGAAGCGCGGTTGAGACCGGACCGGGTTCCGCTCCTCCCGCGTACGTCAGCACCCACCTTCACCACACTCCCGCGAGCTACCGCGACCGCGAGTTACCGCGCCCGCGAGCTGGAGACCTGCGGCTGGTCCGGCCACGTGAACGCGTACCGGGGATCGCCGCCGCGGTTCAGCCGGACGAAGCGGAGGAGTTCGCGGACGATGCCCGCGTTGCCCATCGCCCAGCCGGCGTGGGGTTCGAGGTCGCCGGTGCCCGGGGTGGCCCGGTGGTCGAAGTTGGACCACCGGGCGCCCTCGGCGTCCCGCAGCGCGCGGGTCGCGAGGTCGGTGACGAGGACGTGGGCGAAGGCGTTGGCGTCGTCGTCACCGGCCCCGCCGCCGGACGGGGACCGCTGCTCGGCGATGCGGTCGCAGGCCAGGGCCAGGACGCCCGCGGTCCCGCAGCAGCGGCCGTTGTTGTCCCAGAAGCCGGGGCGCAGCCGTCGGGGCAGGCCGGAGTGGGTGACCGTGTGCCAGCAGCGGTCGGCGAGGGCGGACCAGCGCGGGTCGGCGGTGACGTCCCGCAGCAGCCGGAAGACCTGCGCGTCACCGGCCGGACCGTGGCACCAGCCGTAGCTGATGGGCTCGACCACATCCGGGCGGTGCTGCGGAGTGGAGTGCCGTACCAGGAGTCCCTCGGGGCCCGCTTCGTCGCGCGCCACGAAGTCCGCCGCGCCGGCCAGGGCGAGTTCGAGCAGGTCCGTACGGCCGGTGTCATGGCCGACCCTGGCCAGTGCCAGGACGATGCCCAGCGTGCCGTGCGAGATGTGGTGCAGTCGGGCGTCGGTGCCCGGCCGGTGGGCCCACCGCACGCCCGCCGAGGTCGGTTCCGCCGTGCGCAGATACGGCTCCAGGGCCAGCACGGCCAGTTCGGCGTCGCCATACTGGAGCGCGCCGAGGCCGATGCCGGCGTTGCCTCCCATCAGCTCGAACAGTTCGCCCCACCGCGTCCCGTCGAAACGGGACCGTACGAGGCCGGGCACACGGTCGGCGGCGGCACCGGCGGCCGTGTCGCCGAGGTCGTCGCCCACGGCCCGCAGGGCGACGCCGATCCCGGTGCGGCCGAAGTAGAGGGAGTCGTCGTCGAAGCCGTCGACGGAGTCCGCGAGGCTGCGGGACGCGCGCAGGGCGGTGTCGGCGTAGGCGTCGTCGCCGAAGTGCCGCCACGCCTCCAGGAGTACGGGGACGACGCCGGCCGTTCCGCTGTACAGCGTCGGGTTCACCTCGTCGCCCGTAGCGCTGTCCGACCAGGTCAGACCGCCGCCGGAGGTGTCCCGCGCCGCCCCCGTCAACCATCGCAGCCCGTCCACCGCGAGCGCCTCGGCCTCGTCGGCCGTCCTGTCCGTGGTGTGCACCGCCGCCGTCATGGTCCCAGGCTCGCACGACCTTCCGGGCCGCCCAGGGACGGACGGTCCAAGGTGCGGCCTCGCTTCGTCCCGCCGCCCCCTCGCGGCCGGAGGACGGGAAGGTACGCTCCTCCCCTGCCGGCCGTCCGTCCGTCCGTCCGTAGAATGTAATGCCAAATGATCTAATGCCAAGATCAGGCGGCGGCCCGAGACAGACGCGGAAGGTCAGGTCCAGGACTCATGGCGAACGGCGAACTCGACCTCTCGTCCGGGGTCCCCCTGTACCGGCAGATCAAGGACATCCTGCGGGCCGAGATCACCGGCGGCGGCGCCGATCCCCGGACGCCGATGACCGAGGCCCAGTTGCTGGACCGGTTCGGGGTCAGCCGGGCGCCCATCCGGCAGGCGCTGAAGGAGCTGGTGGACGAGGGGTACGTCTACCGGCGGCAGGGCAAGGGCACCTTCCCGGTCCCCGGCGCCCGGGTGCGGCGGCCCGCCGACGTGAAGCCCGGACAGTTGTACGAGTACCTCTACGACAGCGGGCTGCACCCCGCCTCCCGGGTGACCGGCATCGAGCGGACCGAGCCGCCGGCCCGGATCCGGCACCGCCTCGGGATCGAGAGCGGCGAGCGGCTGCTGCACTTCACCCGGCTGATCCTGGCGGAGGGCGAGCCGCTGGTGGAGGCGTCGGTGTACATCCGGGCGCCGGAGGAGTTCGGCCCGACCGCCGCCGAGCTGGAGGACAAGGGCTCCGCCTTCCAGTTGCTGGAGCGCGGCTTCGGCATCACCCTCGACCGGGCCGAGCACGAGGCCTGGGCGACGGCGGCGACCGCCGAGCAGGCGGCGACGCTGGGGGTGCGGGAGGGCAGTCCGCTGCTCGTCATCGAGACGACCTTCTACACGACCGGCGGCCTGCCGGCGGGCTGGCGGTCCGCGGTGCACCGCGCGGAGGAGTTCAAGTACCGGTTCGTCACCAGCGGATGACCGACGGGTGACCAGCGGCGGGTGCGATCCGTCGTCGCATCCGGCAACTCAGCCGTCACCTCATTCGGCACCCCAGCCGCCACCTCATTCGGCACCTCATTCGGCACCTCTCATTCGGCACCTCATTCGGCACCTCTCATTCGGCACCTCACTGCCCTTGACTTTAACATTACATTATATCAATATTTACAGGAGCCACCTATACGGCAGTGGACTACGACCCGCGCCCGCCAGGGCTGACGTCAGGTCCCCCGGTGCACTGCCCTCCGCTGTGGAGCCCCCGAAGGGACGTCGGGCCACAGCGCGCGTCACGCCGCGGCGGCCTGACGCCGACGAAAGGAAGTGCCCATGACGGCACCCACCGACCGGAGCGGCACCGTCGACACGGTCCTCGGCCCGGTTCCGGCCCACGACCTCGGAGTCGTCGCGGTCTACGAGGCCCTGCTCTCCGTGCTCCCGGGCGCCGAGCACGCCTTCGACATCCCGATGGACCGGGCCGCGATCTTCGAGACCCTCGCCAGGAAGCTGACGGACTTCCGCGCCCACGGCGGCGGCACGGTCGTCGACTCCACCGGCATGTTCCACGGGCGGGACGTGAAGCTGTACGAGGCGCTCTCGCGGTCGACCGGCGTGCACATCGTGGCGTCCACCGGCATGGGCCCCGAGGCGCTGCTCGGCGGCTACTTCCTCACCCCGCAGACCAACCCGCCGACGCCCTGGCCGGCCGAGAAGTTCGCCGATCTGTTCACCAAGGAGATCACCGAGGGCATGGTCGTCCCGCGCGTCGAGCGCCGGGGCGCCGCGGGTCTGGTGGCCACCGCCGCCACCCGCGCCGGCCTGACCGCGACCGACGAGAGCCTGCTGCGCGGCGCCGCCCGCACCGCCCTGGCCACCGGCGTCCCGCTGTCCGTCCGGTACGGCGCCGACCCGCTCGGCGACCTGGACGTCGTACTGGACGAGAAGCTGCCCGCCGGCCGCGTCGTCGTCGGCGGACTGGACCGCACGGACGCCGTGCTGGCCGGCGCCCCGCTCGCCGTCGCCCGGCGCGGCGCCTACGTCGCCCTGGACCACGTGGGACTGGACGACGATCCGGCCCACGTCACCGACCGCGAGCGCGCCGCCCTGGTACTCGAACTCGTCGCCGCCGGCCACGCGGACCGCGTGCTGCTGTCCGGCAACGCGATCGGGGTCGCCAAGGGGCTGCCCCCCTACGACCTGCCCTACAGCCACGTCTCCGCGGCGTTCGTGCCGCTGGTCAAGTCCCTGGGCCTGAGCGACGAGGACGCCCGGCGCATCCTCGTCGACAACCCGCGCGACCTGCTGACCCGGCGCTGACCGGACCGGACCTTCCGAACTTTGTGAGTGAGACATGTCAAGGGTAAACACCGTCCTGGGTCCGATCGCCGCCGAGGAACTGGGCATCGTGGCCATCCACGAGCACATCGGGTACGGCATGCCCGGCTCGGAACTGGACACCAAGTGGTGGCGGACGCCGGAGCAGCGGTACGCGGAGACCGTCCCGAAGCTGCGGAAGTTCCACGAGTACGGCGGCGGCACCTTCGTCGACGTCACCGGCATCTGCAACGGCCGTGACGTCGACTACTACAAGTCGCTGTCCGCCAAGACCGGCGTGCACATCGTCGCCTGCACCGGCTTCGTCGGCGGCGACACCGCGCTGCCGTTCTTCGAGCGGGCCGGCGTCGACTACCTGACCCGGCAGTTCGTGCACGAGATCACCGCGGGCATCGGCGGCACCGGCGCCCGGGCCGGGATCATCAAGGTCGGGGTGAGCCGCGGCGGCCGGATGACCGAGCTGGACCGGCGGATCTACCGGGCGGCGGCACGGGCCGCCGTGACGACCGGGGTACCCGTCCTCACCCATCTCGCCATCGACGCGGAGCCCGCGGTCGCCATCTTCCAGGAGGAGGGCCTCCCGCTGGACCGGGTGCTGTTCGGGCACGTGGACGACGGGGTGAACGCCTCCAGCACGCCGTGGACCTGGCTCGCCGGGCTCGGCGCCCGGATCGGCTTCGACACCTGGGGCTACGAGACGGAGCTGGCGGACCCGCCGTTCTGGGCCCGGCCCCGGCAGGAACGCCTGGACCACTTCATCGAGTTCACCGACGCGGGCTTCTTCGACCAGGCCCTGGTCTCGGCGGACGCCAACTGCTCCCCGCTGGGCTGGCCCGGCGTCGAGGGCCACACCGTGAACTACATCTTCGAGGACCTCATCCCCGACCTGCGCGGCGCGGGCATCGACGAGGCGCGGATCAAGCGGCTGTTCCAGGACAATCCCGCCGACTTCCTGACGATCCAAGACTGATCCGGCCGTGCCGCGCCGGGGACCTGAAAACATGAAAGCGAAGCAGCAATGAAGCCTTCGGAACTGAAGAACCTGAACGTCGCCGTGGTCGGCGCGGGATACGGCGGCGCGGCCACCGCCAAGGCGCTGAGCCTGCTCGGCGCCCGGGTCGACGTCTACGAGCAGGCGAGCCGCATCCGCGAGGTCGGCGCCGGCATCGGGCTGCGGCCGGCCAGCGTCGCCCGGTTCCACGAGTGGGGCATCTTCGAGGCGATCGCGGCGGTCAGCTCGCCCAGCGAGTACTTCGAGATCCTGTCCGCCACCGGTGAGCCGATCATGCGGGAGTCCTGGCCGGCCCACGGCGAGCTGACCCGGACCCACCTCATCCACCGCGGCGACTTCATCGACGCCCTGCTCGGCGTACTGCCCGACGGCATGGTCAAGGTGGGCCACAGACTGGAGCGCGTCCAGGACCACGGCACCGGCGCCACCCTGGCCTTCGCCAACGGCACGACCGCCGAGGCCGACCTCGTGGTCGGCGCCGACGGCATCAAGTCGGTGGTGCGCAAGGAGCTGTTCAGCGACCGGGAGCCGGTCTTCTCGGGCGAGCACGCCTACCGCGCGGTGATCTCCGTCGACGACGCCCGGGGCATGGTCACCGACGACAACCTGCGGATGTACATCGGCAAGGGCACCAAGGTCTACCTGCTGCCGCTGCGCCACCGCGGCCAGGTGTCGTTCGACATCACCGCGCTGTGCCCGGACCCCACCTGGGCGCCGAAGGTCACCCGGGACGACATCGTGGCCACCGTCCAGGGCTTCGACGAGCGCCTGGTCGACATCACCCGCGGCCTCGACCTGGACACCGTGAACATCCGCGCGGTCTACGACATCGACCCGGTCGACACCTGGCACTCGGACTCCGTCGTCCTCATCGGCGACGCGGCCCACTCGATGCTGCACCACCAGGGCCAGGGCGCCAACTCCGCCATCCAGGACGCCGGGGCGCTCGCCGACGCGCTGCGCGAGGCGGACACGCTGCCCGCCGCGCTGGCCCTGTTCCAGTCCGTCCGCAAGCCGGTCACCGACGAGTTGCAGCGCATCTCGCGCCAGGGCTGGACCGAGGAAGAGATCAGCGACGTCTTCCCCGGCCAGAAGCCGGCCACCGCCCCCAGGAGCCAGTGACCCATGCCGATCCACCCCGAGATCGCCAAGATCCTCGCCACCCTCCCGCCGCAGGACCACAGCGCCCCGCCGGACCCCGGCGCGCTGCGCGCCGCCGAGGCCGCCCGGGTCCCGCCGCTCGCGGACCGCCTCCCGCTGCACGCCGTCGAGGACACCGTCGCGGCCACCCCGGCCGGCGACGTCCCGGTACGGATCTACACGCCCGTCGAAGCGGACGCGTACGGCCTGCTGGTGTACTTCCACGGCGGCGCGTTCTTCTCCGGGAGCCTGGACACGCACGACACCGTCGCCCGGTCGCTGGCCAGCGAGACGGGGCACAAGGTCGTCTCGGTCGGCTACCGGCTGGCGCCGGAGGCCGCGTTCCCGGCCGGGCTCCAGGACTGCTACGGCGTGGTCCGCTGGGCCGCCGGGCCCGGCACCGGGCTGAAGTGGGACGGCGGCAACCTCGCCGTCGCCGGGGACAGCTCCGGCGGCACCTTCGCCGCCGCCGTCACGGCACTCGCCCACGACGACGGCTTCGACCGCATCACCCACCAGGTCCTCTACTACCCCTCCGTGGACCTGGACCTCGACACCGGCCGGTACCCGTCGATGACGGAGAACGCCGAGGGGTACGGGCTGGAGACAGCCGGTCTCAAGCCGTTCAACTCCTTCTACCTGGACGGCGGCGCCGACCCGGCGGACCCGCTGGTGTCCCCGGTCAAGCGCGCGGACCTGTCCGGTCTGCCGCGCGCCCTGGTGGTCACGGCGGAGTACGACCCGCTGCGGGACGAGGGCGAGCTGTACGGGCGGCGGCTCGCGGACGCCGGGGTCCCCACGACGGTCAGCCGGTACGCGGGGGCGAACCACGGGTTCGTGGTCAACTTCGGCTGGCTGCCCGAGTTCCAGCGGGTCTTCGCGCAGACCGCGCGGTTCCTCGGCCGGCGCTGAGGCCACGGGAGACGGAAAGGGGCGGCACGGTTGCCGTGCCGCCCCTTCCGGCCGCTCAGCGGAGGTAGCCGTAGCCGTGCAGCGTCGTGAAGAACGGCGACGGCTCCAGGCGCGGGTCGCCCGTGTAGCCGAGCTCCTCGGCGACCGGCGCGAACGGCGCGTACACGGAGTCCGGCTGCTGCGGTGCGCCGGGCGGGCACCGGCGTGCGGCGCGCGCGATCCGCGCCTCGATGTCCAGGCTCTCGTCCAGCGCGCGCCGGGCCCCCGCCGCGTCCAGCCGGACGTCGTACGGCACCCCGTCGGCGCCCCGGTAGGGATGACCGAGGAACAGCTCGCGCGGGCGGACCGCGTCGCGCAGCCGGCGCAGGCTCGCGCGGTAGGCGGCCGGATCCTCGTAGCCGGGGAAGCCGTTGGCGGCCCCGTGGATCTGCACCGCGTCGCCGACGAAGACCGACCGCTGCCCGTCGACGACGTAGCCGACGGAACCGGGCGTGTGCCCCGGCAGGTGGTGCGCGGAAACGGTGACGCCGCCGCCGAGGGAGAGGGTCTCGCCGCCCGTCAGCAGCACGTCCGGCTCCATCTCGCCCGAGATGACCGCCTGGGCCGTACGGGTCTGCTCGGCCTCGCCGTCCGGGTCGTTCAGATAGGACTGCCGTACGTCCAGGTACTGCCGCACATGCGCGCGCCGCGAGCGCAGCAGGTGGGCGTCGGCCTCGTGGATGACCACCCGGGCGCGGCGGCCGGTCAGCTCCCACAGGGCGTGGGCGCCGCCGAGGTGGTCGATGTGGCCGTGGGTGAGCAGGATCCAGCGCACTTCCTCGACGCTCCGGCCGAGCTTCTCCAGCGCCGGGACCATGCCGCCGGCCGGCGAGGAGGCGATGCCGGTGTCGACGATCGCCGGTTCGGGCGCGTCGATGAAGAAGCTGTAGAGGCCGAAGCGGCCCCACGGCGACCACAAGGGGTGGATGTCGACCTCGCGCGTCATGGCGTCTCTCCTCAGATACGGTTTAATATAATAATATGCCTAACATTGACATCCGCAAGGACCTTCACATCCGCAAGGACCTTCACGTCCGCAGGGACCTTCACGTCCGCAAGGACCTCCGCGTCCCGATGCGCGACGGCGTCACCCTCGCCGCCGACGCCTACACCGCGCCCGACGACGACACCCCGCGCCCGGCCCTCGTCGCGCTCAGCCCCTACGGCAAGGAACTCCAGGCCCTCGCCCTCACCACGCCCCCGCAGCGCCGCCCGAGCCCGATGTGGGACGGCTGCATAGAGGCCGGCGACATCCGGCGCGTCGTCCAGGAGGGCTACGTGCACGTCATCGGCGACCTGCGCGGCTCCGGCGCCTCCGAGGGCGAGCACATCGGCAACTACAACGCCGGCGGCGTCTCCCTCGGCCAGGACGCCCACGACTTCATCGAGTGGGTCGCGGCGCAGCCGTGGTGCGACGGCAACGTCGGCATGATCGGCATCTCCTACTTCGGCTCGATGCAGGTGCTGGCGGCGGCCGAGCGCCCGCCGTCCCTGAAGGCGATCTTCGTCAGCGGCGGCCACTACGACTTCTACGAGACGACGTACCACGGCGGTGTCATGTGGTTCATGCCGCGCGCCGCCCGGGAGGGGCGCGGCGGCGACTCCGGCTGGGCGTTCACCGACCGGGTGCGGTCCCGGATGCTGGAGACGTTCTCGCCGCAGGAGATCAAGGAGCGGGTCGCCAGGCGGCTGGCCGACCCCGACGTGGCCGCCTGGCCGAACCTGGTCCATGTCCTCAACTACCCCACCAACCACGAGGCATGGTTCGACATCGTCATGAACGAGGTCGACGGCGACTGGTACGAGGAGCGCAACCCGATCACCCTCGCGCCGAACATCGACATCCCGGTCTGGCTCCAGATCGACCAGGGCCGGGGCTGGACGATGGACGGCACCATCGAGCTGTTCCACGCGCTGAAGGGCCCGAAGAAGCTGGACATCGGCCCGTACCCGCCGATGCAGTCGCGCCCCTTCGTCGAGGAGCACGACAAGATGTTCCGCTGGTACGAGTACTGGATCAAGGGCATCGACAACGGGGTCATGGACGAGCCCGCCGTCACCGTCCACGTCGAGGGCTCCCGCGAGACGGTCACCGGCACCAGCTGGCCGCCGAAGGACGTCGAGCACCGCGCCCTCCACCTGCGCCCGCGCCGCAGGCTGTCCTTCGAGCCGGAGCCGATGGGCGCCGAGCACGCCGCCCCCGACGGCTTCTACCAGGCACCGCTGACGGTGACCGACAAGGTGGAGATCCTCAGCTGGTCCACCGCCCCGTTCACCGAGCCGACCGAGCTGATCGGCCAGGGCGCGGCGCACCTGTTCGCCGAACTCGACCAGAGCGACACCAACTTCATCCTCCGCCTGTGGGACGAGGCCCCCACCGGCGGCCGGCAGCTGATCACCTCCGCCTACCTCAAGGCGTCGCACCGCGAACTGGACGAGCGGCGCACCCGCGAGGGCGACCCGTACCACCCGCACACCCGGGCGGTGCCGGTCGAACCGGGGACGGTCGAGGAGTACGTGCTGCGCATCTACCCGTTCGCGGCCACCCTCCGGCCCGGCCACCGGCTGGTCGCGGAACTCTCCAACGCCGAACCGCTCGCCGACGAGCACAACGCGCTGCTCCCGCCGGACGCCTTCCACCTGCCGGTCGGCCGCCCGGTCACGCACAAGATCTACCGGGACGCCGACCACCCGTCCCGCCTGGTCCTGCCCTTCACGGTGTGACCGGTCACCCGCCTGTCCCCCGGTTCGTCCCCTAGCTCGTCCCCCAGCCCATCCCCCGCTCGTCCCCTGCTTGTCCCCCTGGTGAGCCACAAGCAAGTGCGCGCCAGGGGGTGACGCTTTCTCATCCGCCGATCCATAGCGTTCTGTTCGTGGCCGCAGGGCCCGGAACACACCGCTTACGGGAGGCAGAGATGAACCGCGTGATCAGGGCAACCGCCGTCGCCGCACTGTGCACCAGCTTGGCCGGCGCCGCCCTCGTGGCCGGCACCGTCTCCGCCCCGGCGGCGGACCGGTCCGGGGCCGCGCGCACCCAGACCGGGAAGATCCGGATCGACGGGTACTCGGTGAACGTCTCCTGCTCGGGCGACGCGCGGGCGAAGGGGCCGCTCGTCCTGCTGATGGCCGGCGGCGGCGACGGACTGGACACCATGGCCGGCCTCCAGAAGACACTGAGCGAGAAGTCCCGGGTCTGCTCCTACGACCGGCTCGGCGAGGGCGCCAGCGACCAGCCGGCCGGCCTCCAGACCGTCAACGACAGCGGCCGGATCCTCACCGGCGTCCTGGACCGCCTGGCCGGCCACCGCCCGGTCGTCCTGGCCGGCCACTCGCTCGGCGGCTACCTCGCCGCCCGCTACGCCCCCGCCCACCGGGACCGGATCAAGGGCCTGGTGCTGCTGGACGCGACCATTCCCGCCCTGACCGCGGGCCTGAACAAGGCGATCCCGCAGTCGGCCACCGGCCTGGCGGCCGAACTGCGCGACCAGACCCTCGCGGCCAACCAGGGCCAGAACCCCGAGCAGCTCGTCATCGCCGACACCGAGGTCCGCTCGGCCGGCCGCATCCCGGTGCGGATCCTCAAGCACGAGTCGCAGTACGCCGAGGTCCCCGAGTACGGACCCGCCCTGGAAGAGATGTGGACCGCGGGCCAGCGGCAGTGGCGCGCACTGTCCCCCCGCGCCACGCTGCGCACCGCCCCGGGCACCGGCCACTACATCCACGTGGACCGTCCCGACCTCGCCGTCGGGGCCATCCGGAACGTCACCGCCCAAGCCTCCCGCTGACCGACCACCAGACCGGCCGCCAGACCGACCGTCAGACCCACCGTCAAACCGACCGTCAGACCCACCGCCAGACCCACCGCCAACAAGACCGGAAAGTTCTCCCATGCGATTCATATGGCAGCTCCTGGCCGTCGTGGTCATCTCCATGGCCGGCGGCCAGGCCACCGCCGCGGTGGACGGCAACCCGTGGCTCCAGCTGGTCATCGGCGGTCTCTCCGCCGTCCTCGCCGTCCTCCTCTACGGCTGGGTGGTCCGGCGCACCGAGCACCGCCCGTCCACCGAGGTGGGCCGGGAGGGCGCGCCGGCCGCGCTCGGCCGCGGGGTGCTGATCGGCGCCGCGATGTTCACCGCCGTCATCGCGAACCTCTTCGTCGGCGACTACTACGAGGTCGACGGAGTGGCGTCGCCGTCCGGCGCGGCCGGACTGCTCGGCTTCATGGCCGCCGCCGCCGTCACCGAGGAACTGCTCTACCGGGGCGTGCTGTTCCGCTACGTCGAGAAGCTCACCGGCACCTGGATCGCGCTGCTCCTGACCGCGCTGGTGTTCGGCGGCATGCACCTGCTCAACCCGGACGCCAGCCTGTGGGGCGCCGTCGCCATCGCGGTCGAGGCCGGCGGCATGCTCGGCGCCGCCTATGTCGCCACCCGCCGGCTGTGGGTGCCGATCGGCGTGCACTTCGGCTGGAACTTCGCCGCGTCCGGTGTCTTCAGCACCGAGGTCTCCGGCAACGACACCCAGCAGGGCCTGCTGGACTCCGCCACCCACGGCCCGGTCGCGCTCACCGGCGGCGACTTCGGCCCGGAGGGCAGCGTCTACTCGGTGCTGTTCGGCGTGATCGTGACGATCGTGTTCCTGTCGCTGGCCCGCAACCGCGGCCACCTCGTCCCCCGCCGCCGCGCCGACCGCCAGGCCGCTCTCGCTAAGCTCGCCCGGTGACCTCGGTGACCGCCCTGCGCGCAGCCCTCGTCCGCCGCGGCGGCTGGCGCCGGCTGGACGTGACGGCCTGGTACCTCCCGCTCGGCCCGGTGCTGCTGGCCACGTCGTTCCTCCCCTCGTTGCAGAGCCACGGGACCCGGCTCGGCGGCGTGCCGGACCGGCCGTTCGACGCGCTGGCGGTGGCGGTCATCGCCCTGGAGAGCCTGCCGCTGACGCTGTTCCGGCGGTGGCCGGTGACCGGCCTGTCCCTGGTGTCGGCGGGCTTCGCGCTCGACCAGTTGCTCGGCTACCACTCGGTGGCCGGTACGGCGATGGCCTTCGCGCTGCTGGCCGCCGGCTCCCGGATCGACCGGCACCGCCGGGCCACCGTCCTCGTCCTCTCCGCGGCGTACGCGGTGCTGGCCGTCAGCCTGGCCCGGCTCGGCCCGGGGGAGTCGGCGAGCGGGTTCGTGATGTTCTACGGGGTGACGGCCCTGGTGTGGGCCGCGGGGTCGTGGCTGCGCACCGCCCGGCTCGCGGAGGCCGAACGCCGGCTGCGGGTCGCCGAGGAGTCCCGGATCGCCGAACGCACCCGGATCGCCCGTGAGTTGCACGACGTGGTCACCCACCATGTGACGGCGATGGTGGTGCAGGCGGAGGCGGCCCGCTATCTGACCGCCGCGCCCGACCGCCTCGAACAGACCCTGACCGCCGTCTCGGACACCGGCCGGCAGGCCATCAGCGACCTGCGGCACCTGCTCGACCTGCTCAACCCGGACCACGGCACCCGGCCGCCCGAGGACCGCGCGCCGCATGTCGGTACCCTCGGCACGCTGGTGGAACAGACCCGACGGGCGGGCCAGCCGGTGGAGTTCACCGAGGAGGGCACCGCTCCCCAGGCGGCCGGCAGCGCCCAGCTGGTCGCGTACCGGGTGGTGCAGGAGGCCCTCACCAACGCCCTCAAGTACGCCCACGGCATCCGCACGTCGGTCGCGGTGCGGCACGGCGAGAAGGAGACGACCGTGGAGGTCGGCACGGAGGCGACCGGTTCGGGGGCGGGGTCCCCCGGCGGCAGCGGGCGCGGGCTGGCCGGGCTGCGGGAGCGGGTCGAGCTGCTGGGCGGCGAGTTCAGCGCGGGCCCGCGCGCGGGCGGCGGCTTCGTGGTCCGGGCCCGCATCCCCGCCGGGAGCCCGTCATGAGCGCGGCGCCCACCCGGGTCCTGGTCTGCGACGACCAGATGCTGATCCGCACCGGCCTGGTGACGATCATCGACGCCCAGCCCGACATGGAGGTGGCCGGCGAGTGCGGCGACGGCCGGGCCGCCGTCGACCTGTGCGCCGAACTGCGCCCGGACGTCGTGGTGATGGACATCCGGATGCCCGGCCTGGACGGCATCGAGGCCACCCGCCTGCTGGCCGGCGCCGGGGTGGCCCATCCCGTCAAGGTCCTGGTGGTGACGACGTTCAACCTCGACGAGTACGTCTACGAGGCGCTGCGCGCCGGAGCCGGCGGCTTCCTCCTCAAGGACGCGCCGCCGGACCGCCTGCTGCTCGGCATCCGCACCGTCGCCTCCGGCGCCGCCCTGCTCGACCCCGACGTCACCCGCCAACTGGTCGGCAAGTACGCCGCCCGCATCCGCCCCACCGACGCCGGCCCGGCCGGGGACGTCCCGCTCACCCCCCGGGAACTGGAGGTCCTGCGCCTGATCGCGGACGGCCGGTCCAACACCGAGATCGCCGCGGCCCTGCTGATCAGCCGGGAGACCGTCAAGACATTCGTCTCCCGCATCCTCACCAAACTCGGCCTGCGCGACCGCGTCCAGGCGGTGGTGTACGCCTACCGGCACGGCCTGGTGACGTAACCCTCCCGGTATTCCCCGTACTTTCGGCAGTGTCCGGGTCCGGTCCGCGTCCCTAGGGTCGGGTTCCGTGAGGTCACTGATCAGGTCGGGGGTGCCGCCGCTCGTCGCCGCGGCGGGGACGGTCGTGCTGAGCGCCGCGAGTCCGTGGTGGGCGGTGGCGACGGCGGTGCTGGCGGGCCTGGGCGGCGCGCGGCCGGGGTCCGGGCGGGCGGCGGCCGGGGTGCTGGCGGGCGTACTGGGCGTGGCCGTCGGGGCGGTGGGTCTCGTCCCGTCGTGGATCGGGTACGGCGACCGGTTCGTGGCCGTGCTGGTCGGGGCGGGCGTTCTGCCGTGGTGCGCGGGCCGGTTCCGGCGCCAGTACCGGGCGCTGGTGCGGGCCGGCTGGGAGCGGGCCGAGCACCTCGAACGCGAACAGCGGCTGGTGGCCGACCAGGCCCGACTGCGCGAACGCGCCCGGATCGCCCAGGACATGCACGACCTGCTCGGCCACGACCTCAGCCTCATCGCCCTGTCGGCGGGCGCCATGAAACTCGCTCCCGGCCTCTTGGCCGAACACCGGGAGGCCGCCGGGGAGATACGGGCCCGCGCCGCCGCGGCCGTCGACCGCCTCGGTGAGGTGATCGGCATTCTGCGGGAGGACGCCGCCCCGGCGGCCACCGCCCGTGTCGAGGACCTGGTCGACGGCGCGGCGGCGGCCGGGCTGCCGGTCACCCTGACCATCGAGGGCGAGCCCGGCGACCTGCCCCCGGCCGCCGAACGGGCCGTGCGCCGGGTGGTGCAGGAATCCCTGACCAACGCGGCCAGGCACGCGCCGGGCGCGGCGGTTTCGGTGGCGGTGCGGTACACGGCGCGGGAGGTGGCGGTGCGGGTGACGGACGAGGGCACGGGTGCCGGTCCGGTGCCGGGCGGCGGGCGCGGACTCATCGGGCTGGACGAACGGGTCCGGCTGGCCGGGGGTGCACTGGCGTATGGCCCGCGGGGGGCCGGTTTCGCGGTCACCGCGCAGGTGCCCCGCGCCCCCGGGGCGGCGCCTGCGCCCCGCCTGGCGACGCTGCCCCAGGAGCACCAGCGCGAACGGCGGCGGCTCAGGCGCGTCGGGTGGGCGGCCCTCTGGATGCCGCTGACCGCTGTCGTCCTGCTCGGCGCGGGGCTGCGAGCCTGGGACGTGTACCTGGTCCGGGCGTCGGTGCTGCCCCCCGACACCTATGCCGGCCTGCGCACGGGCCAGGACCGGGCACGGCTGGCCCCGCTGCTCCCGGCCCGGCAGTCGCCGCACCGCCCGGCCGCGCCGGCCCCCTCGGGCACCCGGTGCGAGTATTACGCGATGACCGCGAACCCGTTCGCCGACGACTCGGGCGACGTCTACCGTCTCTGTTTCCACGCGGACCGGCTGGTGCTGAAGCAGAAGGTCTCCCCGTGAGCCGGGCGGCCCGGGCGGCCCGAGTGCTGATCGCCGACGACGAACCCCTGGTCCGTGCGGGCGTCCGCGCGGTCCTTTCCACCGACCCCGGCCTCGAGGTCGTCGCCGAGGCCGCCGACGGTCACCAAGCGGTGGAGCTGACCCGCGGCCACCGACCCGACGTGGCCGTACTGGACATCCGGATGCCGGGCCTGGACGGTCTGGGCGCCGCGGCGGAGATCCGCCGGACGGTGCCCGGCACCGGCATCGTGATGCTGACGACGTTCGGTGAGGACGAGTACATCCTGCGCGCCCTCGGCGACGGCGCGGCCGGCTTCCTCGTGAAGTCCGGCCCGCCCGAGGAACTGGTCGCCGGGGTACGGGCCGTGGCCGACGGCGCCGCCTATCTGTCACCCAAGGTCGCGGCCCGGGTGATCGCCCACCTCGCGGACCGGGGCAGCGGCGCGCGGGCCGAGCGCCGCGCCGCCGCCCGCGACCGGGTCGCCGCCCTCACACCCCGGGAGCGGGAGGTGCTGGCCTTCCTCGGCGCCGGGCTGACCAATGGGCAGATCGCCCGCCGACTGGGCCTGGTCGAGGGCACGGTGAAGGCGCACGTCAGCTCCGTCCTGGCCCGGCTGGCCGTGGACAACCGGGCCGCGGCGGCCGTGGTCGCCCACGAGGCGGGGATCGTCGTACCGCCGTCCGGACCGGGCCAGTAGGACGGTCGCGGCGCGGGTGGCGGGCGGCAGGGCGAGCGGCAGCAGGGCCGCCGTGGCCGCGGCCCCGAGCGCCGCGCCGGCCAGTACGTCGTGCGGGTAGTGGACGCCCGCCGCGACCCGGGCCACCGCCACGGCCGCCGCGAGCGGCAGGGCGACAGCGGCCAGCCGGGGACGGAGCGCGGCCAGGCCGACGGCGAGCCCGGCGGCCAGCGTGGCGTGGTTGCTGGGGAAGGACCAGTCGCCGGTCACCGGGCACTCGGCGACCGGTGCGGCCCCCCGCACCGCCCGGCAGGGCCGCTCCTCGTCCACCACCAGCTTCAGCGCCTCACTGACCGCGTAGGCCACCGCCGTACCGGCGACGGTGAGGCCGGCACCGGCGACCGCACGGGCGGCACGGTCCCGCAGCGCCGTCCAGCCCAGGTGGACGGCGAGCAGGCCGAGGACGGCCAGCAGCCCGTCGCCGGCCATGTCCGCCACCGCGGCCACCCAGGACGGCGCGTCGGCCACGGCCCCGTTCACCTGCCGGAACACCGCGGCCGAGGCCCCGCCGGTCACCCGGACCGGCCGCGCCTGTCCCAGCCCGCCCGGATACAGCAGCGCGACCGCTGCGGCGCCCAGCAGCAGTGCGGCCACGGCACGCGGGACGGCCGTCCGGGAGGTTCTCGTCTTGTCGGTCGTACGGGCCGACGCCGTCGTGTCAGTCATACGGCCCGACGCTAGGGACGGCCCCCCGGCACCACCCGGGCCGAAGGAGCCGCCGGACCCCCGACCTTCGTCACCCTTGACACGGCCGGCACCTGCCCCGCCGCCCTTCCGGCGCCCGAGGGAGGCATCCGCGCAGAATCTACAGACATGTAGAAGTTAGGCTGTCCGCAGTCGGCCCGACAAGCGGGGCGGTGGCAAGGAGTGTGGGAGACATGGGCATCGTCGCCTGGCTGGTACTGGGACTGCTCGCCGGAGCGATCGCGAAACTGATCCTGCCCGGGCGGGACCCCGGCGGCTGCGTCGGCACGACGGTGACCGGCATCGCCGGTGCCTTCCTGGGCGGCTGGCTGTCGGCGACGTTCCTGGACCGGCCGGTGCGGCAGGACTTCTTCGACGCCGCGACCTGGGGCTCCGCCGTCGTCGGCGCCCTGGTCCTGCTGATCGCCTACCGGCTGCTGTTCGGCCACTCCCGGCGCTGACGGCCCGCACCGCACCACCGACCCGGCACCAGAACCGAGAAGGAGTACGCCATGGGAGTTTCCCTGACCAAGGGTGGCAACGTCTCGCTCAGCAAGGAGGCCCCGGGACTGACCGCCGTCCTGGTCGGCCTCGGCTGGGACGTGCGCACCACGACCGGCACCGACTACGACCTGGACGCCTCCGCGCTGCTCCTGGACGCCGCCGGCCGGGTCCCCACCGACCAGCACTTCGTCTTCTACAACAACCTCACCAGCCCCGACGGCTCGGTCGAGCACACCGGCGACAACCTCACCGGCGAGGGCGAGGGCGACGACGAGTCGGTGAAGGTCGACCTGGCCGCCGTGCCCGCCGGCATCGACCGGATCGTCTTCCCGGTCTCCATCCACGACGCCGAGAGCCGCGGCCAGAGCTTCGGCCAGGTCCGCAACGCCTTCATCCGGGTCGTCAACCAGGCGGGCGGCCAGGAGATCGCCCGCTACGACCTCTCCGAGGACGCCTCCACCGAGACCGCGATGGTCTTCGGCGAGCTCTACCGGCACGGCACGGAGTGGAAGTTCCGCGCGGTGGGCCAGGGCTACGCCTCCGGTCTGGCGGGCATCGCGGCCGACTTCGGCGTCAACGTCTGAGCGAGCGGAGGAATACGGTTCCGCTTCTCGGGCAGGCGCCCCCGGTCACCGCTCATTCAGCCGGCAGATGGGAAGCGTTCTCCTTCATGGCCGAGGGACCGGACTCGACGACCGCGGAACCAAGCGCCCCGGCGACCCCCCGGAGCCCCAGCGGCCCCCGGGGTGCCCGCCGGGGCTTTCCCTCGGCGCCGGCCCGGTGCGGCCGCGTCGACGGACTGGACGGACTGCGTACCCTCGCCGTGGCGCTGGTCCTCGTGTACCACGTGGAGCCGGACCTCATGCCGGGCGGCTCGGTCGCCGTGGACCTGTTCTTCACCATCAGCGGCTTCGTCATCACCCGGCTGCTGCTCGCCGAGTACGTCCGCACCGGCCGCATCGCGCTGCTGTCCTTCTACCGCCGGCGCTGGCGCCGCCTGGTCCCCGCGCTGCTGGTCCTGTGCGCGGTCTGCGCCGTACTCGGCGCGGCCACCTCCCTGTGGGCCTTCGACGGCGCCTGGCAGGCGGCGGGCCTCGCGGCGGCGTTCGTCGTCAACCTCGTACGCGCCGCGCAGCCGGGACCGTACTCCGGCCTCACCGGCCCGCTCGCGCACACCTGGTCGCTCGGCGTGGAGGAGCAGTTCTACCTGCTGTGGCCGCTGATCCTGCTCGCCCTGCTGCACCGGCTGCGGGCCCGCGCCGTCCTGCTGTGCACGGCCGCCCTGTGCGCGCTGCCGGTCCTGTGGCGCTGCGTCCTGTGGGCGCCCGACGCCGCGCACCGCATCTACAACGGCACCGACACCCGGGCCGACCAGTTGCTGGCCGGCGCCCTGGTGGCGGTGGTGCTGGCCCGGCTGCGGGCCGACGATCCCCGGCTGGCCCTCCTGCGCACCTGGACGGCCCGGCTGTGCTGGCCCGCCCTCGCCCTGCTGCTGCTGGTGGGCTGGCGGGTGCCGGTCACCCAGGACGCCGGCGCCTGGACCGCGCTGTGGTACACCGCCGGTTTTCTCGCGGTGGCGGCCGTCTCCGCCACCCTGGTCACCGCCCTGGAACTGCACCCCGACGGCCGCCTCTCCCGCCTGCTGTCCCTGGCCCCGCTGTCCTGGACCGGCCGCAACCTCAGCTACGGCCTCTACCTGTGGCACTACCCCGTCGTCCGGCTGCTCGCCTCCCTCGGCATGACGGAGGGCCGGCTGGCGACGACGGTGCTGCTGACCGGGGTGCTGGCGCTGCTGTCGTACTGGTTCGTCGAGCGGCCGGTACTGCGGCGCGGGCGGCAGCGGAAAACCACCGGACAGCGAGGAGACACGAATGTTCGAGGGCTTCGAGACAGCGCGGGTCGAGGTCGCTGACGCGTCCGTCTGCCGGCACCTGCCCGACGCTGGTCCTCTGGTCCGGCCACCACATGGCGGAACAGGCCCCCGCGGAACTGACCGCCTTCGTCCACTGAACGCCACCCGGCCCGGACCCGCCCTACACCGGACCGCCGGACGGCCCGACCGCCGCTGAGCGCCTCCCGCGCGACTCCGCCACCCGCAGCACGTCGGCCAGACACTCGCACAGCCGGATCGCCGCGTACCGCACCTCGGCGTTCGGGGTCAGCGGGTCGCTCAGCACCCGGCCGGCGGCACCGAGCACGTCCGCCGCCACGGCGAGCTGCCGGGCCTCCGTCTCGTCAGCGAGCCGCGAGACGATCCCGCCGTCGTCACCCGGGGCGAGGAAGCAGGGCTTGCCTTCGGCGGACAGCCAGGGCAGCAGGCGCAGTTCGACGGGTGCGCTCATGCCGCCGCCTCCAGCACGTAAGGACGGACGAGGCGGGTCGCGGCGCCGTCGAGGGGAACGTGCCGGCAGTACGGGGAGTGCGGGAGGTCGAGACAGTCGGGCGCGGTGATCGGTGGGACGTGGCGGTGGCGAGGGCCGCCCGCCCGGTGGATGCCGGTGCCCGGACCGAGCAGAAGGCTCAGTTTCCGGGCGACGCGACGGATAAGGTCGTACATGTCGACGCTCCTCAAGCAAGCGTTGGCCGTGCCCCGGGGCCCTGCCAGGCCGCCGGGGTGTTCTCCGATCACCTTGCTACAGGACGCGTTAGGTAGCAATAGGAAGCATGCGGTTGCACCCGTACGTGGTGCGCTGCGATGCACCGCCTTAGCGTGCAGACATGGCTGACGAACACGACTGGACACCCGACCCGGCGAGTCACGTCTACGTGTACGTGCAGGTCGTGCACCACATCGCTGGACAGATCCGGTCGGGACGGCTTCCGGCGGGCGCTCGCCTCCCGGCCGAGCGCGACCTCGCCGATCAGTACGGCGTGGCCGTCAACACCGTGCGTCGAGCCATCCGCGAGCTGCGCGACCAAGGACTGCTGATCACCGTTCCCGTCAAGGGCACCTTCGTGCGCGCGGAGGAACCTCCCGCCGACCCGCCCCAGGATCAAGACGGCCCCACCGGCTGACACCACGTCGCCCCGCGTCTTGCCGCGTTCCGGCCCGAGGCGCACACCGGTGCAGCACCGTAGAGGGATGACTGCTCCCCCGCGCTACGAATACGTCAAGCTGGCAGACGCCATCGCCGCCGAGATCGCCGCCGGCAAGCTGCCCCAAGGAGCGGCGCTGCCGGGCGAGCGGGCCATGACGGAGCTGTACGGCGTCAGCATCGGCACCGTGCGGCGGGCCGTCGTCGAGCTGCGCAAGCGCGGCCTCGTCGCCACGCTCCCCGCGAAGGGCACCTATGTGATCGGGACCCCTGAGTCACCCGCCGACCCGGGATCCGGCGACTGACCGTCACGCCGATCCGGCCGGGAGGCGTACGTGATCTTCGCCTGCCGTTCACCGTCCCGTCCACCGGTCCCGGCCGCGTGATGGGACGATCCGGCCGCAGTGGACGTACCCACCCGTACCGGAGGACCGATGCTCCCGAAGAGAACCTGTGCCGCGCTCGCCACCCTGGCGGTCACCGCGGGCGCCCTGGCCGGCACCGCCTACGCGGGGACGGGCAAGGGCACGGACCACAGCTCGGGGCAGCGCACCGCCGCCTTCGCGCGCACCGCCACCTACCCGGTCTTCCAGAACCGCCCGGCCGGCGAGGACGCCGCCGCCCAGACCGTCGCCGAGATATCCGCGGTCAGCGAGGACGGCCGCACCCAGGTCTACACCGACGCCGCCGGCAAGCGGATCGGCTTCCTCGACATCAGCGACCCGAGCCGCCCCAAGGGCCTGGGCACCCTCTCCCTCGCCGAGCTGGGCGACGCCGAGGACGAGCCGACCTCGGTGACGGTCGTCGGGCAGTACGTGCTGGTCGTCGTCAACACCAGCGCGAGCTACACCGAGCCGTCCGGCCGGCTGGACGTCGTCTCGCTGCGTACCCGCGAGCGGGTCGCGTCGTACGACCTCGGCGGCCAGCCCGACTCGATCGCGCTCAGCAAGGACAAGCGGTACGCCGCCATCGCCATCGAGAACGAGCGCGACGAGGAGGCCACGCCGGCCGGCGGCGAGGAGGGCGACCTGCCGCAGGCGCCCGCCGGGTTCGTGCAGATCGTGGACCTGAAGGCCGCGAAGCCCACCGCGTGGGGCCTGCGCAAGGTGGCGCTGACCAAGGCCGACGGGTCGGCGCTGCCGGTCCTCACCGCCGCCGGGATCACCGAACCGACCGACCCCGAGCCCGAGTACGTCTCCGTCAACAGCCGCGGCCAGCTCGTCGTGACGCTCCAGGAGAACAACGGCATCGTCACCATCGACCTCGCCGCCGGCCGGATCACCAAGGCGTTCAGCGCCGGCACGGCGACCGTCACCGGCATCGACACCGTCGAGGACGGCGTCATCGACCAGACCGGCTCGATCACCGACGTGCCGCGCGAGCCGGACGCCGTCGGCTGGATCGACGACCGCTACCTCGCCACCGCCAACGAGGGCGACTGGAAGGGCGGCACCCGCGGCTGGACCGTCTTCGACAGCCGTACCGGCAAGGTGGTCTGGGACGCCGGCAACAGCTACGAGCACCTCGCCGCCCGCTACGGCCTGCTCAACGAGGACCGCTCGGAGAACAAGGGCACCGAGCCGGAGGGCCTCGCCATCGCCACGTACGACGGCGTCCGGTACGCCTTCGTCGGCTCCGAGCGCTCCAACTTCGTCGCCGTCTACGACATCAGCGAGCCCACCGAGCCGGTCTTCAAGCAGATCCTCGAAACCACCAACGGGCCCGAGGGGCTCCTCCCCATCCCCTCCCGGGGCCTGTTCGCCGTCTCCAGCGAGGAGGACGACGCGGAGGCCGGCGTGCGCGCCTCGGTGAGCCTGTTCAAGCTCGGCAGTTCCGCCGCCGGTCAGCCGACGATCTCCGCCGCCTCCGACTCCTCCGGCACCCCCATCGGCTGGGGCGCGCTCAGCGGCCTGTCCGCCGTGCCGGGCCGCGACGACGAGGTGTACGCGGTGACGGACGCGGCGTACGACACCACCCGCGTCCTCACCATCGACACCAGCGGCGGCCAGGGTGCCGTCATCCGCCGCGAGCTGACCGTCAAGGACGCCGCCGGCCGGCCGACCGGCTACGACGCCGAGGGCGTGTACGCCCGTCCGGGGGGCGGCTTCTGGCTGGCCGTCGAGGGCGCCACCGGCACCGGCAACCAGCTCGTCCGCCTCGACCGCGACGGGGTGACCCAGCAGGTGGTCCCCCTCCCCTCGGACGTCGCCGCCGGCCTCGGCTCGCAGGGCTTCGAGGGCGTCACCGCCACCACCGACGCCCGCGGCCACGAGATCCTGTGGACCGCCCTGCAGCGCGAGGTGAAGACCGACCCGTCCGGCACCGTCCGGCTCGGCCGCTACGACGTGACGGCCGGCACCTGGAGCTGGTACGGCTACCGGCTCGACAGCACCACCACGGACGGCGACTGGATCGGGCTGTCCGAGATCACCGTGGTCGGCGACCGGCTGGCCGTCATCGAGCGGGACAAGCTCAACGGCCCGGCCGCGAAGGTCAAGCGGATCTACACCGTCCCGCTCCCGAAGACCGCCGCCCCGGCGGGCACCCTCCCGGTGCTGGACAAGACCCTCGCCCACGACGTCCTGCCCGACCTGCGGGCGACCAACGGCTGGACGCAGGAGAAGCTGGAGGGCCTGACCGTCGCCGGGAACGGCCGGGTCTACGCCGTCACCGACAACGACGGCCTGGACGACTCCACCGGCGAGACGGTCTTCCTGGACCTGGGCCGCGGCCGCCAGGTCCTCGGCCGCTGAATCCCCGGCTCCCCGCTCCCCCTGGTCCGTTAGCGTATGGGCCCGCTGTTCCGGTCCAGGGGGGACTCAGATGAGAAGAGCGCTGTCCGACGCGGGCGTCGCACTGCTGGTGCAGGCCGCGACGACGATGCCGTTCGTGATCCCGCGCGCACCGGAGCTGGAACCGGCGACCTGGACGGCGTACGGGCTGAGTTCGCTCGCCGTGCTGCCGCTGGTGTGGCGGCAGCGGGCCCCCGTCGCCGTCCTGCTCGCGGTCCTGACGGCCACCGGTGGGTACGGGCTGACGGTCGACGGTCCCGGGCAGCCGCTGCCGTACGCCGGGCTCGTCGCCGTGTACACCGTCGCCGCGCTGTCCACCCCGGTCGAGCGGCTGGCCACCGGGGCGCTGGTGCTGGTCGCGGTGCCGGTGGGGGTGTGGTTCAACACGCGGTCGGCGCGCGAACTGGGCTTCTCCCTCATCGTGTTCGCGGCCGCCTACGCCTTCGGGCGGCTGACCGACGCCCGCCGCCGGGCCGCCCGGGTGGCGGCCGACCGGGCCGCCGCCCGCGAACGGGCCCGCATCGCCCGCGAGATGCACGACATCCTGTCCCACGCGGTGAGCCTGATGCTGGTGCAGGCGGAGGCCGGGCCGGTGGCCGTGCGGACGGCGCCGGCGAAGGCGGAGGCCGCGTTCGAGGCCATCGCCGCCACCGGGCGGGACGCCATGACCCAGCTCCGCGCCATGCTGGGCGTACTGCGCGACCGCGACGAGCCGGGCGACCAGCCGGGGAACGAGCCGGACGGTGATCCGCGCGCCCCGCAGCCCGGCCTCGACGACCTCCCCGCCCTGCTCGACCGGGTCCGGGCCGGCGGCCCGCCGGTGCGCTACGAGACGGCCGGAGACCCCCGTCCGGTGCCGGCGGCCACCGGCAGCACCGTCTTCCGGATCGTCCAGGAGGCGCTGACCAACGCGGTGCGGCACGCGGGCGCCCGCGAGGTGACCGTACGGATCGCCTACGGGCCGCCCGAGGTCCGGGTCCGGGTGACCGACGACGGACGCGGCGCCCGGACGGCCGCCCCCGCCGCCGGTCACGGACTGACCGGCATCCGGGAGCGGGCGGCGGCCCACGGCGGCACGGCCACCGCCGGACCGGGCCCGGACGGCCACGGCTTCGAGGTCGACGTCCGGCTTCCGGTTCCCGAGGAGGTGCCCCGGTGACCACGCCGATCCGGGTCGTCGTCGCCGACGACCAGGAACTGGTGCGCAGCGGCTTCGCGATGATCCTGGACGTCCAGCCGGACATCGAGGTGGTCGCGGAGGCCGGGGACGGCGCCGAGGCCGTCGAGGCGGTCCGCCGGCACCGCCCGGACGTGGCACTGCTCGACATCCGGATGCCGCGCGTCGACGGCATCGAGGCGTGCCGCGCCATCAGCGCGCTCGGCGGCGGCTGCCGCACGGTGATGCTGACCACCTTCGACTCCGACCGGTACGTGTACGACGCGCTGCACGCGGGCGCGAGCGGCTTCCTGCTGAAGGACGTGCGCCGGGACGACCTCACGCACGCGGTCCGGGTGGTGGCCCGGGGCGACTCGCTGCTCGCCCCGTCCGTCGCCCGCCGCCTGGTCGAGCAGTACACCCGCCCGGCCACCCGCCCGCGCCGGACCGACCCCCGGCTGAAGCTGCTCACCGACCGCGAACGCGAGACGCTGCTGCTGCTCGCGCGCGGCCTGTCCAACGCCGAGATCGCCGCCGAACTGCTGATCAGCGACCACACGGTCAAGACCCACGTCGGCAACCTGCTCGCCAAACTGGGCCTGCGGGACCGCATCCAGGCGGTGATCTGCGCGTACGAGACGGGTCTGGTGACGGCGGGCGATCCCCCGCCCGGGCGAGGCCCGCTCCCCCGCGCGGGCGATCCGCCGGGAGCGGCTGTTCGGGAGGGTGGGGTCCGTCCGAACGACGGCTCACACCACCGGAGTTGACCATGCGGAACACCGTCCGCGCCGCCGCCCTGCTCGGCACCGCGCTGCTGCTCGGCGGGCCGGCCGCCCCGGCGTCGGCCCTGCCCGCCACGACCGCCGCCGCATCCGCATCCGCGCCCGCGCCCGCGCTCGACCCGGCGGTACGGGCCGCGCTGGCCGGCGCCCTGACCGGACTGCCGACCGCGGACACCACCGCCGCCCTGGTCCGGGTCGGCGGCACCGCGGGCACCTGGCGGGCCGGCGCCGGCCTGCACGACCTGGTGAGCGGCCGCCCGGCCGACCCGGCCGGCCGCTTCCGCGCCGGCTCCGTCACCAAGGTCTTCACCGCCGCCGTCGCCCTGCAACTGGCCGCCGAGGGCCGCCTCGACCTGGACCGCACCGCCCGCTCCTACCTCCCGGACCTGATCCCGGCCGGGTACGCGCGGGTGACCGTACGGCAGTTGCTGAACCACACCAGCGGCATCCCGGCACCCGACCTGCCCGGCGCCACGGTGGAGGAGGCGTACGCGAACCGCTTCCTGCGCCACCGGCCCGAGGACATGGTCCGCTCGGCGACGTCGAAGGACCCGGAGTTCGCCCCGGGCACGCGGCAGCACTACCTCAACATCGGCTACACCGTCACCGGCCTGCTGATCGAACGCGTCACCGGCGACTCCTACGAGGACCAGGTCACCCGCCGCGTACTGGCCCCCCTGGGGCTGCGCGACACCCGCCTGCCCGGCGCCGACCCGCGCATCCGCGGCCCGCACAACCACGGCTACCAGACCATGACGCTGGACGACGGCACGACCGGCCCGCGCGACGTGACCGTGTGGGGCGCGACGGACGCCTGGGCGGCGGGCGACCTGATCTCCAGCACCGCCGACCTGGAACGGTTCACGACGGCCCTGTTCGCCGGCCAGGTGGTCCGCGGCCCGCTGCTGGCGGAGATGTTCACCCTCCCGGACGTCGTGGACCACGAGACCGGCGACCCGGCGGCGTACTCGGCGGGCCTGTCGATGAAGAAGCTGGGCGGGCGGGAGGTGTGGGGCAAGACCGGTGGCCGCTGGGGCTACAACACCGCCATCGCCTCGACCCGCGACGGCTCCCGCACCCTCGTCTACAGCGTCAACTCCACCGACGCCAAGGGCGAGGGGATGAACGAGGTGGCCCAGCGGCTGATGGTGGCGGCCTACGGACGGCCGTAGGCCGCCGCCTTCAGGAGTCCCCTCAGCGGTGGTGCGGGGACGTCAGGTAGTGCTGGCGGAGCAGTTCCCGGCCGTAGTCGTTGCCGTTGGGGGTGCGGATGACGGAGTGGACGTGCTTCTGGGTGGGGGTGCCCGCCGTCGAGTCGTAGGCGCCGGCCAGCGGGCCGGGGGCCTGGCAGTCGACCTCGATCCAGACCACCGGGCTCTGCACCCGGACGTAGAACGCCGAGTCGTCGGCGGTGCCGCCGGCCCAGGTGACGTAGGTGTCGTCGAGGTGGCCGGCGATCTCCGCCATCCGGACCTGCGCGGCGTCGGCCCTGGCGCGGTCCACGAACGCGGCGGCGACGGCGAGGAGTTTGCCGCGCTGGGCGGCGGTCAGGATGTCGGCGCGCAGCCCCTCGTACGCCTGGACCGCGTTGTCGGAGAAGGCGCCCGCCTTCATCGACTCGGCGGACTTGGTGGCGGAGGCGATGGCGGTCTTCCGCTGGGCGGCGGTCAGCGAGTTGATGAAGGCGAGGCTGGCCGCGACCTCCTCCTGGCAGACCTTCACGGTCGTGCCGTCGATGTCCATCTCGGTCGGCTCCGAGCCCCAGAAGCAGGGGCTCATGACCACCTGGTCGCCGAGCACGAAGTAGTTGATCACCAGGTGGTGGCCGTCGAACTGGAAGCCCCAGGGCTCGGTGGCCGACGGGGTGCCGAGCAGCGTCCAGTAGTAGGCGTCCTCGTTGAAGCGGTCGGTCTGGCTGATCGCCTCGCCGGCCGCCTGGTTGATCGCGCGGATCTTCTCCGTGGTCTCCAGGCCGTCCGCGCTCAGCGCCGACTTCAGCAGCGCGGTGCCCAGTTTCTTCTGCGCGTCGGTGAGGTCGGCCAGGCTGACGCCCTGGCGTTCGTAGGCGTCGACGTTGCTCCACAGCCGCCACTCGGTGGAGTGCACGGTGAACTGGGTGGCCGTCTTCTGGTCGTCGGTGAGACCGGCCAGGAAGGCTTCCGCGGCGGCAATGACCGGGGCGGTGGCGACCTTGGTGGAGTGGATCGCGTACAGGTCGTCGATCCGCTTGCCGTCGGTGGTCAGGCCGAAGAAGTCCTCGGTGATGGTCTGGTTGCCGGGGCCGCCCGCGCCGCCGCCCGGGTCGCCGCTGGGCGCGGCGCTCGGGGACGCGGTGGCCGAGGCGCCGGCCGTGGCGGTGTCGTCGGCCTGCGCCGCCCAGGCGGCGGCCCCGCCCATCGTGGCGACCGCCGTGGCGCCGGACGCGAGGAAGACCTTGCGCATGAAGCTCCGGCGGTCCGCGTGGGCCCGGCGGCCCGGCGCCGGACCCGGCTCCGGCTCGTCCTGCCGCCCGGTGTCGAGCTCGGTCATCGTCGCTGGCTCCCTTCGTTCCGGCCCGCCTTCCTACGGCCGGCCGCCTGAGCGCAACCCTGGTCGGCCGAGCTGAGGCCGAGCTGAAATGCCAGGACTTTCACAGGCGCCCGACAGCGCCGGCCACGCGTCGGGGGCGCTCGGCAGGGTGACGGTGAACTCGGTGCGGCCCGGCTCGCTCTCGACGGTGACCCGGCCGCCGTGCGCCCGGGTGATCGCGGCGGCGATGGCCAGCCCCAGACCGCTGCCGCCGCCCTCGCCCGGCTTGCGGGAGCGGGAGGTGTCGGCGCGGGTGAAGCGTTCGAAGACGGCGGGCAGCAGGGCGGGCGGGATGCCGGGGCCGTCGTCGCGGACCCGGATCAGCCGGCTGCCGGGCGCGCTCTCCACACAGACGTCGACGCGGGTGCCGGGCGGGGTGTGCGCCCGGGCGTTGGCCAGCAGGTTGGCGACGACCTGGGTGAGCCGGGCGGGGTCGCCGGTCACCGTGGCCGCGTCGGCCACGCGCAGCGCCAGCCGCCACTCGTGCCCCGCGCCCGCCGCCCGCGCGTCCCACACCGCCTCCGCGACCAGGGTGGCGAGGTCGACCCGCGTCGACTCCAGCGGGCGGCCCTCGTCCAGCCGGGCGAGCAGCAGCAGATCCTCCACCAGGCCGGTCATCCGGGCCGACTGGGCCAGGACCCGGCGCCAGGCCAGGCCCGGTTCGAGGTCCGCCGCGCCCCGGTCCATCAGCTCGGCGTACCCGGCGATCGAGGCGAGCGGGGTGCGCAGTTCGTGGCCGGCGTCGGCGAGGAACCGGCGCATCCGCTCCTCGCTGCGCCGCCGTCCGGCCAGCGAGGACTCGACGCGGTCGATGAGGTGGTTGAGCGCGACGCCCACCTGCCCGGCCTCGGTGCGCGGGTCGGTGTCCCGGGCCGCGACCCGGGTGAGCCGGCCGCCCTCCGGACTCTCCAGCGGGGCGCCGGCCACCTCGGCGGCGGTCGCGGCCACCCGGCCCAGCGGGCGCAGCTCGCGGCGGATGACCACCGCGCAGCCGCAGCCCGCGACCAGCAGACCGGCGCCGGCGATCACCGCCTCGGTGACCGCCATCCGGTGCACGGCGTCCTGCACGTGGTCCATCGGCAGCCCGGCCAGCACCGGCGCGCCCGCGCCGGCCACCGCGGTCACCCGGTAGGTGCCGAGGCCGGGGACGGTACGGGTGTGCAGGGCGCCGTCCGCGGTGAGGCCGGCCAGCGCGGCGCGCTGCGCGGCGGTGAGCGCCGCGCGGCCGCCGTCCTCGGTCACCACCTCGGCGGCGGTCACCGCGCCGCCGGCCGCGCCGGCCAGCCGGGCGGCGACGGTGCCGGCGCTCTGCCCCTGTTCGCTGAGGAAGCTCAGGTCGGTGGCGCCGCCGGTGCGGTGCCGGGCACCGCCCTGGCTGCGCGCCACGGCGTCCTGGACCCGCTGGTCCAGGTCGGCCAGCAGATGGGCGCGCTGCACCAGGATCGTGGTGACCCCCATCGCCGCGCACACCGCGCACAGCACGACGGTGGTGAACAGCACCAGCCGGGTGCGCAGCGACAGCCCCCGCACCCGGGCCCGTACGGTGCTCATGTGCCGTCGTCCGCGGCCCGCAGCACATAGCCGGCGCCGCGCACCGTGTGGATCATCGGCGCCCGGCCCTTGTCGATCTTCGCGCGCAGCCCGTAGATGTAGACCTCGACCAGGTTGCCCTCGCTGTCGAAGGCGCTGCTCCACACCGCGGCGAGGAGCTGCGCCTTGCTGAGCACCTGGCGCGGGTGCCGGATCAGGAAGGCCAGCAGGTCGAACTCCTTCGCGGTGAGCGCGATCGGCTCCCCGCCGCGCTGCACCTGCCGGGTCCGCTCGGCCAGCACCAGGTCGCCCAGGGTCAGGACCGGCCCGTCGGCCGCCGTCGCCCGCTCGGCGCCGGCCCGGCGCAGCAGCCCGCCCAGCCGCAGCATGACCTCCTGGAGCGAGAACGGCTTGGTCACGTAGTCGTCCGCGCCCGCCGACAGCCCGTCGATACGGTGTTCCAGCGCGTCCCGGGCGGTCAGCATCAGCACCGGCAGCCGGGCGTCCTCGTAGCGCAGCCGGCGCAGTACCTGGAGGCCGTCCAGGTCGGGCAGCATCCAGTCCAGGACGACGGCGTGCGGGGCGCAGCCGCGGGCCAGGGTGAGCGCGCCGCGCCCGTCGCGGGCCAGGAACGGCCGCCAGCCGGCCTCGGTGACGGCCCAGGCGAGCAGTTCGGTCAGCTCGGGCTCGTCGTCGACGATCAGCACCCGGACCGTGCCCGGGCGGGCTTCGGGGACTCCACGAGCGGCAGGCATACGCACACTCTGTCCGGGGACGCTGAGAGGTCCCTGTGCGCCACCCGTCACCCAGGTGGGTGTCTGTGGCGTTTGTCTCTCCGGCGGCCCCCCGGTGGCGCCGGGACGGTTCCCGGAGGCTGCCGGGTGGTTCCCCGGCGGACCGGCACGCGCGGGCGTCGCGGGAGGTCACAGCCGTGCGGCGCCGGGCCGGCGCGGCGCCGGCCCGAAGAGCCTGCACCGCGAGCGGAGCAATATCTGTGCTGACGAGGTAAGAAATTTTCGCGACCTCCGGGGAATATTCCCGAAAACGCCGCGCGCGGTCCGCCGACCCGCGCCCACGTGCGGAAATCGCCACCCCACTCGCCGAACGCGCCGTGCTAGTGTCGACGTCAGTTGCAGTTGGTTGCCAGTCTTTCCGACGGGGTGATCATCGCGGCGACCGAAGTACACACAGGGTGTGCTTCGTGCACCGTCCTCCTAAGGAGATTCTTATGGCTTCCGGTACCGTGAAGTGGTTCAACGCCGAAAAGGGCTTCGGCTTCATCGAGCAGGACGGCGGCGGCCCCGACGTCTTCGCCCACTACTCCAACATCAACGCCCAGGGCTTCCGTGAGCTCCTGGAAGGTCAGAAGGTGACGTTCGACATCGCCCAGGGCCAGAAGGGCCCGACGGCGGAGAACATCGTTCCCTCCAACTGACGACGCCGTCAGTCAGCTGACGCGTACTTCACAGCTGGGGCCCGCACCGTGGGGTGCGGGCCCCAGCTCATTGCATTCCGGAGCAGAACAGACGTGAATTCCACCGGAATTCACCCTGGCTCCCCGCCCCGTCATTCCGGCTCGTTCTCGCGATTCTCTGCGCCGCTTCACCGCTGCGGGAATTCCTTGACACGCGCCGCGTCAAGGAAGGTTCCCGTATGAACCGTGCACGTGCCGACCGCCCGTACGACCGCTCCGGCGGCTCCGGCGGTTCCGCCCGCCGCTCCGGCGGCGGCCCCCGGCGCCGTCCGCAGTCCGCCCAGGGCGGCGGACGCCGCCCGGCCGCGGCCCAGGGCGGCGAGTTCGCGCTGCCGAAGACGATCACGCCCGCGCTGCCCGCGGTCGACTCGTTCGCCGAACTCGAGCTGCCGCCGCGGGTGCTGGCCACCCTCACCGCCGAGGGCATGAGCGTCCCGTTCCCCATCCAGGCGGCGACCCTGCCGAACTCGCTGGCCGGCCGGGACGTCCTCGGCCGCGGCCGGACCGGCTCGGGCAAGACCCTGGCCTTCGGGCTCGCGGTGGTGGCCCGTACCCAGGGGCTGCGCGCCGAGACGAAGCGCCCGCTGGCCCTGGTCCTGGTCCCCACCCGGGAACTGGCCCAGCAGGTCACCGACGCGCTGACCCCGTTCGCCCGCTCGGTCGGGCTGCGGCTGGCCACCGTGGTCGGCGGCATGTCCATCGGCCGGCAGGCCGGCGCGCTGCGTTCCGGCGCCGAGATCGTGGTCGCGACGCCGGGCCGGCTCAAGGACCTCATCGACCGCGGCGACTGCCGCCTGGACGACGTCGCCGTCACCGTCCTGGACGAGGCCGACCAGATGACCGACATGGGCTTCCTGCCCCAGGTCACCGCCCTGCTCGACCAGGTGCGGCCGGACGGGCAGCGGCTGCTGTTCTCCGCCACCCTGGACCGCAACGTCGACCTGCTGGTCCGCCGCTACCTGACGGACCCGGTGGTGCACTCCGTCGACCCGTCCCAGGGCGCCGTCACCACCATGGAGCACCACCTGCTCCACGTGAACGACGACGACAAGCAGCGCACGGCCACCGAGATCGCCGCCCGCGACGGCTCGGTGATCATGTTCCTGGACACCAAGCACGCGGTGGACCGGCTCACCAAGCACCTGCTCAAGAGCGGCGTCCGGGCGGCGGCCCTGCACGGCGGCAAGTCCCAGCCGCAGCGCACCCGCACCCTCGCCCAGTTCAAGAGCGGCCAGGTGACCGCGCTGATCGCGACCAACGTCGCGGCCCGCGGCATCCACGTCGACAACCTCGACCTGGTCGTCAACGTCGATCCGCCCGGCGACCACAAGGACTACCTGCACCGCGGCGGCCGTACCGCCCGTGCGGGCGAGTCCGGCAGCGTGATCACCCTGGTCACGCCCGGTCAGCGCCGGGAGGTGACCCGGCTGGTGTCGGCCGCCGGGATCGTCCCGCAGGTCACCCGGGTACGGCCGGGCGAGGAGGAGCTGAGCCGGATCACCGGCGCGCAGGCCCCCTCCGGCGTCCCGGTCGTCATCCCCGCGCCGGCCCCCGCCCCGGAACGGCCGCGCCGTGCGCAGTCCGCCGGGGGTTCGGGTTCCGCGCGGCGCGGCCGCCGCCGCTCCCCGGCCGCCGGGCGCTCCGGTGGCGGAGCGCCGCGTCGGCAGGGCACGGGCGGCGGCACCGGAACCGGCACCGGCACCGGCACCCGCTGATCCGCCGGACCGCCGCGGCCCGGCGGATCACTGGTCCGAGTAGCTGAAGTCGCCCACGGTCCAGGCGCTGACGTCCCTGATCGCCACCCGGTACATCCCGCCGGTCTCCGGAATTCCGAGGCTGCCCTGGAGGATGCGCGCGAGGTGGAAGTGCAGGTGCGTCGGCGCCGGTCCGTCGGGCCGCTCCTTCCTCCGCTGCCGGACGAAGGCGTCGGCGAACGGGCTCAGCCGGTCGGAGGCGCGCAGCACCTCCGCCACCCGCTCCCGCCAGGTGTTCTCCGGAGCCAGGCGGCCGGTGATGACGGCGCCCTGGGCCACGACGGTCAAGGACATCTGATTGCTCGGCTCCGACTCCACCATGGCGGCGATGGAGACGAGCAGCTCATCAGGGTTCGGCATGAGATCGAGTCTATGGGTCACCCGCGGGGGCCCGTCCGCCGCAGCGGCCACAAGGCCCGATGGTGTTGAATTCCTCAGGGGCCCGGCAGCGCCGTATCGGCGCCGGGCCCCTGAGGAATTGCACTACGAGGTGACATGACAGCAGGCAATCCGCTCAGCGCACGGCTGGACGACGACGACTACCCCGCGTACACCATCGGCCGGGCCGCCGAGATGCTCGGCACCACGGCCGGCTTCCTGCGGGCCCTCGGCGAGGCCCGGCTGATCACCCCGCTGCGCTCCGGAGGAGGACACCGCCGGTACTCGCGCTACCAGTTGCGGATCGCCGCGCGGGCCCGCGAGCTCGTCGACCAGGGCACTCCGATCGAGGCCGCCTGTCGCATCGTCATCCTCGAGGACCAGTTGGAGGAGGCGCAGCGCATCAACGGCGAGTACCGGCGCGCGGCAGCCGAGAACGGGCCGCCGCGGCAGTGACCCGGTCCGCCGGCCGGCCCGTGACCAGCAGCAGCGCGACGAGGATCAGCTGCATGCCGATGATCAGCGCCTGGACGGCGGGGTCGGTCACGCCCAGCAGGACCATCGTGGTGTTGACCGCGAAGTGCACGGCGATCGAGGCGACCACCCCGGCCCGCTGGTAGGCGCAGGTCACCAGCATGGCCATCGGAACGTTGCCGGCGGCGAAGAGCACCCCGCTCGGGGTGAACAGGCCCAGGTCGTGCTGGACGGTCCCGTCCACGAAGAACAGCGGCAGGTGCCACACGGCCCAGACCACACCGAGCACCAGCGCGATCCGCAGCGGTCCCATCGTGGCGCGCATCCTCGGGTAGGCGGTGCCGCGCCAGCCCGGCTCCTCGGACAGCGGGCCGGAGACAATCATGCTGACCAGGAACGCGGCGGGCCCGCCCATGTCGTTCATGACGTCCTTGGCGTCCGCCCAGCTCGGCGCGGGGCCGCCGGCCGCGTGCCCGATCACCCCGGCGGCCAGTACGGCCGCGGCGGCCGCCACCATCAGCAGCAGCGCCCAGGGCAGCGCCGCCGCGCGGTAGCGCACCGCGTGCGGCGGCACCGGCTCGCCCCGGCGGCGCCGGCGGATCCGGATCACCAGGGCGCCGATCAGCGGGCCGAAGGCGCCGAGCAGGAACGGGACGTAGGAGGGTTCGCCGTTCTTCGCCGGGCCGCCGATCGCCATCGCGGCGGCCCAGCAGCCCCAGCTCACGGCGAAGGCGATGACCATGAAGAGGGTCAGGTCGGCGCGGCGGCGGTCGGGAGTGGTGGGCGTGAGCGGCTCTGTGACTACTGACGTGGGCATGCCAAATTGTCCTTTGTCGGAGGTCCGGGCTGTTCGCGGCAATCGGGTAATCGGGTATTGGGGGATGGGGCGATGGGGGGATGGGGCGATGCGGGGATGGAGGGATGCGGGGACGCGGTGCTGGGGCGGGCGGGCGGCGCCCGGCGTCAGGAGGCGGCCGTCTCCCGCGAGACGGGGGCCAGGTGGCGGGTGAGCCAGTCGGCGACGAGGGCGAGCAGCGCGGGGTCGACCGGTTCGCGCAGCAGGCGGCGGTAGGCGCCCAGGGTCGGGCGGCCGGCGTACGGCCGCAGCACGTGGGTGAGATCGGCGAGGCGGTGGGTCTCGGCGCCGCCCGGCACCAGCCGGCGGATCTCGTCGAGGTCGGCCGGGTCCACCTGGAGGTCCTTGTCGCCGGTGACGGCCAGCACGGGCGCGTGGATGGCGGCCAGGTCGTCCCGGCTGTCGTGCACGAGCATCTCCCGCATCCAGCGGGCGTTGACCGGCGCGCCGGCGATCCGCGCCACGTCCGTACGGGTCCGCTTGATCCGGGCCAGCACCCGGTCGCCGAGCGCCCCCAGCGGGCGCCGCAGCAGCCGGACCGGCGCGGGCAGGCTGCCGACCACCGAGCGGCCCTGCCACCGGAACGCCGCCTCGCCGACGCCCGCGAACCCGGCCAGCAGCACCACCGCCCGCACCTCGGTACGCGCCGCGAGGGTCATGGCGTGCAGGGCGCCCTCGCTGTGGCCGACCACGCCGACCGCGCCGGCGTCGATGTCGGGACGGGCGGCCAGGGCGCGCAGCGCCGCGGCGGCGTCCTTGCGGTTGTCGGTGAAGCCGGCGGTCCGCCAGTCGCCGGGGGTGGCGCCGGCGCCGCGCCGGTCGTGGCGGAGGGTGGCGATCCCGGCCGCCGCGAGGACCTCGGCCATCGGCCGGGCCAGGTTCATCAGCAGCTTGGGGGTGTTGCCGTCGCGGTCCAGCGGGCCGGAGCCGTGCAGCAGCAGGACGGCCGGGTGCGGGCCGGGGCCGGCCGGCAGCGTCAGGGTGCCGGCCAGGGCGGTTCCGTCGTCCGCGGGGACCGTCAGGTCGATGTCGGGCAAGGCTCCGCCTTTCGCATGGCTGACGCCCGGCCATCCGCCGACCGGACGTTCTCAACTACGAGAACGTTATCAGATCTGAGAGCGTGTGAGACCATGACGGCATGGCAACCGCGAATCTGCTTCTGCACCCCGTCCGGATGCGCATCCTCCAGACCCTGGTCGGTGCCGGTGAACTGACCACGGCCCAGCTGCGCGACCGGCTGCCCGACGTCTCCCCGGCGAGCATGTACCGGCACGTCGCGACCCTCACCCAGGCCGGCATCCTGGAGGTGGTCCAGGAAAGACGCGTACGCGGCACCGTCGAGCGCAGCTACCGGGTCCGGCAGGACGAGGCCCTCGTCGACGCGGACGCCCGCGCCGCCATGACCAAGGACGACCACCGGCAGGCGGTCACCGTCTTCACCGGCGCGCTGATGGACGGCTTCGACCGCTACCTCTCCCGGGACGACGCCGACCCGCCCCGCGAGGGCGTCCTCTACCGGCAGGGCGCGGTGTGGGTGACCCCCGAGGAGTTCACCGAACTGGTGACGGAGCTGGAGGAACTGGTCGCCCGCCGCACCGGGCACAGCGCGGGCGACGGCCGCATCCGGCACATCATCAGCCTGGCGCTGGTACCGGACAAGGCGGGGGAGGAGGACGGCGGGGACGGTCCGGACGGTCCGGAGGGCCCCCGCCCCCGCTGAGCCCTCCGGACCGCGGCGGGCTCAGCTCAGTTCACGGGGAGCCCTCGTACCCCGGCGGTCAGGCCACCGGCTCCGCCGCCGGTCCCACCAGCTCGGTCAGCACGTCCTCCATCGTCACGAAGCCGAGGACCGTGCCGGTCTCGCCGGTGACCGCCGCCAGGTGGCTGCCCGCGCCGCGCAGCGCGGTGAGGGTGTCGTCCAGCGGGGTGTCGATGCGGACCCGGGTGACCGGGTGCAGGGCCGTGCGCGGGAACGGGCGGTCCCGGTCGGTCAGGCCCAGCGTGTCCTTGATGTGCAGGTAGCCGAGCAGTGTGCCGCTCGGGCCGCTGACCGGGAAGCGGGAGTAGCCCGCCTCGGCGGCCAGCCGCTCCAGCTCCGCCGGGGTGACGGTGTGGGAGACCGTACGCATCTGCTGCGGCGGGACCAGGATCTCGCCGACCGGGCGGGTGCCCAGCTCCAGCGCGTCGCGCAGCCGTTCGCCGTCCGCCGGGGCGAGCAGCCCGGCCTCGCTGGCGTCGTCCACCATGCGGGCCAGCTGGTCGTCGGTGAAGACCGCCTCCACCTCGTCCTTCGGCTCGACCCGCAGCAGCTTCAGCAGCGTGTTGGCGACGGCGTTGATGCCGAAGATCACCGGCTTGAGCGCCCGGGTGAGGGCGACCAGCGGCGGGCCGAGCAGCATCGCGGTGGCGGCCGGGGCGGCCAGCGCGATGTTCTTCGGGATCATCTCGCCGATCAGCATGTGCAGGTAGGTGGCGAGCGACAGGGCGATCGCGAAGGCGATCGGGTGCACCAGCGCGTGCGGCACGTGCACCGCCTCGAAGGCGGGTTCCAGCAGGTGCGCGATGGCCGGTTCGGCGACCGCGCCGAGCACCAGCGAGGAGACGGTGATGCCGAGCTGGGCGGTGGCCAGCAGCGCGGAGATGTGCTCCAGGCCCCACAGCGTCATCCGGGCCCGCTTGTCGCCCTTCTGGGCGAGCGGCTCGATCTGACTGCGGCGCACCGAGATCAGGGCGAACTCGCCGCCCACGAAGAACGCGTTGGTCACCAGTGTCAGGGCGCCGACGAGGAGTTGGACGACGGTCATCGGGCCATCTCCTCGTGCTCGTGGCGGTCGCGGCGGTCCGGACGGTCTCGGCGGTCCCGGCTGTCCCGGCTGTCCCGGCTGTCCCGGCTGTCCCGGCTGTCCCGGCTGTCCCGGCTGTCCCGGCTGTCCGGACGGTCCTGCGCGGGTACCGGCCGCGCGTCCGGCGGCGGCGCGGTGACGCGCAGCCGGTCGGCGCGGTGGTGGTCGACGCCGAGCACCTCCAGCCGCCAGCCGTCCAGCTCCACCGCGTCACCCTTGGCGGGGATGCGCGTGAGGTACGTGGCGACCAGTCCGGCCACCGTCTCGTACGGGCCGTCCGGCGCGGTCAGTCCGATCGCGGCGAGCTGGTCGATGCGGACCGAGCCGTCCGCCTCCCAGGCGCCCTCGCCGGCCGGCTGGAGGTCGGGGACCTCGACCGGGTCGTGCTCGTCGCGGACCTCGCCGACGACCTCCTCGACGATGTCCTCGACCGTGGCCACGCCCGCCGTACCGCCGTACTCGTCGATGACGACGGCCATAGTGCGGGTGGCGCGCAGGCGCTCCAGGAGACGGTCGGCGGGCAGGCTGTCGGGGACCAGGAGGGGGGCGGTGGCCAGGTCGGTGACCGGGGTCACGGGCCGCCGGGCCGGCTCCAGGGCCAGCACGTCCCGGATGTGGACGGTGCCGACCACCTCGTCCAGGCTGTCCCGGTAGACCGGGAAGCGGGACAGGCCGGTGGCGTGCGACAGGTTGGCGGCGTCCGCGGCGGTGGCGTGCGCCTCCAGGGCCTTGACGTCCACGCGGGGCGTCATCACGTTCTCCGCGGTCAGCTCGCTCAGGTGCAGGGTGCGTACGAACAGCTCGGCGGAGTCGGCCTCCAGGGCACCCTCGGCGGCCGAGTGCCGGGCGAGGGCGACCAGTTCCTGGGGGCTGCGGGCGGACGCCAGCTCCTCGGCGGGCTCCAGGCCGAAGCGGCGTACGACACGGTTCGCGGTGTTGTTCAAGTGGCCGATGAACGGGCCGAAGGCGGCGGTGAAGCCGCGCTGCGGGGTGGCCACCACCTTGGCGACGGCCAGCGGCCGGGAGATCGCCCAGTTCTTGGGGACCAGTTCGCCGACCACCATCAGGACGACGGTGGAGACGGCCACGCCGAGCACGGTCGCCACCGTGGACGCGGCGCCGCCGAGGCCCAGCGCCGCCAGCGGGCCGCGCAGCAGCACGGCCAGCGACGGCTCGGCGAGCATGCCGATGACCAGGGAGGTGACGGTGATGCCGAGCTGGGCGCCGGACAGCTGGAGGGTCAGGCGGCGGACGGCCTTCAGGGCACCGTCCGCGCCGCGCTCGCCGTTCTCGGCGGCGCGCTCCAGGTCACCGCGCTCGACGGTGGTCAGCGAGAACTCCGCCGCGACGAACACGGCGCACAGCAGGGTGAGGAGGATGGCCAGCAGGAGCAGCAGGACCTCGGTCACCGCGGCACCCCCGCTCCCGTGAGACGACGGGTACGGCCGGTACTGGGAGGCTCCATTACGGAACGGGGCTCCTTCTACAGATCAGCGGGTCGGGTCCCATGGTAAAGGAAGGGCAAAGCCGGGCCAACGGCTCTACTCGACTGTAGAGAACGGCGGGCGATCGGGGAATGTTCCCCGGCGATCCCTGGTAGCTTCTACATAACTGTAGAGGAACGGAGTGCTCATGGCCCTGTGGGACCGCTTCAAGGAATCCGCGGCACAGATGCAGACCCAGCTCGTGGCGAAGAAGAACGACCTCAAGAGCGGCGCCTTCCGCGACGCGAGCATGGCCATGTGCGCCCTGGTCGCGGCGGCGGACGGACGTGTGGACGCGGCCGAGCGGCAGCGCGTCGCCCAGCTCATCGCGGGCAACGACGTGCTCCAGAACTTCCCCGCCGACGACCTGCGCCGGCGCTTCGAGCAGAACCTGGACAAGTTGACGACCGACTTCGCGTTCGGCAAGGTCAGCGTTCTGCAAGAGATCGCCAAGGCGAAGAAGAAGCCCGCCGAGGCCCGCGCGGTGGTCCAGATCGGCATCGTCATCGGCGGCGCCGACGGGGACTTCGACAAGGACGAGCAGGCCGTGGTGCGGGAGGCGTGCTACGCCCTCGACCTGCCGCCGCACGAGTTCGATCTCTGACCGATCCGACCAGATCAGAGGGGCAGGGGCGCGGTGTTCGGACTGAGCGAACTGGCGATCGTCCTCATCGTCATCGCCGTCGTCGTGGGCGTGCGGAAGCTGCCGGAACTGACCCGCTCGGCGGGCAGGTCCGCGCGCGTCCTGAAGGCCGAGGCACGGGCGCACGGGGAGAGCGAGGAGCCGTCGGCCCCGCCCCGGATCATCCAGGGCGAGGCGGTCCGCAAGGAGACGCCGGGAGACGGCGGGGGCTGACGTCGCCGCCCTGCGGGGGCGCGGGAGCGGACCGCTGCCGCGGGAGTGGGGCCGGGTCCTCGGGCCGTGGGGCCGGGCCCCCGGGCCGTGGGAGCCGGGCCCCCGGCCCCCGGACCGCGAGAGCCGGGCCGCGGAAGCCGGACCACTGACCGCGGGAACCGGACCACCGGACCGCAGACCACCGGACCGCAAGAGCCGGACCGCGGGACCCAGACCACTGACCGCGGGAACCGGACCACCGGACCGCAGACCACCGGACCGCAAGAGCCGGGCCGCGAGAGCCGGGCCGCAGGACCCAGCCCACCGGGCCCCCGGAGCGCGAGAGCCGGGCCGCAGGAGCCGGACCACTGACCGCGAGAGCCGACCACCGAACCGCAAGAACCGGGCCCGGGAGCGCCAGAACCGGGCCACCGGACCGCGAAAACCGAACCCCGGACCGCCGGGTCCGGGCCCCGGACCGTCGGGTCATGGAACCGGGCCATGGGGCCGGGCCGTGGGAGTCGGGCCGTCACCCGTCGTTGTCCCGCCAGCGGCCGCCCGCCGGGGGTGCGTCGAAGCGGGTGGCCGAGGAGCCGTTGCCGCCGAAGTCGTTGCCCGCGACCCGGCCGCCCGACCAGACCGCGTCCTCGGTGATCCACAGGGCGTGCGCCTGGGTGCGCGGGTGTCCGTCGTCGCGCACCCGGTTGCCGTGCACGCAGGGATGCGCGACGGGCGCGGCGGCGGTGAGGCCGGCCCGGGGCGCGGGGGCGGCCGGCAGTTCGTAGCCGGAGCCGGCGGCGGGGACGCCGTCCGGCCAGGCCGTGTCGGCGCCCGGCCGGAAGGGCGCCAGGGTCAGTACCGTCGCGGTGTTGTGCGTGACGACGGCGGTCCGGTCGCCGCTCACCGTGACCAGCTTGCCGAGGTGGCCGTCCGGCGGCCAGTCCGCCCCGGTGTCGGTGAGGGACAGCGGCCCGTGCCGCACCCCCGCGCCCTCCCCGGCCGCCGCGGGCGCGCAGCGCCGGCCGTTGTCGCGGACCCGGTTGCCGAGGAAGGCCGGTTCGCGCAGCGGGGCGTCGAGGCGGATGCCGTCCAGGGCGTTGCCGCGGATCTCGTTCGACTCCAGCACGATGTCGGTGGCGGGTTCCTGGTCGCCGCCCGCGAGGTTGTGCTGCCAGTAGCCGTACCGCCCGTTGCCGCTGATCCGGTTGCCCCGGAAGGCGTACGGCCCCGGGGTGTTGCCGAGCGCGATCCCGTCCTGCACGTTGCCGTCGACGACACAGCCGGTGACGATGCCGCCCCGCCCGCCGACGCTCGTCGTGCCCTGCGCGGACACGTCGAACCCGGCGACGTGGTTGCCGATCATCACGCAGCCGGTGACCAGCAGTCCGTCGGCGCCCCAGTCGGAGATGCCGTAGCGGTTGTCCTCGGTGTGGCAGGCGGTGACACGGATGCCGCGCGGCGGGGTCCACTCCTCCTGCTGAAGCTCGAAGAAGATTCCGTTGGTGCCGTTGCCGGTGGCGGTGCAGTCGGTCACCGCGAGCCGCTCGACCGGGCCCCACCCGCCGATGCCGACGCCGATCCCGGCGCCGCCCATCCCCTCGCCCGGGTCCAGCCGCCCGCACCGCTCGACCAGCAGGCCCTCCACGACGGTGTCCTGGAGGAAGTCGCAGCCGAAGCCGGTGGCGGCGGTGTCGTGGATGTACAGGTCGCTGAACCGGGCCCGGCGCACGTACTGCATCCCGAGCCCCTTGGCCAGCACCTCGTACTCCGGCGTCCTGACCTCGGAGCCGTCGATCTCGAAGTGCGCGAAGGTGAGGTCGGCGAGGTGGTTGCCGGGCCCGGCGCCGTGCTGGGCGGCGGTGAACCAGGCCAGCGGCACCGGCGTGGTCGGCGCCCCCGGGTTGCGCAGCACGAAGCAGGTGGCCCCGCGCCCCGCCCCGACCAGCGAGACGCCGCTGCGCCACAGCACCGCCCGGTCCTGGACGACGTACCGCCCGGCCGGGACGTACACGGTGCGCGGCCGGCCGTCCGCGGCGACGGCGTCGCCGAGCAGGTCCACCAGCTTCTGCAACGCGGATCCGTCGTCGGCCGAGCCGTCGCCGGCCAGGCCGTGTTCGCGGGCGTCGGCCGTCAGCGGCACGGTCAGGACAGTCATGGGCCACTCCTTCCGCCACCGCCCGGGTACCAGCGGCGCGTCGCTCCCAATCCCCTCCTCCGCAATCCCGACTTTCTATCGCTTTTCACCCCCACCGGGGCGATAATCACAGCATGAGTACGGCAACGTATGAACTGCTGGCCGCAGCGCAGCACACGCTCAACATGACCGCGGCCTTCCTCGGCGGGCTGGTGATCGCCGGCGCGCTGATCTGGGCCGTACGCGTCGGCATGCGGATCCTGGACCGGGACACCAGCCATCCGCGCCCCGACGAACAGCCGAAGCTGCCGCCGACCGGCCCGGTCCGCGAGGAACGGGAGATGCGGGAGCCGGACGACATGCCCGTGGCGGGGCCGGGCGGGGCACGGCTGATGCCGTACGAACTCCACCCCGCGAGCACCCGGCGCGGCAAGGACCAGACCCGACGCCGCTGGCTGCCCGGCTCCACGGGGTCCTTCGGGGGTGGCGGGTTGCCGCGCGGCCTGTGACCGGTCAGCGGCGAGGTGGGGGGCTGGGACGTTCGCCGTGGATTCCCCGCCGGAGAGCGCCTGACGCGCCCAGCCCCACCCCCCTCCACCCTGCCTGTTCCTACAGCGCCAGCCACACCGTCGTGTCCGCCCCCAGCCGCCCGTCCTCCAGCGGCGCGCTGCTCAGCAGCACCTCGCCCGCCGGAAGGTCCACCGGCCGGCCGGACAGATTGGCCACGCACCGCCAGCTCGCCGACCGGTCGAACCGCAGGACGCCCGGCGGCACGTCGTCCGACCAGGTCAGGCGCTCGCCGTCGAGCAGCTTGCGGCGCAGGCGCAGGGCCGTGCGGTACAGCTCCAGGGTCGAGCCCGCGACCCCGTCCTGGGCCTGGACCGCGTACGCCGCGAAGGACGGCGGCTGCGGCAGCCAGGCCCCGCCCGCGCCGAAGCCGTACGACGGTCCGTCCGGCGTCCACGGCAGCGGCACCCGGCAGCCGTCGCGGCCCTTGCGGACGTGCCCGGTCTGCTCCCAGATCGGGTCCTGGAGCACCTCGGTGGGCAGGTCGGCGACCTCGGGCAGGCCGAGTTCCTCGCCCTGGTAGACGTACGCCGAGCCGGGCAGGGCCAGCATCAGCAGGTTGGCGGCGCGGGCCCGGCGCAGGCCGGCCGCCTCGTCGAGCGCCGGAGCGGTGCCGCCGGACAGCAGCCAGGCGTCGGGGTCGGTGCCCGGCGGCAGCATCAGCCGGGAGACGGGCCGGACCACGTCGTGGTTGGCCAGCACCCAGGTCGCGGAGGCCCCGGCGGCGCGGGCGTCGGCCAGCGAGCTCTCGATGACCTCCCGTAGCTCCTGCGCGTCCCAGCCGCACTTGAGGTACTCGAAGTTGAACGCCTGCCCCAGTTCGTCCGGCCGCGCGTACAGCGCCCGCCGGGCCCCCGGCACCCACGCCTCGGCGACCGCCATCCGGGGCGGGGTGTAGGCGTCGAGGATCTTCCGCCAGTCGCGGTAGATCTCGTGCACGTCGTCCCGGTCGTAGAAGGGATGGCTGCCGGGCTCGAACTCGGCGAGCGCCGCCTCGCTGCTCAGCTCGGGCGCGCCGAGGTCGCGCAGCGGCTCGGTCAGGTCCTTGGTGAGGGCGTGCGCGACATCGACCCGGAAGCCGTCGACGCCGCGGTCGGACCAGAACTTGAGGGTGGTCCGGAAGTCGGCCCTGACCTGATCGTTCTCCCAGTTCAGGTCCGGCTGCTGGGGGGCGAACAGGTGCAGGTACCACTGGCCGTCGGGAACGCGGCGCCAGGCGCTGCCGCCGAACACGGACTGCCAGTCGGTGGGCGGCAGCTCGCCGTGCGGACCGCGTCCGTCGCGGAAGACGTACCGGTCCCGGGCGGCCGACCCCGGCCCCGCCGCCAGCGCCTCCCGGAACCAGGCGTGCCGGTGCGAGGTGTGGTTCGGCACCAGGTCGACGATCACCTTCAGGCCGAGGCGGTGCGCCTCGGCGGTCAGCGCGTCGAAGTCGTCCAGAGTGCCCAGGCGCGGGTCGACGTCCCGGTAGTCGTCGACGTCGTACCCGCCGTCGGCCAGTTCGGACGGGTAGAACGGACTGAGCCACAGCGCGTCCACGCCGAGCCCGGCCAGATGACCGAGCCGCTGGGTGACCCCCCTCAGGTCCCCCAGCCCGTCCCCGTCGGCGTCGGCGAAACTGCGCGGATAGATCTGGTAGATGACGGCCTGCCGCCACCAGTTCGGGTCCTGGGACGACAGGTCGGGGGCGCCGGAGGCAGTACGTACGGTCACTCGGTTCCCTTCGCGGTGCGTACGGGCGACACGAGTAGGTCTGTCCAGATCGCCGGGAAGGTGAACATGCTGACGTCCCGCATGGCGCGCCGCTGCACTAGGGTGCTCGCCGAGCCGAGCCGAGCCGAGGGGGAGCATGAAGACCGCCGCCGCGCCGTCGGAGTTCGTCAGCACGCCGTTGCGGATCGGGGCCTTCCGCCGGTTCGCGTCGGCCAGTCTCATCTCGGCGACCGGATCCGCGATGGCCCCTCTCGCACTGGCCTACTCCGTCATTCAGCAGGGTGGAGGAGCCGGATCTCTCGGCCTGGTCCTCGCCACGAACACCGTTCCCACGATCGTGTTCCTGCTCGTGGGCGGCCTCTTCGCCGACCGCTGGTCCCGAAGCCGGCTCCTCTTTCTCGGGAACTCGCTGGCCGCGGCTGCACAGGGTGCCCTGGCCGTCACCGTGGCCACGGGACACGCGACGACGGTGTCGATCGCGGCGTGCGGCTTCGTCTCGGGGACGGCGGCGTCGTTCATCGTTCCGGCCACGCAAGGCGCCGTCGCGCAAATCGTTCCCGAGGAGCACTTGCAGCAGGCCAACGCGTTGCTCAGGCTCCCGAGCAACGCGGTGCGGGTGCTCGGGCCGGTCGTCGGCGGATTCGTCGTCGTCGCGAGCGGCGCGGCGTGGGCACTGGCCTGGGACGCGTTCACGTTCGCCGTCGCGGCTGTGCTGCTTCTCGGTCTGCGGCTGGACGCCCCGCCGACCGCGCCCGCCGGCGTCCTGGCCGATCTCCGGCAGGGCTGGACGGGCTTCTGGTCCCGTACCTGGCTGTGGGCCTATACCGCCGCCGGCACAGTCCTCGTCGCCGCGTGGCTGGCGGGCTTCCAGCTGCTTGGCCCCCTGGTTGCCACGCGGCAGTACGCCGGAGCACGGGACTGGGGTCTGATCCAGGCGGCCTTCGCCGCCGGCCTGCTGGCGGGAACCCTTGTGTGCCTGCGCTGGAAGCCGTACCGGCTGCTCACCGTCGCGGTGAGCACGGCCGGCGCCCTCGCGCTGCCGCTGGCGGCCATGGCCCGCGGTCTGCCACTGCCACTCGTTCTGGTGGCCGCCCTGCTGGCAGGTATCGGACTCGATGTCTCGATCGTTGCCTGGAGCACCGCGTTCCAACAGCATGTGCCCCAGACCGAACAGGGTCGCATGAGTGCGTTCAACGGTGTCGGGGAACGCCTCGCCATCCCCCTCGGCTATCTCATCACCGCCCTCGCCGCCCACTCGTGGAGCAGCCAGACAGTCCTCCTGGCCTGCGCCGCACTGATCACGGCCGTGACCGTCCTCAACCTCTGCGTCCCGGACGTATACCGCGTCAACCGGCTCGTCCCGAGCCACCGGCCGAGGGCAGCGCACGACGACCGCGAGGTGGAGCAGGCCTAGCGGCCGATGGGCGCTCAGGCTCCTTCTACCGCCCTCGGATAGAGCGCCACCAGGAGGCGGTAGGTGGTCAGGCCCGTCGGGTCGAGCACCGCGCGGACCGCGTCCGCGTCGCCGAGGCCGCCGCCGGGGTCCGTCTCGTCGGTGACGGGGCCGCGGTGGGGGAGCAGGCCGCCGGCGAGGCGGGTGCCGGGGTCGGTGCTCGCGCGCAGCCGGCGCACGTCCGGGCCGGGGACCACGACCCGGACCGGTGACCTCATGCGTCCGTCCCCGGCAGGGTCAGCCGGGCACGGTCCGCACGGTTTCCTTCAGGTCTCCGGGTCCGTAGCCGCCAGCCGCTCCCTCAGCGCCGCGTTCTCCTCTTCCAGGACGGCGATCCGCTTACGGGCGAAGTACAGCTCGATCACCGCGTCCTGGAACTCGGCGACCAGTTGTTCAGGGGTCAGGTGCATCGTCGGCTCCGGTGGTAGGGACGGTTCACGCCGGTGCGATCTCGGTGACCGTGCCGTTCGAGCCGCGCCACATCAGCGCCCCGCCCGCCGCGTACAGCGCGCCACCACCGCGTGAGTCGACGCCCACCGGCGCGGACACGGCGTTGACGACACGTACCACGCCCTCGGCCATCAGCGCCGAGTCGGTGCCCGGCCGCTGGACGACGTGCAGCTGCGACCAGGGGTTGGCGCCGATGCCCATGCCGATGCCAACCCGGCCGCTGCCCTTGACGACGAAGTCGTCGCGGTCGTTGTTGCGCAGACAGATCAAATTACCGCCGGTGGCGCCCTCGGTCGCGGTGAGGAAAATGCCCTGGGCGGCGGTACCGGCCGTCTTCAGGTCGATCGACAGTGCGGCGGCACCGGCGTCCGAGCCGTCCGCGGAGCCGACGTGGGAGATCTTGACCGTCCCCCGCGCCCTCTCGTGACCGGTCACGTAGACGGTCGAGTCCTCGGGGTTGTCCGAGACGATGTTCAGTGCCACCCCCGAACCGGAGGTGGCAGCCTGGCGGACGGTCACAGCGTGCTCGGTCGTCGACGTCGTCCGGAAAACGGCCGAGTTGACCGTGGAATCCGTCCGGAAACTCGGGGCCACCACCGGGCCGTCGAAGACCGTGCTGTCCCCCGTGGTCTCCGCCGCACCGGCTTCCCCACCGACCACAACGGTCACCGCGCCCGCGGTGAAGCCACCAAGAAACAGTCTGCGTGCCATCGTCATGGTGCCGTCTCCCTTGTTCTCCGCATCCGTGCGCGCCGACCGGCGGTGCCGATCGACGTCCACGGGCAGGACCGCGAGCGGGGCCGATTGGTTGTACGGCTCAAGACTGTTGTGCTCAAGGAGGCTGTGCTCAAGAGTGCTCAAGGAGGCTGTGCTCAGGAAGGTGTTCCGAGGGGTTCCGCGGCCGGCGGGACGGGGTCAGTCGTCCGGGCCCAGTCGCTGCCGGTGGGTGATCACGTCCTCCGCCGCCTCGTGGACGGTACGGCTCCGGGCGAAGGCGTCGCCGCGCAGCCGGGCCAGGGCCTCCTCGGAGCCGACGCCGAGCTGGGCCATGATCATGCCGATCGCCTGATGGATCTGGTCGTGGCCGGTGGCCAGGCCGTTCAGCCAGGACCGGGCGTCCGGACGTTCGTCGTCCGCCCGGTGCGGCAGCGCCGCCAGGGCCATCGTCATCACGCCGGCCACCAGCCGCGCCGTACGCAGTTCCTCGCCGCTGAGGCCGCCCGGCGAATCCCGGTACAGGTCGAGGGTGCCGACGCACACCGCGTCGCTGCCCAGCGGCAGCGCGTACACCGCGCGGACCCCGGCCGCCGCCGCCTGCTGGGCGAAGACGGGCCAGCGGTCCGCGTCCGGGGCGGCCGTCAGATCGAGGGCCAGCACCGGGGCGCCGGTCCGGGCCGCGTGCACGCAGGGCCCGTCGCCCAGGGTCGCCTGGATCTCCGCCAGCCGGCCGGCCCGCTCGCCGGTGGCGCACAGCCGCATCGGCACGCCGTCGCTGCGCAGCGACGCGCTGGCGCCGGACAGCGGCAGCAGCCGGACCACGACCTCGCACAGCCGGGCCGGCACCTCGTCGGGCGGGGCGTCGCCGACACTCTCCGCGATCAGGTCGGCGACCCGGCCCGCGGATGATCCCCGGTACCGTTCCGGCCCGTCGGCGGGCCCCCGGGAATCGTCGCTGGGCGACACGCCCACCGCCTCCTTCACACACGCGGAAGGCCACCTCGGCAGCCCCCGACTACCCGTGTCCGACCAGGCGAAACCGTCTCGGGAAAGCGGCTGGGCAGGTACCGCGCCGAGCGCCGGCCGTCAGGGCCGTTCGTACGGGTTGGCCGGCTGCGCCACCCGCCGCAGCCGCTCGGCGGTCAAGACCGGCGGCCACGCCGCCTCCGTGCCGAGCTTCCCCTCGGGCTGCCAGGTGCCGGTGACGGTGACCCAGGCGCCGGTGGCCGGGGCGTCCGCCGCCGCGCTGCCGCGGACCTCGACCTTGCTGGTCGTGGCGTCGGCGGCGCAGCAGGTGACCAGCAGCCGGGTGACGTACCAGGTGCCGTCGTCGTCGCGGGTGACGAAGCCGGTCAGCCGGACGGTACGGCCCTTCAGGGAGCGTTCGCTGTCGTAGATCGCGCGGGAGGAGAACTCCGCGAGGGTCAGGGTCACCGGGTCCCCGGACGGCAGCGCGGGGAAGGCCCCGACGCCCTGGGCGGCGCGCTGGGCGGCCTCGCGTTCGGCGCTGTAGGTGCCCAGCGCGGGCGGCGGGAACAGGAGCAGGGCCAGGGCGGGGAGAGTGAGGAGCCAGGCGACGCGGGGGCCGGCCGCGCCGTGGCTGTGGCCATTGCCACCACTGTGATCGGCGTGGTCGTCGTGACCGTCGCGCTCGTCGGTCTCGTCCGCCTCGTCTGCCTCGTCTGCCTCAGCCGTCTCCGGGCGCCCGGTGAAGGCCGACACCGCAGCCAGCAGGACCAGTACCGCACCCGACACGATCAGGTACGGCCGCAGTCCCGCCTGCACGTACCGCAGGTACAGCTGGGAGAAGAGCGAGATCCGCAGTACCGCCGAGCCGGTCAGCAGCAGCAGGACGGCCGGTCCGTAACGCCTCACAGCAGCCACCATCCCACCAGCACGCTGCTCAGCAGCGCCACCACCCAGGTCACCGACGCGAACCGCACCGCGAACGCCCGCCCGAAGGTGCCGGTCTGCAGGGCGATCAGCTTCAGGTCGACCATCGGGCCCACCACCATGAACGCCAGCCGGGCCGTCGGCGAGAACCCGCTCAGCGACGCCGCCACGAACGCGTCCGCCTCGCTGCACACGCACAGCACCACCGCGAGGACGGCGAGCAGCAGCACGGACAGCCAGGCCGAGCCGGTGAAGACGTCGAGGACGGACCGGGGCACCGCGATGTTGAAGGTGGCCGCCGCCCCGGCACCCAGCACCAGGAAACCGCCCGCGTGCAGGAAGTCGTGCCGCAGGCCGGACAGGAAGCCGCCGATGCCGTACGACGTTCCGGGCCCGGTCGGCCGCTTCGGCAGCCGCAGCCACTCGTCCTTGCCGAAGCGCGCCCACAGCCAGCCCATCAGCACCGCCGCCGCCAGCGAGGCGAGCAGCCGGGCCAGCACCATCGACGGCTGCCCGGGGAACGCGATCGAGGTCGCCACCAGGACGACCGGGTTGATCGCGGGGGCGGAGAGGAGGAAGGCGAGGGCGGCGGCGGGGGCGACGCCGCGCCGCATCAGCGACCCGGCCACCGGCACCGACGCGCACTCGCAGCCCGGCAGCACCACCCCCGCCGCGCCCGCCACCGGCACCGCGAGCGCCGGGTTGCGGGGCAGCAGCCGGCTGAAGACCCGGTCCGGCACGAACGCGCCGATCGCCGCCGACACCACCGTGCCGAGCAGCAGGAACGGCACGCCCTGGACCACGACCGCGGTGAACACCGTCCACCAGGCCGCCACGGCCGGGGTGTACAGGTCGAGGGCGACGACCGGGCCGAGCACCGAGACCACGGTCGCGACCGCGAGCAGCGCCGCCCCGCCGACGACGGCGTACAGCAGCGCGCGCAGCACGAGGCGCACGGCGTCGGCCGCCGACCGCCGATCCCGGTACCGGTCCTCCATGCCGGGCAAGCTAACCGGGTCTCCTGTGCGCCGCCCCGCACTTCTCACAGCGGAGGCTGTGCGGGCGCCGGGCCCAGGGTGGTGGTGCCGGGGGCGGTGCGGTGGCCGAGGCCGGTGCGGTACGCGTCCAGCGCCGCCTCCACCCGGCCGGTGCGGCGCAGCAGGTCGCCGAGGAGCCGGCACAGGTCGGCCAGGTCCCCGGCGGCGCCGGCCCGCTCCAGCAGGCTGAGCGCGCGGACGTAGTGCTCCTCGGCGGCCTCGGTGTCCCGGGCGTCCTCGGCGATGATGCCGAGCAGCCGGTGCGCGCCGGCCGCGTGCACCGCGCCGCGCTCGGAGGTGAGGTCGTCGGTGACCGCCCGCAGCAGCGCCGCGGCCTCCTCGGACTCGCCGCGCCGGCGCAGTACGTCGGCCAGTTCGACGGCGACCTGGCTGGTGTAGAGGGCGGCGCGCTTGGCCGACAGCATGTCCAGCGCCTGCCGCAGCTCGGTCTCGGCCTCGGCGAGGCGGCCGTCCTGCGCGTAGACGTAGCCGCGCATCCAGTGGCAGTTGGCCAGCTCGGTGCGGAGCTGGAGGGTGCGGTACAGCTCGGCGGCCTTGGCGAGGGACGCGTCGGCCTCGGCGAGCCGGCCCTCGGCGACCAGGGTGCGGGCCACCGACCGGTGCATCCGGGCCACCAGTGCCGGGTCGCCGGCCTGCGGGGCCAGCGCGAGGGCCAGCTCGGCGGCCTGGGCGGCGCGGGCGTGCGCGCCCATGTCCATGTACGGGCCGATGGCACTGGCGTAGAGCAGGAGCAGCGCGTCGGGGTCGGGCAGGCCGGCGCGGTTGAGTTCGTCGAGGGTGGATTCGAGGAGGTAGACGGCGTAGCGCAGCTCACCGGCGAGGTAGTGGGCCAGCGCCCGGCCGCGCACCGCCCAGGCCCGGGCGGACAGCGGTGCGCCGGCGTCGGCCAGACAGCGTTCGGCCCGCTCGAAGTACTCCCGGCCGCAGGTCAGCTCGCCCTGCTCGACCGCGCACTCGCCGAGCCCGAGCAGCGCGGCGGCCGCCACCTCGGGCAGCGCCTGCGTGACCGCCTCGGTGAGCAGTTCGGCGTAGCTCTCGGCCGCCGCCTCGGTGGCGCCGGTGGCCAGGGTGCGCTGGGCGCCGGTCAGCCGCAGCCGCAGGTCGGTGGCGAGGTGCGGCGGACGGCCGGTCAGCAGTTCCTCGAAGGCGACGCCGAGCCGGCCAGCGATGTGCCGGAGCGCCTCGTCGGAGGGGCGGACCCGGCCGGCCTCCAGGGTGGAGACGTAGGCGGGGGTGTAGGCCGGCTCGGCCAGCTGTCTCTGGGTCAGGCCGCGGTCGACCCGCAGCCGCTGCACCCGGCGGCCGATGACCGCTGGATCGTCCCGGTCTTCCACGGCGAACTCCCCCTGTGCCTCTTGCCGTTCGGCATCACCGGCCCTAGGTTAAACCGAGAGTTAAGCGTGATTAACAGATCGCTATAAGTGACTCTCCCACCGTCTGCCCACTCCTGTCCCGCCCCGTCCCGCCCGTTGTTGCGAGGTCGCCGTGCTCGAACGCCCACGCACCGCCGAGCGCTATGTCCGGGCCGTCGCCGCCGCCGTCGCCGCCACGGCCTGTCTGCTGCTGGCCGCGAACGCGGGCCCGGCGCAGTCGGCCGAGGAACCGCCGGCCCCGGCCCGCCCCGCCGTGCACCATCTCAGCGGACCGAACGGCTAGGAGCTGGTCCGAACGACCGGCCCGAGCGGTCGTCCTCGTCCGCACGACCGGCCCGAGCGGTCGTCCTCGTCCGAACGACAGGCCCTAACGGTCGTCCGGGTCCGGCAGCGCCCGTCGCAGTGCCGCGTCCAGCCGCTCGGCCAGTTCCGCGTCGTCCGGCGGATCGGTGCCGAAGAGCGGCCCGAGCTGGGCGGTGAGGGTCTGGGTGAACGCCCCGTACAGCGGGGTCCGCGGCCGGTGCACCGCCCGCCGCAGCGCGGGCAGCAGCACCGAGCGGGCGTAGGCGGGCCGGTCGGCGGCGTCCCGGGGCATCCGGTCCGGCCGCTCCCCGCTCGGCGCGGCCGACGGCGTACCCGCCGCGGTCACCGGACACCGCACACCGTCGTCCTCGTACGCCGAGACCCGGGTCGCCGCGAACCCCGCGTCCAGCAGACAGCGTTCGCTCTCCTTCCCGGTGAGGAACTCGATCAGCTCGGTCGCCTTCTCGGCCCGCCGCGAGGTGGCCGTCACCGCCAGGTTCTGGCCGCCGAGCACCGCCCGCCCCGGCAGCGCCGTCACCCCCAACTGCCGGGCGGCGAAACTCTGGTGCAGAGTGCGGTACACCCACGGCCAGTGCCGCAGGAAGGTGGTACGGCCGTCCGTGAAGTCGGCGAGCGAGGCCGCCTCGTCGGACTGCGTGGCGTCCGCGAGGGTGTACGGGGTGTCGGTGCGGCGACGCAACTCGGCGATGCCCCGGGTCAGTTGCTCCACCGTCCCCGTGTAGTGGCCCGCGTCGTCGGTGAGCGCGAAGTCCGGGTCGGTGGACGCGAACGCCTCCACCGCGTTGACGGTCCGGCCCTCGTAGGCGGCGAGCTGGGTCGTCCAGCCCTTCTCGTAACCCGGGATGTCCCCCTCGTCCAGGACGTCGACGAGGTCCTCCAGCCGCCGCCAGTCGGTCACCCCGTCCAGCTCGGTCCGCTCCAGGTCCGCTCGCACGAGGTGGTCGCGTCGGTAGTAGAGCAGGCCGACGTCGCTGTTGAACGGCACCGCGTAGACCTGGCCGGCCCAGCTGGCGGTGCCGGCCACCGAGTCGATGACGTCGGCGCCGACCAGGGTGTCCGGCAGCGGGCGGACCAGGCCGGCGGCGGCGAACTCCGGCACCCAGGTGACGTCCAGGTTGACCACGTCGTAGTCGGCGCTGCCGGACTGGAGGGCGCCGAGCAACTGGCCGCGCTGCTCGTCCGCGCTGCCGGGGAGCTCGACCAGCCGGGCCCGGTACTCCTGCCCCGCCTTCTCCTGCTGCTCGTTCCAGGCGTCGATCAGCCGCCGGCGGACCCCGTTCTGCCCGGTGACGTCCCGTCCGCTGGCCACCACGATGGAGCCGGGCACATCACCGGAGGGCGCGGGTCCGGTGCCGTCACCGCCACCGCCGCCCGTACAGGCGGCGGGCGCGCACAGCACAGCGGCCAGCAGCATCCCCAGGGCGCGGCGCATCACTCCTCCTCCCCCGTGCCGGTGCGGGCCACCTCGTCGTGCAGGGCGGCGCCCGGGTCGTCGGCGGCGTCCAGGCAGCGGCCGCCGCTCGCCTCGGCGATCCGGGCGTCCGGCCGGCCCGGGTCGCAGCCGCCGCCCGCGAGCGACACCATCGTCACCGGCACCCCGGCCGCCCGGGCCGCGTCCAGCACGTCGTCCAGCCGGGCGCCGGTGAGCCGGCCCACGTCCTCGTCGTCGGTGACGTACACGATCAGGCCGGGCCGGGCCCGCTCGGCGGCCCGCCGCGCCATGTCGTCCAGGGCGGCGAGCAGCGCCCGGTACGGGTCGGCCTCAGCGGCCCGGGTCAGCGCGGACCGGGCCAGCGTCCGTTCGGCGTCCGGCCGGCTGTGCCGCCCGGTCGGCAGCAGTGTGTCGTACGGGTCGTCGCCCGAGCCGTACACCGCCCACACCCCGTACTCGTCCCGCGCCCCGAGACCGGCCAGCGAGCCCGCGATCAGACCGGGGCCGCCGCTGGGCCCGTCCCACACGTCGCTCATCGAACGGGAACTGTCGAGCAGGAACAGCACCCGCCCGGGTCCGTTGACGTCCCGGTAGCCCTTCAGCGCCGCCTCCATCGCGTCCCGTCCGGCCGGTTCGATCAGCGGGGCGGGCGCCGCCAGCACCCCGGGGGCCCGGCCGGCCTCCTCCAGCAGCGCCCGCTCCCCCTGCGCCGACCGGAACCCGGCCGCGCCGAACACCTTCCGCCCGCCCGCCCCGGTGAGCCAGCGCCGGAAACCGTCGGCGGCGGCGTCCCGCTCCGCCCGGTCCCGGTCGGCGCCCTGCCAGCGCACCCGGACGAAGACCGGCTCCAGACCGGGTACGTCGCCCGGGTACTGGGCCATCCGCGGGGCGCGCCGCGCGCTGTCGCAGGCGACGCCGCTGCGCATCAGGAACTCGGGGACCAGGGCGGCGGTGCGGTCGTCCACGGCGTCGTCGTCGGGCAGCGCGCACATCAGCCCGGCCGCGGTCGGGGCGGGCGGGCCGGCCTGGGCGACCCGGCGTTCGGCACCGGCCGCGTCCCGGGCACCGGCGCCGGAGTGGGTGCCGTACAGGCCGATGGTGGCGAGCAGCCCGGTGTCGGCGAACTCCGGGTCTGGGCGGCGCACCTCGGCGTCCGCGCGGCGCTCGCGCAGCGCGTCGATCATCCGGTTGAGCGCGACGGAGACGCGGGCGTCCTGCGACTCGGCGGCGAGTTCCTGGGGCACGGCGAGCACCACGGGGGAGTAGGCGAACGGCTGCTGGTCCGCCGCCAGCGCGGCCACCGCGTCGGTGTCCTGACCGGCGGTGACCCGGGCGACGTCGGCGGGGGAGCCGGGTATCCACACGTCCGGCTGCGGGCCGACGTCGCGCTGCGGGTTGGGATCGTCGCCGGGTTCGTGCCAGGCACCGGTCTGGCTGCGCAGCGCGGTGACCGCGTCGGCGGTGCCCGCGCTGTAGACGGTGAGACCGGCGCGCCGGCAGCCGTCGTCCGTGGTGTTCTCCGCCGAGGTGAGGTACGCGTCGGCGGCGGCCCGCACGGTCGGCTCCAGGTCGGGATCGGTCAGCACCCGCAGCTCCGGCGGCGGCACACAGGCGGCGCCCGCGCCGGACGGGGCGACGGCCCGGTAGGTGCCCAGGCCGGCGGCGGCGAGGGCGAGCAGCGACAGCCCGATCAGCAGACCGGCCGGCCGTCGGCGGTACAGCCCGGCCACCGCGGCGGCGGCTGCTCCGACGGTTGATACGGCAGCTGATACGGCAGCTGATACGGCGGCTGCGACAGCCGCTGCGAGGGCGGCCGGCAGCAGGGTGAGGGGGGAGGAGCGGTGGGGGGTGCGTGGGGGCGGGCGCAGGGGAGGCGGGGATGAGGGAGGCAGGGATGAGGGAAGCGGGAATGAGGGAGGGGGCGGCTCCTCCGGGTGGCCCGGCTGCCGGCTCGGACCTGGCTGGCTCGGACCTGGCTGGCCCGGACCTGGTTGGCCCGAACCCGGCTGGCCCGGCTGCCCCGGTCCCGGCCCCGACCCCGGCTGATTCGGCCGCCCCGGCTCAAGTGACGGCGCGATCGGCCCCGGCCCAGGCGACGGGACGGCCCGCCCCGGCTCCCGCATCGGCTCCCGCCCCGGCCGCCCAATCCCGCCGCCCCCGTCGTCGAACGGCCAGCCCGGCGACGCCCGCAGCAGCAGGTCCTCCCCCGGCTCGGCCCGGCTCTGCGGCTCCCACCGCTCGTCCCGCACCGTACGGAAGCCGCCCGCCGCCATGCGCTCCCGCAGCGCCTGCGCGAGGGACCCGAACCACAGCTCCGCCCCGCCCTTCTCCTCCAGCAGCCGCAGCAGTTCGGCGGTGAACGGCGTCGGCGTGCCCGGATCGCCCGCGTCGGTACGGTGGTTGGCCTGCACGCTCATCAGCAGCAGGACCCGCCGCTTGTCCCGGAACGTCTCCCACAGCCAGGCCGCGTTCCCGGCGAAACAGCAGTCGAGGACGATCACGATCCGCCGCGCCGGACTGGCGGCGAGCACCGTCAGCACGGTGGTGAACATCTCCCCGCCCGGGAACACCGCGTGCCCGCCCGCCACCACACTGGCGTTGCGCATCTGGAGGAACAGCTCGTCGCCCGCGCTGGGGATCGCCCCGTGCCCGGCGAAGTACAGCAGCAGGACGCCCTCGGCCTCCTCGGCGGCGCTGCGCAGCGACCGGTTGAAGTCGTCCAGGGTCGGCGACCGGGACAGCGTCACCTCCCGGTCCCCGAAGACCCGGCCGCGCAGCAGCGCCTCCCGCAGCCGGTTGAGGTTGTGCTTGACCGCGGGCAGGTCGCCGGGCACCCCGTGCGGCGGCTGGGTGTAGTCGTACTCGGACACCCCGACCAGCAGCGCCCGGTTCACCTGCCCGCGCGGGTCGAAACCGGCCACCGGCCTACCTGTCGTCGGCGTTCACCGGATCGACGCGCCCCTCGGGCGGTTCGCCGTCCTCCACCGCGCGGCGATTGGTCCGCCAGGCCTCCACGGCCCCCTTGACCTGGTCGAGCAGCTCCCGGAACACCACCGAGGCGGCCCCCGAGGCGACCGCCACGACGATCTCCATCCCGACGCCCATCGGGGCGCCGGACTCGTCGGTACGGCTGCGCTCGTGGATCCGCAGCCGCCCGGCCCGGACCAGCTCGTCCAGCGGCTTCTCCCGCTCCAGCCACTTGCGCAGCGCACCGACGTCACTCTCGGTCGCGGTGCCGTCCAGCCGTACCCGGATGTCCTGTGTGGCCACTTCGTCCCCCTCAGCCATAACTCACCATCATGACAGCGGGGTTGCACGGAGGGGAGGGGTCGGCAGGTCCGGACCGGACGGTGATCGGCCTGGCTCAGTCCTGGGCTAGCCCTGGGTCTGCAACTGGTCCAGCTGCTTGCGTACGTGGTCCAGGGCGCCCGCGCGCCGGCCGGGCACCCGGCCCCGCAGCTCGGCGAGCACCTGGCCCAGTTCCCGGGCCCGCCGCGGGTCGCGGATCTGTCCCCACTGGTGGTGGGCCCGGTCCACGGCCGCCTCGACGGCGGGCGCGTCCGCCGCCTGCCCGGAGTTGAGCCGCATCCGCGCCACCTCCAGCCAGCCCCGGCAGCTGCGCACCGGGTCCCCGGCGAACATCGCCAGGTCGGCCCGGACCTCCGTCCAGTGCAGCGCGTCCTCGGAGGCGGGCCCGTGCGTGAAGGCGGCGGTCCGCTCGTGGGACGCGGCGAGCGCGTCCGCGTCGGCGTGCCGCCCGGCCTGCACCGCCGCGGTGACGGCGGCGTGCGGATCGCCGGCCGCCGGTCCCGGCACGGTCAGCACCAGGTCGGCGAGCCGGCCGCCGCCGTTCTCGGCGGCGGTGCGGGCCAGCGCCTGCTGGTGCAGTTGCTCCAGCGGCGGCCGGTGTCCGCTGCGCAGCATCGTCGCGACCCCGCGCATGTACGCCGGGACCGCCACCCCGCGCCGGGTGGGCGGCGGGGCGACCCGGCCGTAGACGGCGTTGTTGCGCCCGCAGTCCAGCGGGTGCCGCTGGAGCCACTCCCAGGTCTCCTGGTCGGCGTGCAGGTCGAGGATGAGCGTCGTCGCGCCGGTCGGGCGCAGCCGCAGCTCCTCCTTGATCCAGTGCCAGGGCAGGGCGGTGTAGCGGACGGTGGCCGGGGTGGTGCGGGCCAGCGCCAGGTGCGGGAGGTGCTGGCGGCGGTCGGTCTGGAGCTGGCCGGTGACGTAGACGGTCAGCGGGCCGGGCGCCGCCGCGGCGGCCCGCAGCCGGGTCAGCACGGCCTGCGGGTCGAGCGGATCGGCCAGTTCGATGACGTTGGCGGTGTCCGACCCGGACAGCACCGGGGGCGGCACGGCCGCGAGGACGGGAAGCACCGAGGCGGCGTCCACCAGGCGTCCCTTGCCCATGGGCGACGCCGCCAGCAGCAGCACGGTTCCGGGCATGTCCCCTCCCCCTGTCGATCACGTACGCCAGCACCGTAACCGCTGCGGCTGCGAAGAGGGGCACCCGGCGAAAAGTATGGACGGGACCGGGGCCGGTGTCCGGACCGGTGGCGGACCGGGTGCCGGACCCGGATCGAGCCCGGGTCGAGCCCGGGTCGAGCCCGGTGTCAGGGCCACCGCTTCGACCCGGGTCGAGCCCGGGTCGAGCCCGGTGTCAGGGCCACCGCTTCGGCTGTTTCCAGTCGCCGCGGCGCCGGACGGCGAACACCGTCGTGTCGTCGCCCAGCCGCCCCCCGCAGTGCCGCAGCGTGCCGTCCCGCACCAGGCGCACCAGCCGGCGCGGCGCGGCGACCCGGGCGTCGATGGCGGCGGCCCGGGCCACCTCCTCGGCGTGCCCGTAGAAGCAGCCCTGCCGGTCCCGGGCCTCCGTCACCCCGTCGGTGACCAGCAGCAGCGTCTCGTCGGCGGCGAGCGGCAGCCGGCGCACCGGCGGCGGCGCCGAGCCCAGTTCGGCCAGGCCGATCGGCAGCCCGCCGGTGACGGGCAGTTCCCGTACGCCGTGCGGGCCGACCGCGAGCGGCGGTTCGTGGCCGAAGACGACGGTGTCGACGGCACCGGGGTCGTCCGGCGGGAAGCCGACCAGGACGGCGGTGGCGAACCGGTCGCCGTCGGACCGGCCCAGCGCCGCGGTGTGGCACCGGTGCCGCATCATCCGCGCCTCCAGCCGGGCGGCGACCGTCGCCAGGTCCGGTTCGTGGTAGCCGGCCTCGCGGAACGCGCCGAGCAGCGCCGCCGCCGTCTCCACCGCGCCCAGCCCCTTGCCCTGGACGTCGCCGATCAGGACCCGGGTGCCGTGCGGGCCGGGCTGGATGTCGTAGAAGTCGCCGCCGACCCGGGCCTCGGTGTCGGCGGCGAGGTAGACGGCGGCGTGGTCCAGGCCGCCCCAGCCCGGTGGCAGCGGGCGCAGCACCACCCGGCGGGTGGTGTCGGCGACGTCCCGGATGTGCAGCATCCGCCGCTCCCCGCGCATCCGCACCGCGCAGGCCAGGGTGGCCAGCAGCCCGCCCACCGCGACCAGGATGAAGTCGGGCAGCCCGCTCTGGTACTGGTGCGGCCAGGCGCTGTCGACGCTGTAGTACGTGACGACCGCGAGCACCGCGTAGACGGCGGTGCCCCACACTCCGCAGATGGCGGCGGCGATGCCGGGAACCAGCACGATCCACGAGATCATCCGGAACTGTCCGCCGGTGTTGGCGTCCGCCACCGCGACGGCGATCAGCAGCAGCAGCGGCGGAACCCAGCCGACACTGCGGCCGCCGACCCGCACCATCTGGTGCCGGTGCACGGCGCCCGGGTCGCCGGACGGCCGGCCCAGCCGCCCCGGCCGGCCGCCGTGCAGCCTCAGCAGGACGCGACCCCTCACCCGCCCAGCGAAGCACGCGCCGACCGCTCGCGCATCCTGAGTTGCCCGGCCGCCGCACCGGGTGTGACCTGGTAGTCGGGGGCCGGCACAGAGAGGAGCGCCCGCATGGCGCACGCGGAAACCACGACCGGCGGTACGACGACCAGGCCGGGCCGCAGGGCCCAGGCACCGGCACCGGCGCCCGATGTCTTCGGTCCCCGGACCCACCTGGTGGCGAAGTGGGCGCTGCCGGTCCTGCTGGGGCTGATCTACGGCTGGTGGGCCGCGGCCAACCGGCGCCACGGCACCGAGATCACCGGCTGGAACCTGCTGTTCGGCTGGCTGACCGTGCTGGTCTTCGTGGTGCTGTACGCCGTCGTCCGCGCGGTCGCCGCACGGCTGCGGCGCGAGCAGCACGCGCTGCTGTGGGCGGTGTTCACCGGCTGCGCGGTGGGCTTCCTGATCAACCAGTCCGGCCGCAGCGTGCTCCAGTCCGCGGGCATCTCGGTGGCGGTGGCGGCAGGCGTCTTCCTGACCCTGTTCTACCGCTACTACACCCACGAGGACGGCCCGGGCCGCCGCGTGCCCTGACGCCCCCTGCACCGCCGGCGGTGGCCGCGCGCCGCCCCGCCCGCCCAACGCCCCGCCCCGCATCACCCGTCCGGCCCAACCCGCCCCCCGCATGCAGTCACGTCGCTCGCCACCCACCCCCCGACGGACTTGCCTGGACCCGTGCCCCCACACCCCCGCCCCCGCCTTCGCCCCCACCTTCACCCGCACCCCCGGCTCCGCCACACCCTCTCCGCCGCCCTCCTCACCCTCGCCTGCCTCCTCACCCCCTGCGGAGCCGTCGCCGCCTGGGCCGCCCACGCCCTCTCCGACACCGGCCGGTACGTCGACGCCATGGCCCCCCTCGCCACCGACCCCCGCGTCCGGGACGCCGTCGCGGCCACCGTCCGGGACAGCGTGTTCACCCAGCTGAATCCCGGCCCCACCCCCCGCACCACCCGCGTCTTCGTGCACGACGCCGCCCGCTCCTTCACCCGCACGAAGGCGTTCCGGGCCGGCTGGGACACCGCCAACCGCACCGTCCACGCCGCCCTCGTCCGCGCCCTGCGCGAGCCCCGCCCGGCCGGCGCCGGCCGCCCCGTCACCGTCGACCTGGCCCCCGTCACCGCCCGCGTCAAACACCAGCTCGCCCACGACCACGTACCGTTCGCGCACCGCATCCCCGTACGGCACACCGCCGTCACCGTGCTCGGCGCCGCCGAGGCCGACCGGCTGCGCAAGGGCTACCACGCGCTGGACGTCGCCGCCTTCTGGCTCCCGCTGGCCGCCGTCGCCGCCGCCGTCACCGGCATCGCGGTCGCCGCCCGCCGCCGCCACGCCGTCACCGCCGCCGGCCTCGGCACCGCCCTGGGCGGCGCGCTGCTCGGCCTGGCCGTCGCCGTCGGCCGCCGCCTCACCCTGGCCGAACTGCCGGGCGCGGTGCACGGCCCGGCGGCCGGCGCGGTCTACGACGCGCTCACCGCCACCCTGCGCACCGCCGCCTGGCTACTGGTCGCCCTCGGCCTGACCGTCGCCCTGGCCTCCTGGCTGACCGGCCACCTCCTCAACCGCCGAAACCACCACCGGAACCACGACCGCTCACATATCGTTTCCCCGCCCGGAACGCAGGGGGAACTTTCCGACCCCTCTCCCCGTCTTTGATGTGGGATTTGAAGGATTCGAGGAAGGACCGAGCGGAAGGCCGGGACGTGAACTTGGACACCAGGGCCGCCGCATGGGCGGTCCCCCGGCACGTACGCCGCAGACGCATCGGCCGACGCATAGCCCTGACCAGCGCTTTCCTGCTGTTCGTCGGCCTCAGCGTGGTCCTCGGCTGCCGGACCGCCGACACCGACGCCATCACCCCGGTACCGCAGCTCCTGGCCTTCCTGCCCTGGCTGCTCATACCCCTCGGCGTGGCACTGCTGATCTCCGTGTACACCCACTGGTGGTCCGGCGCGCTGTGGGGCGTGGTCCTGCTCGGCCTGCTGGCCTGGTACCTCCAGCCCTACGGCCGCACCGGCGACCCCGTCGGCCCGGCCTTCGCCGAACTGCGCGTCCTGACCGCGAACGTCGAGTTCGGCCAGGGCACCGACTCCCTGGTCGACGCCGTCCGCCGCGAGGACCCGGACCTGGTCTTCGTCCAGGAGTGCGAGCAGACCTGCGAGAAGATCCTCCGCCGGGACCTGGCCAAGACCTACCCGAACCGGCAGGCCGTCGCGGGCGGCGGCTCGGAGGGCTCCGTCATCCTCAGCCGCTTCCCGCTGCGCGCCGCGAAGGGCGTCGAGGGCACGATGGGCATGCCCGGCGCCGTCGCCGAGGTCAAGGGCGTCGACGTACGGCTCCAGCTCGCCCACCCCATGCCCCCGGTGCCCGGCCAGGTGGGCCTGTGGCGCGAGGAGCTGGACGCGCTGCACGACGCCGTCGCCAAGGACGACAAGACCCCCACCGTGCTGGCCGGCGACTTCAACGCCTCGCAGGACCACGCCGCGTTCCGCCCGCTGCTCGACACCGGACTGCGCGACGCGGCCCGGCTGGCCGGCTCCGGCCGCACCCCGAGCTGGCCGTCCCGGACCACGCCCACCTTCGGCGTACAGATCGACCACGTGCTGGTCTCGGAGGACTTCACCGCGCGCGAGGCCCGCTTCCTCGACCTGTCCGGCACCGACCACCGGGCCCTGCTCGCCGACCTCACCCTGCACCGGGCCGGCTGACCCGGCGCAGAGCGAGCACCGTACGGACCCCAGACCCCAGACCCCAGGCCCCAGGCCCCAGACCCTCAGACCTCAGACGCCGATGTCGGCGCCGTCCGCGCGCCACACCGCCACGACCGCCGGGCGGACGATCTTGCCGGGCCCGTCCGGCCAGGTGCTGGCCGGGTTGTCCACCGTGGCGCCGGTGATCTCGCCCGGGTGCTGTACGGCGACCAGGACCCGCCGGTCCTGCACCAGCGGACCGCAGGTCTCGGCCCCGGTCGGCACGGTCAGGAACTGTTTCAGCTCACCGCGCCGCTCCCCGGCCGTGGCGACGCCGAACAGGCCGTCGTGGGTGCCGAGCGCGTTGCCGTCGGTGGAGATCCACAGATTGCCGTGGTCGTCGAAGGCCACGTTGTCCGGGCAGGAGATCGGGCTGACCGACTCCTTGGGGAAGCCCGCGAAGTACGTCGCGGAGTCCTCCGGGTCACCGGCCACCAGGAACAGCGACCAGCCGAACTCCAGGCTGTCCGCCCGGCCCCGGTGCTCGGTCAGCTCCAGGATGTGCCCGTGCTTGTTGGCGTTGCGCGGGTTGGCCTCGTCCGCCTTGGCGTTGGCGCCGACGCCCCGGTTGGTGTTGTTGGTGAGGGCGACGTACACCTTGCCGGTCTTCGGCGACGGCTCGATGTCCTCGGGCCGGTCCATCTTGGTGGCGCCGGCCTTGTCACCGGCGAGCCGGGTGAAGACGCACACCTCCTCGGCGCTCATCCCCTCCACGTGCGAGACGGCACCGTCCTCGTCGGCGGTGACCAGCGGAATCCAGACACCGCTGCCGTCGAACTCGCCGTCGCCCGGCAGCTTGCCGGTGCCGTCGATCTCGATCGCCGGGGAGTCCCCGGTCAGCTTGGCGACGTACAGCGTCCCCTCGTCGAGCAGCGACAGGTTGTGCTCGCGCACCGCCCGCGACGAGCCCTTCTTCATCCGCTTGCTGCCGACGAACTTGTAGAAGTAGTCGAACCGCTCGTCGTCCCCGGTGTAGACGACGGGCCGGCCGTCCGAGGTGAGCCGCACGGTGGCCGCCTCGTGCTTGAACCGCCCGAGCAGCGTGTGCTTGCGCGGGGTGGACTCCGGGTCGTACGGGTCGAACTCGACGACGTAGCCGAAGCGGTGCACCTCGTTCGGCTCCTGGGCGACGTCGAACCGCTTGTCGAACCGCTCCCACTTGCGCTCGGTGGCGCCGGTGCCGATCCCGTACCGGGTGTCGGTGGTCCGGCTGCTGTTGGCGAAGTACTGGTTGAAGTTCTCCTCGCCGTGCAGCGTGGTGCCCCACGGGGTGGTGCCGCCGGAGCAGTTGTTGAGGGTGCCGAGGACCTTCTTGCCGGTCCGGTCGACGGAGGTCTTGACCAGGTCGGAGCCGGCCGCCGGGCCGGTCAGCCGGAACTCGGTGGTGGCGGTGACCCGGCGGTTGAGCCGGTGCCGGGGGACGGGCGTCAGCTTCCCGGTCCCGCGGTCCTCCGCCACGACGACGGCGGACAGCCCGTGCGCCGCCCAGGCGACCTCGACCTGCTCGCGGGTCGGGTTGGCCGCGTCGTAGCCGCGGAACATGAGCACCTCGTCGGTGTACTCGTGGTTGGCCACGAGCAGCTGGCGCCCCCGCTCGCCGTCCACCGGCAGCAGCGCGAGGAAGTCGTTGTTGTACCCGAACTGACCGGCCTGGGTCTTCGCGGTCTGGTTCTCCGGGTCGAAGGCGGGCGCGCCGCGCAGGATGGGCTCGCCCCAGCGGATCACGACGTTCTGCCGGTACCCGTCCGGTACGACGACCGCGTCCTCCAGATTGGGCGCCACGGGCGTGAACCGCAGCCCTCGCGCCCCCTTGGCCTTGCTCTGTCCGTTCCCGTTCCCGTTCCCGTTGCCCTTTCCGGTCGCCGGGGCGGCCTGCGCCTGCCCGGCGCCCCCGACGGTGACCGCGCCGGCGCCCGCCGCGGCGACGGTGACCACGGCGGCGGTGCGCATCATCGAGCGGCGGCTGAGCGCGCCGGCGATGACATCACCGACGTACGCGTTGGCACTGGTGTTGGGCACCTCGTGGAAGCAGGCGTCACCACACCGGAAACGGCACGTCATGGCGGAACGGCCGCCAGGGTGGGAATCGGACGGTGTTCCGATCAACGGCAGCAGCTTGCGCACTTTGCTCTCCCCTTGGATGCCCTTGGTGTCAGCGTGACCGTAGGAGCACATATGTGCGGCAGCCGGGCGGCAGGGTGAACGGAGGGTGAACCCACGGCGATTGTCGGGGAGTTGATCGCTACCGCGGCGCCATCCGCGCAGCGGCCGGAAGCGGCTCTTGACGCGGGCGCGGTCCGTGTGCCAGACCCTGGCCAGGAACGGAAGCGGAGGCCGCTAACCTTACGTGTCCGTCCTGGCCAGGGTTTGACGGGCATCAACTCATGCGAAGGGTTGCGCACATGGGCATTCTCACTCTCCTGCGGAACGCGTTCGGCCGCTCACGCAAAGCGCGGTCCGCCCAGCCGGAGGAGGCCACACAGGAGACGGCCCCGTCGCCGGAACCGACGCCGGCTCCGGTGGAGCCCGCGGCGGAACCGAAGGTCCCGGCCCAGTCCCGGCCGGAGCCCGAGCCCGACCCCGACCCGGTGGTCCCAGAGCCGCGCACGTCCACCGAGGACACCTCCGAGCCGTCCGCCGACGTACACGAACTGGTCACCGCGGCCTTCGACAACGTCACACCCCCCAAACCGTCCGACTCCCCGGACACTCCCCCCACCCCGGAACCAACCGAGCCACCCCAGAACCAGGCCCCCGAGCCCGAGCCCGAGCCCGAGCCCGAGCCCACCCCCGAGCCCGAGCCCGAGCCCACCCCCGAGCCCGAGCCCACCCCTGACCCCAAGCCGACTTCCGCACCGGAACCCGAGCCGGCCGCCGAACCCGTACCCGAGCCGGTCTCCGAAGCCGAACCCGTACCCGAGCCGGTCTCCGAAGCCGAACCCGTACCCGAGCCGGTCTCCGAAGCCGCCCCCGAGCCGCTCTCCGAACCCGAGCCCAAGCCGGCTTCGGAAGCCGCCCCCGAGCCCGCACCGGTCTCCGCCCCAGAAGCCGACCCCGAGCCCGGCCCCGAGCCCAAGCCGACCTCCGAACCCGAACCCGAGCCCGAACCGGTTTCCGAAGCCGACCCCGAGCCGGCCTCCGACCCCGCACCCGAGCCCGAGCCGGTGACCGCGTCGGCCCCCACCCCCCAGCCCGAACCAACACCAGACCCCACCCCGGAACCGGCCCCGGCTCCCACTCCGGAACCCACCCCGGCTCCGGCCCCGGAACCCACCCCGGACCCAGACCCCACCCCGGAACCGGCCCCCGCCCCCACCACCGCCCCCGAACCCGCAGCCGCCACCGGCGAGGAACCCCCACAGGGGCCACCCGCACCCGAAGACGAAAGCAGCACGGGCGGTGCGGGTGGGAAAACGAACGAGGCCGAAGCCGAAGGCGAGGCCAAGAAGCCCACCACCCCCGCCCTCCTCCCCGCCCACAAGACCGCCGCGGCCACCCTCAAGAAGCACGACCTCACCGGCACCCGAGCCAAGGTCTACCTCGTCCTGGACCGCTCCGCGAGCATGCGCCCGTACTACAAGGACGGCTCCGCCCAGGCCCTCGCCGACCAGACCCTCGCCCTCGCCGCGCACGTCGACCCCGACGCCACGGTCCCGGTCGTCTTCTTCTCCACGGAGATCGACGGCACCACCACCGTCTCCCTCTCCGACCACGAGAACAAGATCGACACCACCCACGCGGAGCTGGGCCGGATGGGCCGCACCAGCTACCACGCCGCCGTCGCCGAGGTCCTCGCCCTGCACGACAAGTCGGCCGACCCCACCGCCCCCGCCCTGGTGATCTTCCAGACGGACGGCGCCCCCGACGCGAAGACCCCCGCCACCCAGGCCCTCACCGCGGCCGCCGCGTCCCACCCCGCCGTCTTCTTCTCCTTCGTCGCCTTCGGTGACCCGGAGAACAAGGCGTTCGACTACCTCCGCAAGCTCAAGACCGGCAACACCGCGTACTTCCTGGCCGGCGAGAACCCCCTGGAGCTGACGGACCAGGAACTGTACGAGGGCGTACTGGCCACCTGGCGCCCCTGAAACCCGCCTACCGCCCCTGAAAAGACACCGCCCTCGCACCACCCCCCGCACCACCCCGGGCCGCCCCCTCCCCCCAATAACGGGAGGCGGGCGGCCCACCCATGTCGGCTACGATTTCAAAGTTCGTATTTGTGACCGTAAACGCAGCGACCTGGGAGCAGCCCCCGATGGCTCGACACCTCATCACCAGCGCCCTTCCGTACATCAACGGGATCAAGCACCTGGGCAACATGGTGGGGTCCATGCTCCCGGCCGACGTCTACGCCCGCTACCTGCGCCAGCGCGGCCACGATGTCCTCTACGTCTGCGGGACCGACGAGCACGGCACCCCCGCCGAGCTGGCCGCCAAGGCCCAGGGCGTCCCGGTGGACACGTTCTGCGCGCAGGCGCACGACGCCCAGAAGGCGATCTACGACGGCTTCGCCCTCGCCTTCGACCACTTCGGCCGCAGTTCCTCGGCGCAGAACGCGGAGCTGACCCAGCACTTCGCCCGCCGCCTCAACGAGAACGGTTTCATCGAGGAGCGGGCGATCCGCCAGGTCTACTCGCCCGCCGACGGCCGTTTCCTCCCGGACCGCTACGTGGAGGGCACCTGCCCGCACTGCGGCTACGACAAGGCCCGCGGCGACCAGTGCGAGAACTGCACCCGGGTCCTGGACCCCACCGACCTGATCGACCCCCGCTCGGCGATCTCCGGCTCCACCGACCTGGAGGTCCGCGAGACCAAGCACCTCTTCCTGCTCCAGTCCAAGCTCCAGGGCGAGGTCGAGGCGTGGATCGACGAGACCGCCGACGAGTGGCCGCAGCTCGCCTCCTCCATCGCCCGCAAGTGGCTGACCGAGGGCCTGCACGACCGCGCGATCACCCGTGACCTGGACTGGGGCGTCCCGGTCCCGGCCGACACCTGGCCGGAGCTGGCCGCCGAGGGCAAGGTCTTCTACGTCTGGTTCGACGCCCCGATCGAGTACATCGGCGCGACGAAGGAGTGGGCGGACGCCGCCCCCGGCGAGAACCGCGACTGGCGCTCCTGGTGGTACGGCCCGGACGGCGCGGACGACGTCCGCTACACCGAGTTCATGGCGAAGGACAACGTCCCCTTCCACAGCGTGATGTTCCCGGCCACCGAGATGGGCGTCCGCGAGCCGTGGAAGAGGGTCGACTACCTCAAGGCCTTCAACTGGCTCACGTACTACGGCGGCAAGTTCTCCACCTCCCAGCGCCGCGGTGTCTTCACCGACCAGGCCCTGGACATCCTGCCCGCCGACTACTGGCGCTACTTCCTGATCGCCAATGCCCCGGAGTCCGACGACACCTCCTTCACCTGGGAGCACTTCACGGCGACGGTCAACAAGGATCTCGCCGACACCCTGGGCAACTTCGTCAACCGGGTGCTGTCCTTCTCCAGGAAGCGCTTCGGCGACGAGGTCCCGGCGGGCGGCGAGCCGGGCGCGGCGGAGTCGAATCTCGGCGCGCAGATCACGGAGCTGCTCGCCGAGTACGAGACCCAGATGGAAGCCCTCCAGTTCCGCAAGGCGGCCGCCGCCCTGCGCGCCCTGTGGTCGGCCGGCAACTCCTACCTGGAGGAGAAGGCCCCCTGGCTGGAGATCAAGACCAACAAGGACGGCGCGGCCCTCACCCTGCGCACGGCGATGAACCTGATCCACCTCTACGCGGTGGTCTCGGAACCCTTCATCCCGGCGTCGGCGAAGGCCATGCGCGCGGCCTTCGCCCTCCCCGACGACACGGCGACCTGGGTCACCCCGGACCAGGCCCGCACCCTCACCGCCCTCCCCGTCGGCACCCCCTTCACGGTCCCCCCGGTCCTCTTCGCCAAGATCACCGACGAGGAACTGGAGACCTACAAGGAGCGCTTCGGCGGCGCCCCCGAGTAACCTCCCCGCCCCCTCTCCACAGCCTTTCCGCAGCCGTGAAGCCTCAGTGCCGCCTCGGTGACGCCCACCGCGTCACCGAGGCTTCACGGTCCATTTGCCGGACGTATAAAGTTTGCTCACCCGCGCGACACTCGAACGTCTATCCGTCGCGCGGGTGTGCGTCGCGGTCACCGCCGACCGGTACGCAGCTGAATCCGCACCGCGTACCGAGGGACTGTCGTGAAGCGCATCCTCATCCGATCCGGCAAGAGCCCGTTCCACGTGGCGAGCCCGGCCGAGTTCATCCACCAGGACCTGATCGGCACCAACACCGGCAACCTCATCTTCAGCGACTCCGCGCACAAGATGCTGTCCGCACCGGACACCGAGGTCGTCTCCAACGGCATCCGCACCAACTCCTCGCCCGAGCGGGCCGCCGAGATCAACGAGCAGTACGACGTCTTCGTCGTCCCGCTCGCCAACGCCTTCCGGCCCACCTTCCAGGCGTCGCTGGACCGCCTCTCCACCCTGATCGAGCAGCTCACCATCCCGGTGGTGGTCTTCGGCGTCGGCGCCCAGGCCCCCGACGACTACGACACCGACTGGCTCGGTCCGATGGAGGCGTCGGTCAAGCGCTTCGCCACCGCCGTCCTGGAGCGCTCCGCCTCCATCGGCGTCCGCGGCGAACTGACCGCCAACTACCTCAAGGCCCTCGGCTTCCGGGACATCGACATCATCGGCTGCCCGTCGATGTTCCTGTACGGCGACACCTTCCCCGAGATCCGCACCGCCGAGCTGACCGCCGACTCCCGCATCGCGCTCAACCTGTCGCCCAACGCGATACCCGTCGGCGACATCTCCGGCATCGCCCGCCACGCCCACCAGAACTACCCCCACCTCACGTACTACGCGCAGAACACCGTCGATGCCGAGCTGCTGCTCTGGGGCGACACCAGCCCCGAGTCCGGGTACACCAAGCCCTTCCCGCTCCAGCTCAGCCACCCGCTCCTCCAGGAGAACAAGGTCCGCATGCCGCTGGACCCGGCCACCTGGATCAAGGAACTGGGCGGCTACGACTTCGCCTACGGCACCCGCATCCACGGCAATGTCGCCGCGCTGCTGGCCGGCACCCCGAGCGTCGTCCTCACCCACGACTCGCGCACCCTGGAGCTGTGCCGGTACTTCGACATCCCGCACCGCCAGCTGGCCGGCCTGCCCGCCGACACCGACCCGCGCGATCTGTACGAGAGCGCCGACTTCTCGGCGATGCGCAAGGGGCACGGTGAGCGCTTCGAGCGGATCGTCGCCTTCCTGGACCGCAACGGCCTGGAGAACACCTATACGCACGGTGACGGCGGCGCCGCCTTCGACGCCCGCATGGCCGAGCTGGAGCTGCCCGCCTCGATGCCGGTGTGGGACGGCTCGGACGACGGGCAGCTGCGCTACCGCTTCAGCCGGCTGCGCGAGCAGCTCACGACGGCCGACGAGAAGACCCGGGAGCAGGCCCGCAAGCAGGCCAAGGAGAACAAGGAGCTGCGCGCCAAGCTCGCCAAGTCCGAGAAGCGCGCCGCCGAGACGACGGCGAAGCTGGACGCCCTCGCCAAGGAGCTGGCCGCCACCCGCAAGGCGCTGACCGCCGTCGACCGCAAGGTCACCGGCATCGACAAGCGCCTCCTGGTCCGCCTCGGCCCGGCGCTGCGCCGCCGCACCCGGGGGCTGTCGGGCGGCGGCAAGAGCTGACGGGAACGGACCGAAGAAGCCGGAAGGGGCCCGGGACGGAGAACCGTCCCGGGCCCCTTCCGGGTTTCCGCGCCTACTTCGGCTGCGGCCTGCGCACCGACAGGTGCAGTTCCCTCAGCCGGGTCTCGTCCAGCTCCGTCGGCGCGCCCATCATCAGGTCCTGGGCGTTGCCGTTGAGCGGGAAGGCGATGGTCTCGCGGATGTTGGGCTCGTCCGCCAGCAGCATCACGATGCGGTCGACGCCGGGGGCGATGCCGCCGTGCGGCGGGGCGCCGAAGCGCAGCGCGCGCAGCATGCCGGCGAACTCCCGCTCGACGGTCTCCGCGTCGTAGCCGGCGATCTCGAACGCCTTCAGCATGATGTCGGGCTCGTGGTTGCGGATCGCGCCGGAGGACAGCTCCACACCGTTGCAGACGATGTCGTACTGCCAGGCCAGGATGTCCAGCGGGTCCTGGGACTCCAGGGCCTCCATGCCGCCCTGCGGCATCGAGAACGGGTTGTGGGAGAAGTCGATCTTCCCCGTCTCCTCGTCCTTCTCGTACATCGGGAAGTCGACGATCCAGCAGAACCGGAAGACGTTCTCCTCGAACTGCCCGGCCCGCTTGGCGGCCTCGACCCGCACCGCGCCCATGATCTTGGAGACCTCGTCGAACTCGCCCGCGCCGAAGAACACCGCGTGCCCGGCGGCCAGCGACAGCCGCTTCGTCAGCTCCGCGACGTTCTCCTCGGTCAGGAACTTCGCGATCGGGCCGGTCAGCGAGCCGTCCTCGGCCACCCGCACCCAGGCCAGGCCCTTGGCGCCCTGGGCGACCGCGTAGTCGCCGAGTTGGTCGAAGAACTTGCGCGGCTGACCGGAGACGTCCGGCACCGGCAGCGCGCGCACGTGCTTGCCGGCGAACGCCTTGAACTCCGAGCCCGCGAAGATGTCGGTGAGGTCGACCAGCTCCAGCTTGGCGCGCAGGTCCGGCTTGTCGGAGCCGTACTTGAGCATCGCCTCGCGGAACGGGATGCGCGGGAACGGGGACGTCACCTCGCGGCCGTCGCCGAACTCCGTGAAGAGTTCCGTCATCAGCTTCTCGATCGGCTGGAAGACGTCCTCCTGCTCGACGAAGCTCATCTCGACGTCGAGCTGGTAGAACTCGCCCGGCGAGCGGTCCGCACGGGCGTCCTCGTCCCGGAAGCAGGGCGCGATCTGGAAGTACCGGTCGAAGCCCGAGATCATCAGCAGCTGCTTGAACTGCTGCGGAGCCTGCGGCAGCGCGTAGAAACGGCCCGCGTGCAGCCGGGAGGGGACCACGAAGTCGCGGGCGCCCTCGGGGGAGGTGGCGGTCAGGATCGGCGTCGCCATCTCGTTGAAGCCGAGCGTCACCATCTTGCTGCGGATCGCGGAGATCACCGACGTGCGCAGCATGATGTTGCGGTGCATGCGCTCGCGGCGCAGATCCAGGAAGCGGTACTCCAGCCGTCGTTCCTCGTTCACCCCGTCCTCGGTGTTGATGGTGAACGGCAGCGGCTGGGCGGCGCCGAGCAGCTCCACCTCGCCGACCTCGACCTCGACCTCGCCGGTGGGCAGGTCGGGGTTGATGTTCTCGGCACCGCGCGAGACGACCTTGCCGTCGACCCGGACGGTCGACTCCTTGGTCAGCTTGTCCAGCGCCTCGTACGCGTCCGTACCCGGACGGGCGACGAGCTGGGTGATGCCGTGGTGATCGCGCAGATCGATGAAGAGGATGCCGCCCAGGTCGCGCCGATTGTGCAGCCAGCCGCTCAGCCGGACGTCGCTGCCGACGTCAGAGGCGCGGAGCTCGCCGCAGGTGTGGGACCTGTACCGATGCATCGTCGTTCATCCAGTCTTCGCGGATCGGGGATGGCGTTTCACATTCGTGTTTCACGTGAAACAACCCCAGCGTACCGGGCACCCGGTCCCCCCTTCCTCCCCATTGCCGCGGCCGCGACCGGTGGCATCCCCCGATCACCACTCCATACAGTGGAGCAATGCGCACTGGTGAGCCCCTGCCCGCCGTGGGGGACGTTCTGGCCGCCCTCGCGACCGGTCTGTGGCACTGGGACACGGCCAGCGAGTTCGTCACGGTCGACGCCGAGGCGGCCCGGCTGCTCGGCCTGCCCGCCCGTGGGGCCAGCCTGCACCAGGCCCAGGTAAGGGCCCGGCTGCACCCGGTCGACTGGAACGAGATCACCGGCGTCGTCCGCCTCGCCGCCACCGAGGGCACGGTCGCCGAGGTGCGCGTCCGGATCATGGACGAGCAGGGCCGGGTGGTCCGGGTGGTCCGCAGCCGTTCCAAGCCCTTCTTCGACCCCGAGGCCAAGGCGTACCGCCTGATCGGCACCCTCCAGGAGGTCACCGAACCGACGCCGGGCACCGCCGCCGGGCGCAGCGCGGTCACCGGCGACTGGCGCCGCTCCCGGGAGGCGTTCCTGCTGGACGCGGGCCGGGCGCTGGCCGAGGCACGGTCGACCGAGGAGGTGCTGCGGGTCGCGGCGGGCCTGTCGATGCCGGGCTTCTCGCCGGACGGCCTGGCGGTCTTCAGCGTCGAGGGCGACGAACTGGCCATCATCGGCCACCGCACCGAGCCGCACCAGGACAGCCCGTTCGCGCGGATGGGGCTGGAGACCGACTACCCGGCCGCCGAGGTGGTCCGCACCGGCCGGGCCGTCTACCTCTCCTCCCCCGAGGAGTACGCCGCCCGCTACCCGCTGACCTGGCCGCTCGCCAAGCGCTTCCGCCGCCGTTCCTGGGCGTTCCTGCCGCTGACCGTGGCGGGCCGCACGATGGGCACCTGGATGGCCGCCTTCTCCTACCCGGTCGCGTTCACCCCGGACGAGCGGTCGGTGCTGACCACGGTGGCCCGGATGATGGCGCAGGCGCTGTCCCGGGCGAGCGCCGACGAGACCACGCGGGAGCTGACCGACGGACTCCAGCGCTCCATGCTGCCCGCGGTCGGCCCGGAGATCCCGGGCGTGCGGATCGCCGCCCGCTACGTCCCGACCGGCGGCGGACTCCAGGTGGGCGGCGACTGGTACGACGTGATCCCGCTGCCCGGCGGCACCCCCTCCGGAGGAGACCGCCTCGCCCTGGTCATCGGCGACGTACAGGGCCATGACGTACGGGCCGCCGGGCTGATGGGCCAGTTGCGCATCGCACTGCGCGCCTACGCCTCCGAGGGCCACCGCCCCGACGCGGTGCTCTCCCGCGCCTCCCGCTTCTTCCACGGCCTCACCCGGTCCACCGAGGACCCCGGCGACTTCCGCTTCGCGACCTGTCTCTACGTCGAGGTCGACCCCGCCACCGGCACCGTGGAGGCGGCCCGGGCCGGCCATCTGGACCCGGCGGTGCGGATGACGGACGGCACGGTGCTGATCCGGGCCACGGCCGGCGGGCTGCCGCTGGGCATCGACCCGGACTGCGACTACCCCACCACCCGGCTCAGCCTGGCGCCCGGCGAGACGCTGATGCTGATCACCGACGGTGTGCTGGAGACCGGCGGCCACGACCTGGACTCGGGCTGGCGGCGGCTGAGCGCCGGGCTGAAGGACCTGCCCGTCGGCGACCCGGAGGAACTGGCCGACGCGATGGTCCAGGCCGTGCACGGGCCCTCCTCCCACCACACCACCGGCCCGCTGGCCGACCGCCGCGAGGACGACATCGCCCTGCTGCTGCTCCGCCGGGGCGACGAGGCCGGTGCCGCCGGCGACGCGGCCCGCCCCCGTCCGCCGGGCCGCCGCACCATGCTGACGGTCGCGCAGGCCGAGCCGGAGCGGATCGGCACCGCGCGCCGGCATCTGCGCGACCTGCTGCACGACTGGCCCAGCGAGGACCAGAAGGACTCGGCGGTGCTGCTGCTCTCCGAGACGCTGACCAACGTCCTGGTGCACACCGACGCCGACGCGCTGGTGGTCGCCGAGGTCACCGGCGCCCTGGGCGAACGCCGCATCCGGGTCGAGGTCACCGACACCGGCCAGGAACTGCCGCACCGGCGCAGCCCGGGGGAGATGGCGTCCTCCGGGCGGGGTCTGATGCTGATCGAGATGCTCGCCGACGAGTGGGGCGTCGCCCCGCGCGGCGAGGGCAAGAGCATCTGGTTCGACCTCTACGAGGGCTCCCCGGGCCCGGAGCTCGCCGTGTCCGTGTAGCGGTGCTGCAACTCGCGGACGATGCCGAACCCGGCGGCGGTCAGCGGCACCGCGAGCAGCATCCCGACGATGCCCGCGACCGAGGCGCCGGCGGTCAGCGCGAGCAGTACCACCACCGGGTGCATGTGCACGGTCCGGCTCTGGATCACCGGCTGGAGCACATGCCCCTCCAGCAGCTGCACGGCCACCACCACGCCCAGCACCCACAGCGCGATGACGAACCCCCGGTCGGCCAGCGCCACCAGCACCGCCGCCGCCCCCGAGAGGAACGCCCCGAGATAGGGGATGTAGGCCCCGACCAGCACCAGCGCGCCGAGCCCGAGCGCGCCCGGCACCCCCAGCACGAGCAGCCCGACAGTGATGCAGACGGCGTCGATCAGCGCGATCAGCGTGGTGCCCCGCATGAACCCCTCGACCGCCTCGAAGGCCCGCCGGGCCATCGCCTCGGTCATGTCGGCGCCGCTGTGCGGCACCAGCGCCCGCACGGTGCCGACGGCCCGGTCGGAGTCGCGCAGGAAGAAGAAGACCAGGAGCAGGGCGAGTACCGCCATGGCGATCATCTCGCCCACCACGCTCACGCCGCTGATCACCCCGGAGGCCGCCGTCCCGCCGAACTTGCCGAGCAGCTTCCGCCCGTTGGCGGCGAGGTCGTCCAGCGAGGTGCCGGCCGCGCCGAGGTGGTCGGCGAGGTCCTCGGCGGAGGTCCGCAGCGACTCGACGATCTGGTCGCCGCTGTCGACCAGGGCGGCGACCACGATGTAGACGGCGCCACCGACCACGGCCAGCACGGCGACGCAGGTGAGCAGCGCGGCCAGCGACCGCTGCACATGGACCGCGACCAGCCACCCGTACAGCGGGCGCAGCAGCGCGGTACCGAGCAGTGCGAGCAGCACGGGCGTCACGGTGGTGCGGAACTCGACGCAGAGCCGGATGCCCACGTAGACGACGCCGGCGGCCAGCAGGATGACGACGCACCAGGCGGCGAACCGGCGCACGGGCACGGGGAGCAACAGCACGCCCCCAGCCGATCACGGGCCGGGCGGGCCGTCCTGTCGGCACGGCCCGCCCGGGTGACCCGGCGTCAGGCGTCCGGCCCGGCCTCCGACATCCCGTGCACCGCCGGCACGCTGCCGAGGCGCCCCTTCTGGAAGTCCTCGAACGCCTGCTGGAGCTCGTCGCGGGTGTTCATGACGAACGGCCCGTAGTGCACCATCGGCTCCCGGATCGGCTGCCCGCCGAGCAGCACGACCTCCAGGTCGGGCGTGTTGCCGTCCTGCTGCTCGTCGGCCCGCACGGTCAGCGAGCCCCCCGCCCCGAAGACGGCCGTCTGCCCGGTCCGCACCGGCCGCCGTTCGGCCCCGGCCGAGCCGCGCCCGGCGAGCACGTACGCGAGGCCGTTGAAGTCCTCGCGCCAGGGCAGGGTCAGTTCGGCGCCGGGCGCGAGGGTCGCGTGGATCATCGTGATCGGCGTGAAGGTCGACCCCGGGCCCTGGTGGCCGTCCAGTTCCCCGGCGATGACCCGGACCAGCGCACCCCCGTCCGGCGAGGTCAGCAGGGCCACGGTGCCGCCCCGGATGTCCTGGTACTTGGGGGCCATCATCTTGTCCTTGGCCGGCAGGTTCACCCACAGCTGGAGCCCGTGGAACAGCCCGCCGGACAGCACGAGGGACTCCGGCGGCGCCTCGATGTGCAGCAGCCCGCTGCCCGCCGTCATCCACTGGGTGTCGCCGTTGGTGATGGTGCCGCCACCGCCGTGGCTGTCCTGGTGGTCGAAGATCCCGTCGATGATGTAGGTGACGGTCTCGAAGCCGCGGTGCGGGTGCCAGGGGGTGCCCTTGGGCTCCCCGGGCGCGTACTCCACCTCACCCATCTGGTCCATCATGATGAACGGGTCGAGGTGGCGGTAGTTGATCCCGGCGAACGCGCGGCGCACCGGGAAGCCCTCGCCCTCGAAACCGCTGGGCGCGGTGGTCACGGTGAGCACGGGACGGGCCACCGCGTCGGCGGGCGCGGTCACGCGGGGGAGCAACAGCGGGTTCTCGACGGTCACGGCAGGCATGTCGACCTCCTTGGGCGGCGTACGTCCACTTTAGTTGAGCGTTGAACTTCTTGCTACCCCAGAACCGCGGAAGCCCGGAGGGCATTCCCTCCGGGCTCCACCGTCATTCGTACGCGCGGGCAGGATCAGCCATACATGCGGCGCATCGCGAAATCGACCATCTGTTCGACAGCCTTGGCGTCGAACACCATCCGGTGCTCGCCCTCCATGTCCAGTACGAACCCGTACCCGGTCGGCAGCAGGTCCAGCACCTCGGCGCCGGTGATCACGAAGTACTTGGACTCCTTGCCCGCGTACCGGCGCAGCTCCTTGAGCGTGGTGAACATCGGGATCACCGGCTGCTGGGTGTTGTGCAGGGCGAGGAAGCCGGGGTTGTCGCCGCGCGGGCAGTACACCTTCGAGGTCGCGAAGACCTGCTGGAAGTCCTCGGCGGCCAGCTGCCCGGTGGTGAACGCCCGCACCGCGTCCGCGAGCGAGGGCGGCGACGGCTCCGGGTACAGCGGCGGCTGCTGCTGCCCGTATCCGCCGGACATCGGCTGCTGGGGCGGCGCGTACTGCTGCTGGCCCGCGGTCTGGTCGTAGCCGTACATGCCGCAAGAGTAGCGAGTGAAGAGTCACAGATGGAGCGGCCGGGGTTGCGACTTATTACCGACGGGTAGCATCATCGTAGCTACTAGTTGGTACGTGTACGAGAGCGCGAGGAGTCAGTGCCTCGCCGTCCCTCTAGGGATCTAGGGAGCCGTCGCCATGGGGCACTACAAACCGAATCTCCGCGACATCGAGTTCAACCTCTTCGAGGTGCTGGGCCGCGACAAGGTCTACGGCTCCGGCCCGTTCGAGGAGATGGACGTCGAGACCGCCAAGAGCGTCCTGGAAGAGCTGACCCGGCTCGCCGAGAACGAGCTGGCCGCCAGCTTCGAGGACGCCGACCGCAACCCGCCGGTCTTCGATCCCGAGACGAACACCGCGCCCGTCCCGGCGTCCTTCAAGAAGAGCTACCAGGCCTTCATGGACTCCGAGTACTGGCGCCTCGGCCTGCCCGAGGAGATCGGCGGCACCACCTCGCCGCGCTCCCTGATCTGGGCCTACGCGGAGCTGGTGCTCGGCGCCAACCCGGCCGTGTGGATGTACTCCTCCGGCCCGGCCTTCGCCGGCATCCTCTTCGACGAGGGCAACGAGGTCCAGCAGAAGATCGCGAAGATCGCCGTGGACCGGCAGTGGGGCTCCACCATGGTGCTCACCGAGCCGGACGCGGGCTCCGACGTCGGCGCCGGCCGCACCAGGGCGGTCCAGCAGCCGGACGGCTCCTGGCACATCGAGGGCGTCAAGCGCTTCATCACGTCCGGCGAGCACGACATGTCGGAGAACATCCTCCACTACGTCCTCGCCCGGCCGGAGGGCGCCGGTCCGGGCACCAAGGGGCTGTCCCTCTTCCTGGTGCCGAAGTACGAGTTCGACCCGGAGACCGGCGAGTTGGGCGCGCGCAACGGCGCCTACGCCACCAACGTCGAGCACAAGATGGGCCTGAAGGTCTCCAACACCTGCGAGATGACCTTCGGCGACCGCCACCCCGCCAAGGGCTGGCTGATCGGCGACAAGCACGACGGCATCCGGCAGATGTTCCGCATCATCGAGTTCGCCCGGATGATGGTCGGCACGAAGGCCATCTCGACCCTCTCCACCGGCTACCTCAACGCGCTGGAGTACGCCAAGGAGCGCGTCCAGGGCCCGGACCTCGCCAACTTCATGGACAAGACGGCGCCCAAGGTCACCATCACCCACCACCCGGACGTGCGCCGCTCGCTGATGACGCAGAAGGCGTACGCCGAGGGCATGCGCGCCCTGGTGATGTACACCGCCTCCGTGCAGGACACCATCCAGGTCAAGGAGGCGAACGGCGAGGACTCCACCGCCGACCACGCCCTCAACGACCTGCTGCTGCCGATCGTCAAGGGCTACGGCTCGGAGAAGGCCTACGAGCAGCTCGCCCAGTCGCTCCAGACCTTCGGCGGCTCCGGGTTCCTCCAGGAGTACCCGGTCGAGCAGTACATCCGCGACGCCAAGATCGACACCCTCTACGAGGGCACCACCGCGATCCAGGGGCAGGACTACTTCTTCCGGAAGATCGTCCGCAACCAGGGCGCCGCGCTGAACTCGCTGGCCGAGGACATCAAGAAGTTTCTCGCGCTCGCCACCGGCGGCGACGAACTGGCCGGTGCCCGCGAGCACCTGGCCAAGGCCGCCGTCGAGCTGGAGGCCATCGTCGGCCTGATGCTCACCGACCTCGCCGCCACCGAGAGCGACGTCAAGAACATCTACAAGGTCGGGCTCAACACCACCCGCCTGCTGCTCGCCTCCGGTGACGTGGTGGTCGGCTACCTGCTGCTCAAGGGCGCCGCGATCGCCGCCGAGAAGCTGCCGACGGCGTCCGCGAAGGACAGGCCCTTCTACACCGGCAAGATCGCCGCCGCGAAGTTCTTCGCCGCGAACGTCCTGCCCGGCGTCACCCTGGCCCGCAAGGTCGCCCAGGGCGTCGAGCTGGACCTGATGGAGCTGGACGAGGCCGCGTTCTAGGGCCTGTCGTTTGGATCAGGACGCAGGGCATCGGCGGAACTTGTCCATGCCGGTGAGCGGGGCCTGGTGCGTGCAGCTGCAAGGCGGAGGAGGGCGGCAACGCGATGGGGGTCCCCCCGCGCGAGCGAAGCCGAGCGTGGGGGAGTTGACAACCGACGACAACGCGGCTGGGGGTCCCCCCACGCCGTTCAGGCAGTGGGGTAGCGCGTGCCAGGCCCCGCGTCTGCGGCGTGATCCAAACGACAGGCCCTAGTACCGCCCGACGAGGGCCCGCTCCCGGTGGACGGGAAGCGGGCCCTCGTTAAGGTGGCCTGCATGAGCGAACCTCCCCGTTTCGACCGCGGCCACACCGACGACCTGATGTCCTTCCTCGCGGCGTCCCCGACGCCGTACCACGCCGTGGCGAACGCCGCCCAGCGGCTGGAGAAGGCAGGCTTCAGGCAGGTCGCGGAGACGGACGCCTGGGACGCGACGAGCGGCGGCAAGTACGTACTGCGCGGCGGCGCGATCATCGCCTGGTACGTCCCCGAGGGAGCCGAGCCGCACACCCCCTTCCGGATCGTCGGCGCCCACACCGACTCCCCCAACCTGCGCGTCAAGCCCCGCCCCGACACCGGGGCGCACGGCTGGCGCCAGGTCGCCGTGGAGATCTACGGCGGCCCGCTGCTGAACTCCTGGCTCGACCGCGACCTGGGCCTGGCCGGCCGGCTCACCCTGCGCGACGGCAGCACCCGCCTGGTGAACGTCGACCGCCCCCTGCTGCGCGTCCCCCAGCTCGCCATCCACCTGGACCGCAACGTCACCGCGGACGGCCTCAAGCTCGACAAGCAGCGCCACCTCCAGCCGGTCTGGGGCCTGGCCGACCCCGTCCGCGACGGCGACCTGATCGCGTTCCTGGAGGAGGAGGCGGGGCTGGACGCCGGTTCGGTCACCGGCTGGGACCTGATGACCCACTCCGTGGAGGCCCCGGCCTACCTGGGCCGCGACCGGGAGCTGGTCGCCGGCCCGCGGATGGACAACCTGCTCTCCGTGCACGCCGGCGTGGCCGCCCTGGCCGCCGCCGCGAACCGGGCGGCCGGACTGTCGTACGTCCCGGTGCTGGCCGCCTTCGACCACGAGGAGACCGGCTCGCAGTCGGACACCGGCGCGGACGGGCCGCTGCTCGGCACCGTGCTGGAGCGCTCGGTACTGGCCCGCGGCGGCACGGTCGAGGACCGGGCCCGGGCCTTCGCCGGCACCGTCTGCCTGTCCTCCGACACCGGGCACGCCGTGCACCCCAACTACGCGGAGCGGCACGACCCGACGCACCACCCGCGGGTCAACGGCGGCCCCATCCTCAAGGTCAACGTCAACAACCGCTACGCCACCGACGGTTCGGGCCGCGCGGTCTTCGCCGCCGCCTGCGAGCGGGCCGGCGTGCCCTTCCAGTCCTTCGTCTCCAACAACTCCATGCCGTGCGGCACCACCATCGGCCCGATCACCGCCGCCCGGCACGGCATCCGCACCGTGGACATCGGCACCGCGATCCTGTCGATGCACAGCGCCCGGGAACTGTGCGGCGCGGACGACCCGCACCTGCTGGCGAAGGCACTGGTGGCGTTCCTGGCGAGCGATTCGTAAGTACCCCCTGCCGCATGGGTGTTGTCTCCCGGGGTAACCGGACGGAACCGGATCGACCGGAAGGACCGGATCCGACCGGATCTACAGGGAGGCGACAGCCATGGGCCTCGGCGGGTGCATCATCCTCATCGCCGTGGGAGCCATCCTCACGTTCGCGACCGACTGGGACATGCAGGGCGTCAATCTGGACCTGGTCGGCATCATCTTCATGATCGTCGGCCTGATCGGCGTCGCGACCTTCAGCAGCATCGCCCGCAGGCGGCGCGTCGTGATGCCCCCGACGGCCCCGGTCGTCGAGGAACGGCCCCGCTCGGGCGACGGCTACAACAACGGCTACGGCGCCTGACCGTCCCGGGCGTCGGCCCGCCGACCGGGCGTCAGCCCGTCGGCCCAGCGCCGGCGTCACGGGCCGGGCGGCGGGGAAGCGATCCCGGCATGAGATTCCTCGTGTACGACCGGCTGCTCGGCTTCGGTGACGACTACTGGATCGAGGACGACCGCGGCACCAAGGTCTTCCTCGTCGACGGCAAGGCGATGCGGCTGCGGGACACCTGGGAGTTGAAGGACACCCAGGGCCGGGTCCTGATCGACATCCACCAGAAGATGTTCGCGCTGCGCGACACGATGGTGATCGAGCGGGCCGGCGAGCCCCTGGCCACCATCCGGCGCAAGCGCCTCTCCCTGCTGCGCAACCACTACCGGGTGGCCCTGGCCGACGGCAACGAACTCGACGTCAGCGGCAAGATCCTCGACCGGGAGTTCGCCATCGAGTACGACGGCGAGCTGCTGGCCGTCGTCTCCCGGCGGCTGCTCACCGTCCGGGACACCTACGGCCTGGACGTCGTCCACGAGGACGCCGACCCGGCGCTGCTGATCGCCCTGACGGTGTGCGTGATCCACCTGGCGGAGAAGGAACGGGAGAAGGAGCAGGAGTAAGGGCAGGAGGAGGCGCAGGAGCAGAGGCGGGAGCAGAGGCGGGGCGAGGGAGCCGGAAGGGGCCCCGGGAAGGGCGGCTGAGGGGGCGTCGCGCCCGGGGTGTACCACGGCTGTACCACGGCCCTGGCATCCGCGCGGTCAACACGGGCCTACGATCGTCACACGAAAGCACTGCCGGGGTACCGCACAGCAGCGTAACTTAGCCTCCCAAGACGCCCGCAGCCCGCCGCCCGCCCACCCTGTACCGACCGCCGAGGGGTCCCGTTCCGTGAGTCTGCATCCCACCCTCCAGCCCTACGCCGACGCCTGGACTCACTCCATCGAAGCGATATCCGAGCTGGTGCAGCCGCTCGTGGAAGCCGAGTGGAACCGCCGTACGCCGTGCCCCGGCTGGTCCGTGCGCGATGTCGTCTCCCATGTCATCGGCCTGGACTCGGAGATGCTCGGCGACCCGCGTCCCATCCACACGCTGCCGCGCGACCTGTTCCACGTCACCAATGACCACCAGCGCTACATGGAGATGCAGGTCGACGTCCGCCGGCACCACACGGCACCGGAGATGACGTCCGAGCTGGAGTACATGATCATCCGGCGCAACCGGCAGCTGCGCAACGAGTCCCGCGACCCAGGCGCCAAGGTGCGGGCCCCGCTCGGCACCGAGCTGACCCTGGAGGAGTCGATGCGCCGGCACGCCTTCAACGTGTGGGCGCACGAACAGGACCTGCGCGCCGCCCTCGGCCGCCCCGGCGGCCTCGACTCCCCCGGCGCGCACGTCGCCCGTGACGTGCTGCTCGACGAGCTGCCGCGGATCGTCGCCGAGGACGCGGACGCGCCGCGCAGTTCGGCGGTGGTCTTCGACGTGCACGGCCCGATCGAGTTCCTGCGCACGATCCGGGTCGACATCCAGGGCCGCGGCACCCTGGAGACGGCCCCCGCGCTGGGCCCGGCCGCCACCCTGATCCTGGACTGGGAGACCTACGTCCGGCTGGCCTGCGGCCGCACCACGCCGGAGGCGGTGAGCGACCGGGTGAAGGCGGAGGGCGATCCGGAACTGACGACGGCGATCCTGCGGCACTTCACGGTGACCAAGTAGCGGACGGCGACCGTATTCAGCCCGTCCGGCGTTCGAGGACGGGGCCGTTCAGGCCGAGGCGGGGGGACTGGGAGGCGGCAACCCCCGGCCGGGCCCGCCGGACGCCGGACGGCGACCGTATTCAGCCCGTCCGGCGTTTGAGGACGAGGCCGTTCAGGCCGAAGCGGGGGGCTGGGGGCGGCAGCCCCCCGGCCGGGCCCGAAGCCGCCGGGCGCCGGATGCCGGGCGCCCGGCACGTCACACAGGAACGTGCACTGAAGACACCCGACTGGCGACCAACCGCTCCCGCTCCCGCCGCTCCGCCCTCCTCCGCAACCGCAGAATCTGCGAGACGCCGAGCACCTGGAGCACGAACACCGCGGAGAACGCCACCGTGTAGTCGTCCCCCGTCGCGTCCAGCAGCACCCCGATCGCCAGCAGCGTCGTCATCGAGGCGATGAAACCACCCATGTTGGTGATCCCGGACGCGGTGCCCTGCCGCTCCGGCGGGTTGGCGGGGCGCGAGAAGTCGAAGCCGATCATCGAGGCCGGGCCGCAGGCCCCGAGCACCACGCACAGCAGCACCAGCAGCCACGTCGGCGCGTGCTCGGCCGGGTAGGCCAGCGTCGCCGCCCACGCCGCCGCCGTGGCCGCCACGGTGGTCAGCGCCAGCGGCAGCCGCGCCCCGTGGTGCCGGGCGACGATCTGCCCGTAGACGAGGCCGATCACCATGTTGGACAGGACGACGAGGGTGAGGAACTCACCCGCCGTCGCCCGGGACATCCCCTGCGCCTCGACCAGGAACGGCAGGCCCCACAGCAGGGTGAAGACCATCCCCGGGAACTGCGTGGTGAAGTGCACCCACATGCCCAGCCGGGTCCCCGGCTCCCGCCAGGACGCGGCGATCTGCCGCCGTACGTAGGCCGCCCCCTGGTGCGGGAACGGCTCCGGCTCGTGGCCCTCGGGGTGGTCCTTCAGGAAGAGCAGCAGCAGGACCAGCACCACCACGCCCGCCACCGCGCTGCCGGCGAACGCCGCCGTCCAGCCGATGCCGTGCAGCAGCCGGGCGATGACCAGGGTGGAGACCAGGTTGCCGGCCATGCCGACCAGGCCGGCCAGCTGGGCGACCAACGGGCCGCGCCGGGCCGGGAACCAGCGGGTGCCCAGGCGCAGCACGCTGATGAAGGTCAGCGCGTCGCCGCAGCCGAGCAGCGCCCGGGAGGCGAGCGCGGTGCCGTACGAGGGGGAGAAGGCGAAGCCGAGCTGTCCGATCGTGAACAGCACGACGCCGATGCCCAGCACCTTCTTGGTGCCGAGCCGGTCCACCAGCAGGCCGACGGGTATCTGCATGCCGGCGTAGACCAGCAGTTGGAGGATGGAGAAGGTGGACAGCGCGGAGGCGCCCACGTCGAAGCGTTCGACGGCGTCCAGGCCGGCCACCCCGAGCGAGGTACGGAAGATGACGGCGACGAAGTAGACGGCGACGCCGACGCCCCAGACGGCGATCGCCCGGCGGCCGCCCGGGGGATCGCCGGGCAGCGTGGTACCGGCGCTGCTCATCGGACCTCCCCGCGGGCCAGGTGGGAGACCCAGCCGACGTGCCGGCCGACGACGCCGACGGCCGCCTCCGGGTCGCCCGCGCGCAGCGCGTCGAGGATCTCCTGGTGCTCGACGATGGTCTTGGCGATCCGGTCGGGGTGCGAGTGCATGACCGCGACGCCCATCCGCAGCTGGCGGTCGCGGAGTTGGTCGTAGAGGCGGGACAGGATCTCGTTGCCGCCGCTGCGCACGATCTCGGCGTGGAAGCAGCGGTCGGCGACGGCCGCGGCCGCGTAGTCGCCGGCCGCGGCGCGCTCCCGGTGTTCGTCGAGGAGTTCCGCCAGCCGCTCCAGCAGTGAGGGCGAGGCGGGTACGGCCTTGCGGGCGGCGTGTTCCTCGACCAGCAGCCGGGTCTCCACCACGTCCGCGATCTCCTGCGCGGAGACCGGGAGGACCAGGGCGCCCTTCTTCGGGTAGAGCCGGATCAGCCCCTCCACCTCCAGGCGCAGCAGCGCCTCCCGCACCGGGGTGCGGGAGACCCCGACGGCCTCGGCCAGTTCGCCCTCGGTGAGCAGGGTGCCGCCCTCGTAGCGGCGGTCGAGGACGCCCTGCTTGACGTGCGCGTAGACGCGGTCGGCGGCGGGTGGTTGCTTCACGGCCATGGTCATGCCCACAGGATAGATACAACAGGGACGCATGAAAGGAACCGTCCGCGATGCGGACGCCTCTCCTCGCACAGGAATTCACAGGGCAACCATTCGCCCTTCTCATGAGTCGGAACCTGGACGCGGCCTCATGCTGTTCGGATGATGAACTGACCTCAACTCGGCCGCACCGCCGGTGAATTCCAGACAATCGGGGTACCTTACGTGAAAACCGTCAATCAGGGCTTTCGCCTCCGCAGGGCCGTCGCCGTCGTCGTGACGAGCGGCACCATGCTGGCGACCGGTGTCCTCACCGCGGCGCCGGCCCAGGCCGTCACGACGCCGAGCATCACCGCCAAGGGCGGGTTCCTGATGAACAGCGCCTCCGGCAAGACGCTCTACAGCAAGTCCGCCGACACCACGCGGCTGACCGCCTCCACCACGAAGATCATGACCGCCAAGGTGGTGCTCGGGCAGAAGAACCTGAACCTCGACGCCAAGGTCACCATCAAGAAGGCGTACAGCGACTACATCGTCTCCAAGGGCGCCTCGTCGGCCCGGCTGATCGTCGGCGACAAGGTCACCGTCCGCCAGCTCCTCTACGGGATGATGCTGCCGTCCGGCTGCGACGCCGCGATGGCGCTGGCCGACAAGTTCGGCTCCGGCTCGACCGTCTCGGCCCGCACCAAGAACTTCATCGCCAAGATGAACAACATGGCCAAGAGCCTGGGCATGACCAAGACGCACTTCGACTCGTTCGACGGCATCAGCAACGGGTCCAACTACTCCACGCCGCGCGACCTGACCAAGCTCGCCCGCAGCGCGATGAAGAGCTCCACGTTCAAGACCGTGGTGAAGGCCAAGTCGTACAAGGCGAAGACCGTCACCAAGAGCGGCTCCACCCGCACCATGGCGACCTGGTCGAACACCAACACCCTGCTGGGCTGGAACGGCACGCTGGGCGTGAAGACCGGCTCCGGCTCCTCCGCCAAGTACTGCCTGGTGTTCGCCGCCACCAAGAACGGTGAGTCGGTGGTCGGCGCGGTGCTCACCTCGTCCTCGGCGGCCAACCGCACCTCGGACGTGAAGAAGCTCGTCAACTACGGCTACGCCAAGATCAGCTGACGCAGCGCCAGGAATCGCGTGAGGGGGGTGCACCGCCGGCGGGCGGTGCACCCCCCTCACGCGGGTCCGCTACGCCCAGCTGATCAGCCGCTTGGGCCGCTCCAGGACCGCGGCCACGTCGGCCAGCACCTTGGAGCCCAGCTCGCCGTCGACCAGCCGGTGGTCGAAGCTCAGCGCCAGCGTGGTGACCTGACGGGGCTTCACCTTGCCCTTGTGCACCCAGGGCTGGGGCTTGATCGCGCCGACGGCGAGGATCGCCGACTCGCCGGGGTTGAGGATCGGCGTGCCGGTGTCGATGCCGAAGACGCCCACGTTGGTGATGGTGACCGTGCCACCGCGCATCGCGGCCGGGGAGGTCCTGCCGTCCCGGGCCGTCGCCACCAGCTCGCCCAGCGAACGGGCCAGCTCCGGCAGCGTCCTGGCGTGCGCGTCCTTGATGTTCGGCACGATCAGGCCGCGCGGGGTGGCCGCCGCGATGCCCAGGTTGACGTAGTGCTTGACCACGATCTCCTGGGCGGCCTCGTCCCAGGCGGCGTTGATCTCCGGGTGCCGCCGGATCGCCACCAGCAGGGCCTTGGAGATCAGCAGCAGCGGGTTGACCCGCAGCCCCTCGAACTCCTTGTCCTGCTTCAGCTCCTCGACCAGTTTCATCGTGCGCGTCACGTCGACCGTCACGAACTCCGTGACGTGCGGCGCGGTGAACGCCGAGCCGACCATCGCCGCCGCCGTCGCCTTGCGCACCCCCTTGATGGGCACGCGGGTCTCGCGGGCGGTGTCGTACGCCGCCGGGGGCGCCGCAGGCTCCGCCAGGGCCGGCGACCCGGCGGACGGCTCCGGGGCGGCCGGCGTCGGGGTGGCCGCCGCCGCGTGCACGTCCTCGCGGGTGATGACGCCGTCCGGGCCGGTCGCGGTGATCGCGGCCAGGTCGACGCCGAGGTCCTTGGCGAGCTTGCGCACCGGGGGCTTGGCCAGCGGCCGGGCGGCGGTGCCCGGGGCGCTCGCCCGGCCGGGGGCCGTGCTGCCCGCCCGGCCGGTCTCCGGGCCGGTCTCCGGGCCGCTCGCCCGGCCGCTGCCGTTCAGCTCGGCCTGGAGCGCTGCGGCCGGTTCCGCGGCGGCGGCCTCCGGGACGGCCTTGCGCGGGCGGCGGCGGGTCGACGACGCGGCCACGCCGTAGCCGACCAGGACCGGCTGGCGGCCCTGCGGCTGCTCGGGCTCGGGCTCCGCCGCCACCGGCTGCCGGGCGGGCTCGGCCGCCGTCCCGCCGCCCGTGTCCACCGTGATGATCACCGTGCCCACGTCGACCGTGGTGCCCTCGGGGACCCGCAGGTCACGGACCACACCGTCGTAGGGGATGGGCAGTTCGACCGCGGCCTTGGCGGTCTCGACCTCGCAGACCACCTGGCCGTCGGTGACCGTGTCACCCGGCTTCACGAACCACTTGAGGATCTCGGCCTCGGTGAGTCCCTCGCCCACGTCGGGCATCTTGAACTCGCGCACCGAGCCCACGGCCCTTTCCGTCATCGTCGTCACGGCCCTCTCCTCAGTACGCCAGCGAGCGGTCGACGGCATCCAGCACCCGGTCCAGGTCGGGCAGGTACTCCTCCTCCAGCCGCGCCGGCGGGTACGGCGCGTGGTAGCCGCCGACCCGGAGCACCGGGGCCTCCAGGTGGTAGAAGCAGCGCTCGGTGATCCGCGCGGCGATCTCCGCGCCCGAGCCGAGGAAGACCGGCGCCTCGTGCACCACGACCAGCCGGCGGGTCTTCTCCACCGAGGTCTGCACCGTGTCGAAGTCCAGCGGGGAGATGGAGCGCAGGTCGACCACCTCGAGGGACCGGCCCTCCTCCGCCGCCGCGTCGGCCACCTCCAGGCAGAGCTTCACCATCGGGCCGTAGGCGACCAGGGTGAGGTCGGTGCCCTCGCGGGCCACCCGGGCCCGGTGCAGCGGGCCGGGGATCGCCTCCGGGTCGACCTCGCCCTTGTCCCAGTAGCGCCGCTTGGGCTCGAAGAAGATCACCGGGTCGTCGCTCTGGATGGCCTGCTGCATCATCCAGTAGGCGTCGGAGGGGTTCGACGGCGTGACCACCTTCAGGCCCGCCACGTGCGCGAACAGCGCCTCCGGGGACTCCGAGTGGTGCTCCACCGCGCCGATGCCGCCGCCGTAGGGGATGCGCACCACGACCGGCATCTTGACCTTGCCGAGCGCCCGCGCGTGCATCTTCGCGAGCTGCGTGACGATCTGGTCGTACGCCGGGAAGACGAAACCGTCGAACTGGATCTCCACCACCGGCCGGTAGCCGCGCAGCGCGAGGCCGATCGCCGTGCCGACGATGCCGGACTCGGCGAGCGGGGTGTCGATGACCCGGCCCTCGCCGAAGTCCTTCTGGAGGCCGTCGGTGACCCGGAAGACACCGCCGAGCTTGCCCACGTCCTCGCCCATGATCAGGACCTTGGGGTCCGTCTCCAGGGCGTGCCGCAGCGACTCGTTGATCGCCTTGGCGATCGCCATCTTCTCGGCCATGTCAGTTGCCCCCCTCGGCATCGGCGAACGACGCCTGGTAGGCGGCGAACTGGGCGCGCTCCTCGTCGACCAGCGCGTGCCCGTCCGCGTACGCGTGCTCGAAGAGGGCGAACCGGTCCGGGTCCGGCATGGCCCGGACCGCTTCGCGCACTCGTTTGCCCAACGCCTCGCTCTCCGCGTCCAGTTCCGCGAAAAACCCCTCGTCCGCGTGGTTTGCGGCCTCCAGGTGGCGGCGCAGCCGCAGGATCGGGTCCTTCGCCTCCCAGGCCAGGCGCTCGTCGTCGGGCCGGTAGCGCGAAGGGTCGTCGGAGGTGGTGTGGGCGCCCATCCGGTAGGTGTACGCCTCGATGAGCGCCGGTCCCTCGCCCCGGCGGGCCCGCTCCAGCGCCCACCGGGTGACGGCGAGCGAGGCCAGTACGTCGTTGCCGTCGACGCGCACGCCCGGGAAGCCGAAGCCCTCGGCACGCCGGTAGAGCGGCACCCGGGTCTGCTTCTCGTTGGACTCCGAGATCGCCCACTGGTTGTTCTGGCAGAAGAAGATCACCGGGGCGTTGTAGACCGCGGCGAAGTTGAACGACTCCATGACGTCGCCCTGGCTGGAGGCGCCGTCGCCGAAGTAGGCGAGAACGGCCGAGTCGGCGCCGTCCATGGTGATGCCCATCGCGTAGCCGGTGGCGTGCACCGTCTGCGAGCCGATGACGATGGTGTACAGGTGGAAGTTGTTGCTGTTGGGGTCCCAGCCGCCGTTGTTGACGCCGCGGAACATGCCCAGCAGGTTGGTCGGGTCGACCCCGCGGCACCAGGCGACGCCGTGCTCGCGGTAGGTCGGGAAGACGTAGTCGTCCGCGCGGGTGGCCCGGCCGGAGCCGATCTGCGCGGCCTCCTGGCCGAGCAGCGACGCCCACAGCCCCAGCTCGCCCTGGCGCTGGAGCGCGGTGGCCTCGGCGTCGAACCGCCGGGTGAGGACCATGTCGCGGTACAGGCCGCGCAGTTCCTCGGGGGTGATGCCGGCGACGTACGGATCGAACTCGGCGTTCTTGACCCGCTTGCCCTCGGGCGTCATCAGCTGCACGAGCTGCGGGTCGGCGTCCGGGCCGGCGGCGCGCCCGGCGCGTTTGGTACCGGTGGCGCCGGCCGCCTTGGTGCCGGTGGTACCGGCCTTGCTCCCGGCGCTGCGTCGCGGCTTGCGCGCGGCAGTGCTCTCCACGGTCACGTGTGCTCCTCCGTCGGTCCGGCCCCCGGGTTCGCCGGGAGGCGGTGCGGCTCACCCGCGCCCGGCGGGCGCACGGGGTGGGTGCGCCGGAGTCGGACACAGGCGTGACAGGTGCCCCGGCGAGCGTCCTGCACATTGCACGTTACCCAGTGCTCCACATTTCTGTGAAACCCCTCCTGACCTGCGTTTTTACTTGGGATTCCTAGTAAATCGGCAAAGTCGGGAACATCTACTGGTCACAGCGTCGCAGGGGGCCGGGACAACGGCACGTTATCCCGGCCGCCCCGGGCGCGGGAAGAGTCCGTATGTGACACTGACCCTGTGCGCGAAGAAGGACATATCAGGGTATTTCTTCTCGATGACCACGAGGTCGTCCGTCGGGGCGTGCACGACCTGCTCTCCGGCGAGCAGGACATCGAGGTGGTCGGCGAGGCCGGCACGGCGGCCGAGGCGCTGGCCCGGATCCCGGCCGCCCGGCCGGACGTGGCGGTGATCGACGTACGGCTGCCGGACGGCAGCGGTGTCGAGGTGTGCCGCGAGATCCGCGCCCATGACGAGTCGGTGCACTGCCTGGTGCTGACCTCCTACTCCGACGACGAGGCCCTGTTCGACGCGATCATGGCCGGGGCAGCCGGTTACGTCCTGAAGGACATCCGCGGCGCCGAGCTGCTGGCCGCCGTCCGGGACGTCGCGGCCGGCCGGTCGCTGCTCGACCCGGCGGCCACCGCGCGGGTGCTCCAGCGGCTGCGGGACGGCGGCGCCCCCGCCGACGACCGCCTCGCCCGCCTCACCGAGAAGGAGCGCCGCATCCTGGAACTGATCGGCGAGGGCCTGACCAACCGGGCGATCGGCGAACGGCTGCACCTCGCCGAGAAGACCGTCAAGAACTACGTCTCCAGCCTGCTCGCCAAGCTCGGCATGCAGCGGCGCTCCCAGGCGGCGGCATACGTCGCCCGCATGCAGGCCGGAAAACCCTGACGCCTCTTCTTACCCGGGACTTATGTCCTCTGCTCAGAGGGCCTGCGGCCCTGGTTCGCCTCCCCCGCGCGGTGCACTGTTGAGAACATGCCCACGGACGCACGACTCGCCGTCGGCCTGCTCGGCCGCACCGCCTACGGCCGGGCGGCCACCAGCCTGCGCGCCCTGCCCTTCCTCGCCTTCGCCCGGCACATCGTGGCCGACGGCCGGGTCCTGCTGCGCATGCCCAGGAGCTGCGGATACCACCGGGCGTGCGCCGGCAGCGTGGTCGCCTACGGCAGCGACAACTCCGGCTCCGCCCGGCCGGGCGAGGAGCTGTGGACCGTACAGGTCGTGGGCCGCTGCGAGACGTACCGGCCGACCGCCGCCGAGATCGCCCGCTTCGGCCCCGCGCCGGACCGGGTGGACGGCGTCCCCTTCGAGGCCGTCTACCTGCGGATCGAGCCCCAGCTCGGCGTCGTGCACGCCGTGGGCGCGGGCGGCGAAATCACAGAACTGCTCACGGAACAGGTCACCTAGCACCACTTCGGCCGGGCCTGACGGACTGGCGACCGAAAGCGACCACCGCTGACTTTGTGTGACAACCCGCAGCTCACACCCCCTTACCGTGCCCTAGCATCGGCGGCGTGCCGCGCTTATGTGTACCAACCACCGTGCCTCACGCGCCCCCGCTGGGCGCCCTTCTCCGCCAGTACCGCGCCGGTTCCGCGCTCTCCTGCGAACCCGTCGACCAGGGCCTGCTGAACCGCGGCTGGCGCCTGTGCACCACCCGCGGTCGGTTCTTCCTCAAGCACCACTTCGACCCCGAGACCGCCGCGCCCGCCGCCATCGACCGCCAGCACCGCGCCACCCGGCGGCTGGCCGGCCTGGGCGTCCCGGTCGCGCCCGCGCTGCCCGGCCGCGACGGACGTACGGTGGTCGTGGTCGGCGGCCACTGCTACGCGCTGCACCCCTGGATCGAGGGCCGGCACCGGCACGGCGGCCAGCTCACCGCGGCCCAGTGCGAACGGCTCGGCGCCCTGCTCGGCGCCGTGCACGCGGGGCTGGAACAGGTGATGCCGGCGACCGGGCCGCGGACCCCGGAGCGGGCCGGTCCCCGCGCCGCCCCCGACCCGGCGGCGAGCGCCGACCCCGCCGACACCTTCGCCCTCATCGACGACCTCCTCGCCCAGGTGCGCCGGCACCGCCCCGCCGACTCCTTCGACGAACTCGCCCGGCACCGGCTGCTGGAACGCCGGGCCCTGCTGGAGCGGCACGCCGACCGGCGGCCACCGCGCGGCGGCGCGGCGGGCTGGGTGCACGGCGACTTCCACCCGTTCAACCTGCTGTACCAGGGGGACGCCCCGGCCGCGATCGTCGACTGGGACCGCCTCGGGGTGCGCCCCCGCGCGGAGGAGGCCGTACGCGCCGCCGCGATCTTCTTCGTCGGCCCGTCCGGCCCGCTGGACCTGCCGAAGGTACGCGCGTACGCGCGCGCGTACCGGCGTACCGCGGGCGCCACGCCCGCCCAGCTGGAGGCCGCCGTGCACCGCGTGTGGTGGGAACGGCTCAACGACTTCTGGATGCTGCGCTGGCACTACGAGCGCGACGACCGGCGGGCCGACCCGCAGTTCCCCGCGGCGTCCGCCCTGGCGGTGTGGTGGACCCGGGAGTACGAGGCGGTGTGCGAGGCGTTCACCGGCTGAGCCGGCGGCGGCTCAGCACGCCCCGGCGCGCGCCAGACCGTCCTGGACGGCTCGGGCGGCTCAGCCGCCCAGGCCCTCGGTCAGGCCGCCGTCCTCTTCCTCGCCGCCGCCGTCCTCGTCACCGGTCGCGGTGTTCGAGGGCTGGGTGCCACCGGTCTCCTCTCCGCCGCCGTCGTCGCCGGTCGCGGTGTTCGAGGGCTGGGTGCCACCGGTCTCCTCGCCCGTCGGCTGGGTCTCGCCGGTCTCCTCGGACTGCGTCGCCGACTGCGACCAGGTGGGCTCGTACGACGGCGTGTAACCGTCCCCGTAGCCGCCGCCGGTGTCCTGGTCGGTCTCCGTGTCGCCGGTGGACTCGTCCGAGGCGTCGTCGGTCGGCGACTCGGAGGTCTTCTCCTCGCCGGTGCTCTGCGTGGCGCTCGGCGACTTGGTGGTGTCGGTGTTGCCGCCGCTCTCGTTCTCGGTGTTGTTCAGCGCCAGCGCGACGCCCGCCGCGATGGCGATCACCGCGAACACGGCCAGGATCCACAGCTTGCCCCGGCCGCTGCCCCGGTTGCCGTGCCCCTCGAAGCCGCCGTCGTCACCGCCGCCGTAGCCGCCCGGCAGGATCGGCTGCGGGATCTGCGCGGTGCCCGAGTGGTCGGGGTGGGCCAGCACGGTGGTACCGGCCATCCCCAGTCCGGCCGCGGGCGTCTGCCGCCCGTCGTGGTCGACCGGGCCGGTGTTCCAGGTGCCGGTGTGGCCGCCCTGGTCGTACAGCATCTGGAGCCCGTACTGGACCAGCCCGCGCATCTCCTCGGCGGTCTGGAAGCGGTCGTCGGGCTCCTTGGCCAGCGAGCGCATGACGAGCCCGTCCAGCTCCGGCGGCACCGCGTCGGAGACCTCGGACGGCGGCGTCGGGATGTCCTGCACGTGCTGGTAGACCACCGACAGCGGGGTCTCGCCGGTGAACGGCGGGCGCAGCGCGAGGAGTTCGTAGAGCAGGCAGCCGGTGGCGTACAGGTCGGAGCGGTGGTCGACGGCCTTGCCGAGGGCCTGCTCCGGGGAGAGGTACTGCGGGGTGCCCATGACCATGCCGGTCTGCGTCATGGTCGTCGACGCGCCGTGCAGGGCGCGGGCGATGCCGAAGTCCATCACCTTCACCGCGCCGCCGTGCGTGATGATGACGTTGGCCGGCTTGATGTCACGGTGCACGATGCCGTGCTGGTGCGAGTAGGCCAGCGCCTCCAGGACCCCGGAGGTGATGATCAGCGCCTGCTCGGGGCCGGGCGCCTCGGCGTTGAGCAGGAGGTCGCGGATGGTGCGTCCTTCGACGATCTCCATCACGATGTACGGCACCGACTGGCCGCCGACGAAGTCCTCACCGGAGTCGTACACGGCGACGATGGCATGGTGGTTGAGACCGGCCACGGACTGTGCCTCGCGGGTGAAGCGGGCCTTGGAGACCGGGTCTTCGGCGAGGTCGGCGCGGAGCAGCTTGACCGCGACGGTACGGCCCAGGCGGACGTCCTCCGCGGCGAACACCTCGGCCATGCCGCCCCGCCCGAGTCTGCGGGTCAGCCGGTACCGGCCGTCGCCGACCAACCCGCCGTTGCCCCAGGTCTCCGGCGCGTCCGACATACCGCCGCCAGTCGCCTCGGGTTCGGACGGGCCCTGAGCGCGCTGCTGCTGTGCCATCAGTCCTCGCCGTCGTTTCTGCCCGCGGTACGCGCGGTGTTGTGTCACGGTCTCCGTCGGCCACGCTACAGCCTCCGCGCAAGCCTCCGGTGCGAGATGGGTGCCGGGCCCGGCACGTGACGGACCGGCCATGAAACCCTGGTTCCGTACTGTCGTGCAAATTCTGTGTACCGTCCGCGCCCGGGCTGTAACTCATCCATGACGCTTCCTTCGCGTACGGACACGGATCGGGCACCGCGCTCGACGGGTTCCGGCCTTTCGGCGGACTCGGCCGGGGGCGCGGAACCGGCCAAGATTTTTTTCTTCGGGTCCGCCGCCGCGGGCCGGCCGGCCGGCCACGACCGAGTGACCTTCACCACGCCGCGGGGCCCGGCGGTCGCTGCCGCCGGGCCCCGCGGGATCGATCGTGGGCGTAGGGGTGGGGTGGGGTTTAGAGGTACGGGCGGGGTGGGGTGGCTCTAGAGGTACGGGCCGCCCGAGCGGCCGCCCGGGTGCGGGCCCTCCTCGGCGTCGCCCATGCCCGGCGGCAGGGCGCGGCGCATCTGCTCCAGCTGGGCGCGCGCCGCCATCTGCTGGGCGAACAGAGTGGTCTGGATCCCGTGGAACAGCCCCTCCAGCCAGCCGACCAGCTGCGCCTGCGCGATCCGCAGCTCCGCGTCGCTGGGGGTCCCCTCCTCCGTGAAGGGCAGCGAGAGCCGCTCCAGCTCCTCCACCAGCTCCGGCGCGAGACCGTCCTCCAGCTCCTTCACCGAGCTGGAGTGGATCTCCTTGAGCCGGGCCCGGCTGGCGTCGTCCAGGGGAGCCGCGCGCACCTCCTCCAGGAGCTGCTTGATCATGCTGCCGATGCGCATGACCTTCGCGGGCTGTTCGACCTGGTCCGTCACCGGGGTCTCCCGGACGCCCTCGTCACCGTCACCGCCGCCGCTGAGCGCCATGCCGTCCTGGCCGACGACCAGGATCTGGGGGTTCTCCGACGACCTGTCGTTCCTCGGCATCTCCATGCCGTCATTCTCTCGCACGCCCGCACCGCGACACCGTGGCACCCCCGCCCGAACCGGGCCGGCCGCGTTCGGCTCCGCCCGGAATGCCGCAATGGCCGACCGATGTGAGGCTTGTTCCGTCGATCTTGGCGACTGGTACCGGGAGGGGGTCACCGGCGTGACTCCATGGCTGGGCACATTGCGAGCGACGGGACTGGCAGGGCTGACGGGGCTCGTGGGGGCGGGCGCGGTCCTGTTCTCCTGCCCGACGGGTGCGGCGTACGGCGCGGAGCCGGTCTCCCCGGGCCCGGTGGCGTCCGCCCGGCTGTCGCCGGGACCGGCGAGTCTCCCGGCGGCTGCGCCGAAGCCGTCGGCGTCCTCGGAACCTTCCGCGTCGGCGTCCTCGGAACCTTCCGCGTCGGCGCCGTCGGCCCGGTCGGGGGGCACCCCCCGGCCCGCCGCCGAACCCTCCCGCGCCGGCAGCCGGGCCGGTGAGGGACGACAGCGGCCGGGACGGCGGGAGGGGGAGCCGGACTGGGAGAAACCGGACTGGGAGAAAGAGGGGACGGTGCCGGTCGGGCCGGACGACGATGTCTCCGCAGGACCCGGGGAGGCCGAAGAGGCCGAAGAGGCCGGGGTGGCTCCCTCCGAGGACCCGGTGCGCCCCGGTCCCCGCCCCGCCGCGCACGCCGGGGGCGAGTCCGGGACCGCCCCGCGGATCCTCTCGCTGGGCAGCGGGCTGGTCCTCGTCGGACTCGGACTGGCCCTCGCCTTCGTCGGTCTGCGGCTGCGCCGGACGTGAGCGGGGCGGGGACCGGCCCCGTACTACGGCGCGACCAGCAGCACCTTTCCGATGTGACCGCTCTCCTCGACGACCCGGTGGGCGGCGGGCGCGTCGCTCATCGGCAGTTCCCGGTCGACGACCGGCCGGATGTGGCCCTCGGCCAGCAGCGGCCAGACGTGCTCGCGCACGGCCGCCACGATGGCCGCCTTCTCCTCCTTGGGGCGGGCGCGCAGCCCGGCGGCGGTCACCGCGGCGCGCTTGGCGAGCAGGGCGCCGATGTCCAGCTCCGCCTTCCGGCCGCCCTGCATGCCGATGATCGCCAGCCGGCCGTTGACGGCGAGCGCCTGGACGTTGCGGTCCAGGTACTTGGCACCCATGTTGTCGAGGATGACGTCGGCGCCGGCCCCGCCGGTGGCCTCCTTGACCTCGGCGACGAAGTCCTGCTCCCGGTAGTTGACCAGGATGTCCGCGCCCAGCTCGGCGCAGCGCTCCAGCTTCTCGGCGGTGCCCGCGGTCACGGCGACCTTGGCACCGACCGCCTTGGCCAGCTGGATCGCCATGGTGCCGATGCCGCTGGAACCGCCGTGCACGAGGAAGGTCTCGCCGGGGCGGAGGTGGGAGACCATGAAGACGTTCGACCAGACGGTGCAGACCACCTCGGGCAGTGCCGCGGCCTGCTTCAGGTCGACGCCCCTGGGGACCGGCAGCAGCTGCCCGGCCGGCACGACGACCCGCTCGGCGTAGCCGCCGCCGGACAGCAGCGCGCACACCTCGTCGCCCACCGACCAGCCGGAGACGCCGGTGCCGATCGCGGCGACGCGTCCGGAGCACTCCAGGCCGGGGTAGGGGGACGCACCGGGCGGCGGCGGGTAGAAACCCTGCCGCTGCATGATGTCGGCCCGGTTGACGGCGCTGGCCGTCACCTCGACGAGGACCTCGCCCTCGCCGGGCACGGGGTCGGGGACCTCGGCCCAGACCAGCGCCTCGGGGCCTCCGGGTTCGGGGATCGTGATCGCATGCATGAAGGGGACGCTACTCCGGCCCACCCCACGGGACCCGCCCGACCCGACCGACCGGCTACCGGGCCCGCCCGACCCGGCCACCCGGCTACCGGGCCCGCCCGACCCGACCAACCGGATACGGGACCGCCCGACTCGACCACGGGCCCCCGGCCACCCGCGTACGGGACCCCCGACCCGACCACCCGAGTGCGGGACCCGCCCCGTACACCCCCCGAGCCCCGCCCTCCCTCCCGGCCCTCCGGCCACCCCGTCGGAAAAACCTGTGCGCGAGCGATGAGTTTGCGGGACGGTAAAGGTCTTCCCATGCGTGGACCAAGAACGCGGAAGGACTCCCAGCATGAGTACGCAGCCGTCCGGCCTCGCGATCGAGACCGCGGGCCTGGTCAAGACGTTCGGCGAGACCCGGGCCGTCGACGGGGTGGACCTGCGGGTCCCGGCCGGCACGGTCTACGGCGTGCTCGGGCCGAACGGGGCCGGCAAGACCACCGCGGTGAAGATCCTCGCCACGCTGCTGCGGCCGGACGGCGGCGAAGCCCGCGTCTTCGGCCACGACGTGGTGCGCGAGGCGGACGAGGTACGCGGCCGGGTCAGCCTCACCGGCCAGTACGCGTCCGTCGACGAGGACCTCACCGGCACCGAGAACCTGACGCTGCTCGGCCGCCTCCTCGGCCACGGCAAGACCGCCGCCCGGCAGCGCGCCGGGCAACTGCTGGAGGCGTTCGGGCTGACGCCCGCCGCCTCCCGGCAGGTCAAGCACTACTCCGGCGGCATGCGGCGCCGGATCGACATCGCCGCGTCCATCCTCAACACCCCCGACCTGCTCTTCCTGGACGAGCCGACCACCGGTCTGGACCCGCGCAGTCGCAACCAGGTCTGGGACATCGTGCGCGCGGTCGTCGCCCAGGGCACCACCGTGCTGCTGACCACCCAGTACCTGGACGAGGCCGACCAGCTCGCCGCCCGGATCGCCGTCATCGACAAGGGCAGGGTGATCGCCGAGGGGACCAAGGGCGAGCTGAAGGCGTCCGTCGGCGCCGGCTCCGTCCATCTGCGGCTGCGGGACGCGGACCGGCGGCCGGAGGCCGAGCGGCTGCTGCGCGAGCTGCTCGCCGCCGAGGTGCAGCTGGAGGGCGACCCGGTGGCGCTGACCGCCCGGCTGAACGCGACGGCCGACGACGCCGCCGCCGACCAGGCCGCCCGCGCGCTCACCGCGCTGACCCGGGCCGGCATCACCGTGGACGACTTCTCCCTGGGACAGCCCAGCCTCGACGAGGTCTTCCTGGCCCTGACCGGCCACGACACCGGCCACGACACCGGCCAAGAGACCCTCCCCGACGCCGGCGGCGACGACCCGAAGGACGAGGTGGCGGCATGAGCACCAGTACGGCTACCAACACCGAGCACAAGGAACTCGCCCCGGTCAGCGCCGAGTCGCTGGCCGCCCTGCTGGTCGCCGGGGAACGGCCGCCGCGGCCCAGTTCCCTGTCGGCGTCACTGACATTCGGCTGGCGCGCGATCCTCAAGATCAAGCACGTACCGGAACAGCTCTTCGACGTCACCGCGTTCCCGATCATGAACCTGCTGATGTTCACGTACCTGTTCGGCGGTGCGCTGGCCGGTTCGCCGGGTGACTACATCCAGTTCGTGCTGCCCGGCATCCTCGTGATGTCGGTCGTCATGATCACGATGTACACCGGGGTGTCGGTCAACACCGACATCGAGAAGGGCGTCTTCGACCGCTTCCGCTCGCTGCCGATCTGGCGGCCGGCCGCGATGGTCGGCTATCTGCTCGGCGACGCGCTGCGCTACACCATCGCCTCCGTGGTGATGCTCGCCGTCGGTCTGGTCCTCGGCTACCGGCCGGACGGCGGGGTCGTCGGGGCGATCGCCGGAATCGTGCTGCTGCTGGTGTTCTCGTTCGCCTTCTCCTGGATCTGGACCATGTTCGGGCTGATGCTGCGCACCGAGAAGGCGGTGATGAGCGTCAGCATGATGGTGATCTTCCCGCTCACCTTCCTGTCCAACGTCTTCGTCGACCCGTCGACCATGCCCGGCTGGCTCCAGGCGTTCGTCAACAACAGCCCGATCACCCACGTGGCCTCCGCGGTGCGCGGCCTGATGGCGGGCGACTGGCCGGCCGACGAGATCGCCTGGTCGCTGGGCTGGTCGGCACTGTTCCTGGTGGTCTTCGGCCCGGTCACGATGCGGCTCTACAACCGCAAGTGACCTTCCCGGGGGATCGGCCGGGACAGTCCCGGCCAGCGGACAGATCAGCCCCTGGGCCGCGGCAGGTCAGTCCCGGGGCAGCGGGCGGGCGTCCGGCGCGACCTGGTTCCCCGGGGTCGCCCGGACGATCGTGATCAGCCGGTCCGTCAGTTCCAACCCGCCGACGGCGGGGTCGTCGTAGCCGAGCACCCGGTGCCCGCGCAGCACGCTCACCACCAGGTCGTCGACCTCCCGGGGGCCCTTGCCCACCTCGGCCCTTATGACGGGCCGTTCGACGATGTCGAGACCGCTGCCCTGGCTGATGAGGTCCTCCATCACCATGCCGGCGGCGGGGCTGAGCACGGAGAGCCCGAGCAGCCGGCCCGCGGCACTGGCACTGGTGATCACGGCATCGGCGCCCGACTGCTTCAGCAGCGGCGCGTTCTCCTCCTCGCGGACCGCGGCCACGATCTTGGCGCTCTTGTTGAGCTGCCGGGCCGTCAGCGCCACCAGCACCGCCGTGTCGTCGCGCTGGGTCGCGATGATGATCTGCCGGGCCTTGTGCACCTCGGCCCGCTTGAGCACCTCACTGCGGGTGGCGTCGCCCATCACCCCGGCGAAACCGTCGGCCGTGGCGGCTTCGATCACCTTGCCGCTCGGATCGACCACCACGACCTGCTCCTTCCGCAGCCCCGTCGCACAGACGGTACGCAGCGCCGACCTTCCCTTCGTGCCGAAACCGACGACGACGGTGTGATCGCGCAAGGTGGACCTCCAGCGGTTCAGGCGCCATTCCTCCCGGGTGCGTTCGGTGAGGGCTTCCAGCGTGGTGCCGACCAGGATGATCAGGAACAGCACGCGCAGCGGCGTGATGACGAAGATATTGGTCAGCCGGGCGGCGTCACTGACCGGTGTGATGTCGCCGTACCCGGTGGTGGAGAGGGTGACGGTCGCGTAGTAGAACGCGTCGAGGAGATCGACCGAGCCGTCGGAGTTGTCGTTGTAGCCGTCGCTGTCGGCCCACACGATCAACGCGGTCGCCACCAGCACGACAAGGGCCCAGGAGAGCCGCTTCCCCACCTGGCGGAACGGGTGCTCCACCAGCTTCCTGGGGAGCTTCACCTTGTGGGTCACGAGATGCTCGTCCGCCTGGCGCGCGATCGCGTCGTGGCCGGGAAGTTTCACGTGAAACACACTCCGATTCCGCCGGTGGCCCAGGGCAGATCGAGCACCTCGGCCTCCTGCCCCGGCCGCGCACCGCCCGGAGGTACGACCGCCAGTGCGTCGGCGGCCGCGATCCCCCGCAGCATGGCCGGTCCGTTGTAGTGCAGCGGCACGGCGCCGTCGCCGCGCAGGACCACGGGGACGAGCCGGGTGTCGTGCGGGTGCCCGTGCACCTCGCCGCGCAGCGGCAGCGCGTACGGCTCCGGCGACGGGCGGGCCGCCAGGGTCCGCAGCAGCGGTTCGACGAGGGTGAGCAGCCCGGAGACGGCGGCGAGGGGATTGCCGGGCAGCCCCACGAGGTGCTGGGCCGCACCGGTCCGGGCCAGCAGCATGGGGTGACCGGGCCGCACCTGGACACCGTCCACCAGGAGTTCGGCGCCGACGCGTTCCAGCGTGGGGTGGACGTGGTCGACCGGGCCCGCGGCCGTGCCGCCGGTGGTGACGATCAGATCGGCGTCGGACCCGGTGACCGCCCGGTACAGGGCGTCGGCGTCGTCGCCGAGCCGGCGCACCGCGGTCACCTCGGCGCCCAGTGCCCGCAGCCAGGAGGGCAGCATCGGGCCGAGCGCGTCCCGGATGAGTCCGTCGTGCGGCAGTCCCTCGGTGAGCAGCTCGTCGCCGAGCACCAGGAGTTCGGCGCGCGGCCGGGGCAGCACGGTGAGCGTGTCGTACCCGGCCGCCGCGGCCAGTCCCAGCACCGCCGGGGTCACCAGGGCACCGGCCGGCAGCAGCTGGTCGCCGCGCCCGCACTCCTGGCCGCGCGGGCGGATGTCCTGGCCCTGCGTCACCGCGCGGGTGGCGTGCAGCCGGTGCTGGGTGTCGGTACGGCCGTGTTCGCTGCGGAGTACGGCCGTACTGTCGGCGGGGACCCGGGCGCCGGTGGCGATCCGTACGGCCTCGCCGTCGGCGAGCAGCGGAGGCGCGGCGTGGCCGGCGAGCACGCCCTCCTCGCGCACGGTCCAGGGACCGGGACCCGCGACCGCCCAGCCGTCCATCGCCGAGGTGTCGAAGGGGGGCAGATCGGTGAGGGCGCCGAGCGGCGCGGCCAGGGGGAGTCCGAGGGCCGCGTCGAGGCGGACGGAGACCGGCTGCCGCCCGTCGGCCCGGGCACCGGCCCGCCCGGCCCGCTCGGCGACCCTGCGGGCGGCGGGCCAGGAAGTCGCACGGTGGGCGGCGCGATGACGGGAGCCGTCCGGACCGGAACCGTCGGGGCGAGGGGCGTCCGGGCGAGAGGTGTCCGGGCGAGGGGCGTCCGGGCGCGAGGCGCGGCGGGATTCGGCCCGGTCGCCACCGCGGTGATCGCCGGCGGGACCACCGGAGCGGTCACCCTGGGGACTACCGGAGCGGCCGCCGGGACGGCCACCGAAGCGGCCGCCGGAGTCATCGCCGGAGCGGTCGCCCAATCCGCCGTCGAATCCGCCGTCGAATCCGTCGCCGGATCGGTCGCCGGATCGGTCGCCGGACTGATCACCCCCGGTGTGGGCCCGGTCGTTCACGAGGGCGAGTGCCTCCTCGACGTCGAGGTCCTCGGCGTCCAGACCCGTTCCGCTGGAGCGGGCGGTCATCCGGCGTCCGGACGGCCGCCGGGGGCGGGGGCCGTCCCGGAGGCGCCTTCCTCCGCCCAGCGCAGGGCCAGCGCCGCGGCCTTGCGGGCGGCCTCGGCGACGGCCTCGGGCCCGCCGCCGGCCCGTGCCGCCGCGTAGCCGACGAGGAAGGTGGTCAGCGGGGCGGCGGGCCGGGCCACCCCGTGGGCGGCGTCCCGGGCCAGGTCGAGCAGGACGGCGGTGTCGACGTCGAGCTCGATGCCCAGTTCGTCCTTGGCGGCGGAAATCCATTCATCCAACACGTGCCCATGCTCCCTGATGCGTGCCCTTGCGGTGGCGATGTCGTCCCAGGTGTCGCAGTCGAAGGACGCGACGGGATCGGGGACGCGAACGAGTCGCAGCCCCGCGGTGAGCCGGCGCAGCGGCAGCCCGGTCAGCCCCGCGTGCGCGTCGGCCAGTGCGGCCAGTTCACGACGGAGCGCGGCCGTCCGGTAGGCGGCGACCAGCGGCTGGTCCCGCCCGTCGGCGTCGGTGAGCAGCGCCCCCTCGGTCCCGGCGGACCCGGCCGCGACCGCCGTCAGCAGCCGCCGCACGGTCGCTCCGTGGAGGAACGGCAGGTCGGCCGAGAGTACGGCGACGTACTCCGCCGCGGTGTGCCGCAGCCCGGCGGCGAGCGCGGCGACCGGTCCGGCGCCGGGCGGGTCCTCACGGGCCCAGACGACGGGCCGTACGGTCGGCCGCGGACCGGCGACGACGACGGTGGCCGAGGCTCCGGCGCAGGCGGTCAGCACCCGGTCGAGCAGCGCGCGCCCGCCGACCAGCACCCCGGGCTTGTCGGCGCCGCCGAGCCGCCGGGCGGCGCCACCGGCCAGCACGACGGCGTCGTACCCGGCGTCGCGCGCGGCTTCGTCCTCCCGGGCGTCGGTCCGGGCCTCGGTCCGGGCCTCGGCGGGCTCGTTCGCGGTCACCCCCCGAGTATGCGGGCCCGACCGATCACAGGGAACGCGGGGGACGGCCCGCAATCAGAGCGTGCGCAGCAGGACCGCCGGCTGTTCCACGCAGTCGGCGACGTACCGCAGGAATCCGCCCGCCGTGCCGCCGTCGCACACCCGGTGGTCGAAGGTGAGCGACAGCTGCACGACCTGCCGTACCGCCAGCTCCCCCTCGTGCACCCAGGGTTTGGCCGCGATCCGGCCGACGCCGAGCATGGCGGCCTCGGGGTGGTTGAGGATCGGCGTGGAGCCGTCGACGCCGTACACGCCGTAGTTGTTCAGCGTGAAGGTGGAGCCGGTGACGTCGGCGGGGGCCAGCGTCCCGGCCCGGGCGGCCTCGGTCAGCCGGGCGCACTCGGCGGTGAGCGACTCGGCGTCCCGGGTGTGCGCGTCGCGGACGACCGGCACCACCAGGCCCCGGTCGGTCTGCGCGGCGAAGCCCAGGTGGACCCGGTCGAACCGGACGATCTCCCGGGCCTCGGGGTCGACTGTGGCGTTCAGCTCGGGGAAGCGGGCGAGGGCCGCGGTGCAGATCCGGGCCAGCAGGGCGAGCAGCGAGATCTTCGGCCCCCCGGCCGCGTTCATCGCGGTGCGCGCCCGGGTCAGCCCGGTCGCGTCGGCGTCCACCCAGACGGTCGCGTCCGGTATCTCGCGCCGGCTGCGGGTCAGCTTGTCGGCGACGGCACCGCGGACGCCCTTGAGCGGGACGCGGACCCCTACGGCGCTGTCGCCGCTGCCCGTGGCGGCCCGGACGCCCGCGGACTCCGCACGGTCGCTGCCCGTGGCGACGCCCCGGACGCCCTCGGACGCCGTACGGTCGCTGCCGGTGGAGGCGACGCGGCCGTCCGGCTCACCGCGCGGCACCGCCGTACGGCCCTGCGCGGCGGCGGCCCGCAGCGCGTACTCCACGTCCGCGCGCAGGATCAGCCCGTCCGGCCCCGAACCGGGCAACTCGCGCAGGTCCAGGCCGTTCTGCCGGGCCAGTCGGCGGACCAGCGGGGAGATGACCGGCACGGGTCCCTCGGCCCGCTCGGCGTCCGCCACCCGGCCGTTCACCCGCGCGGGAGCCCCGTTCCGCTCCGGGGTCCCGGCCACGGACACCGGCTCCCCGGGCCGCACCCGGCGGCGCCGCGCGGACGCCCGCGCGGTCCCGTACCCCACGAGCACATTGCCCGAGCCCTCATCCCGCCCCGCACTGTCCCCGGCGTCCCCGGCCTCGGCGGCCTCGGCGGCCTCTGCGGCCTCTGCGGCCTCTGCGGCCTTCCCGGCGTCACCGCCGCCGCTCCCGCCGACCGCACCGGCCGTCCCCTCCGCCCCGGCCGTCACCGCCAGCAGCGGCGCGCCCACCGGCACCTCCGCGCCCTCGGCGCCGAACCGCTCGGTGACCACGCCGTCGTAGGGGCAGGGCACCTCCACCATCGCCTTGGCCGTCTCGACCTCGACGACCGGCTGGTCGACGGCGACGGTGTCGCCGACCTCGACCATCCAGCGCACGATCTCCGCCCCGGTGAGCCCCTCACCGAGGTCGGGGAGCCGGAACTCCCGTACCTGTGCTGCCATCAGCTCTCGGCCTCCCATTGCAGACGCCCCACCGCGTCCAGGACACGGTCCACACCGGGCAGGTGGTGGCGCTCCAGCATCGGCGGCGGATACGGGATGTCGAACCCGGCCACCCGCAGCACCGGCGCTTCCAGCTGATGGAAGCACCGCTCGGTGATCCGGGCCGCGATCTCCCCGCCCGGGCCGCCGAAGGAGCCCGACTCGTGGACGACGACCGCGCGTCCCGTCCGCCGCACCGAGGCGCACACCGTCTCGTCGTCGAACGGCACCAGGGAGCGCAGGTCGACGACTTCGAGGTCCCAGCCCTCGGCCCGGGCCGCCTCGGCCGCCTCCAGGCAGACGGGCAGGGACGGTCCGTACGTGATGAGTGTGGCGCTCCGGCCCGAGCGCCGCACCACCGCGCGGCCTATCGGTTCAACGGGTGCCGGCTCCTCGGGGTTCCAGGCGTCCTTGGACCAGTACAGCCGCTTGGGCTCCAGGAAGACCACCGGGTCGTCGGAGGCGATGGCGGCGCGCAGCAGCCCGTAGGCGTCGGCGACGGTCGCGGGCGTGACCACGTGCAGGCCCGGGGTGGCCAGGTAGTACACCTCGGAGGAGTCGCTGTGGTGCTCGACGCCGCCGATGCCGCCGCCGTAGGGGATGCGGACGGTGAGCGGCAGCGGCATCGCGCCGCGGGTGCGGTTGCGCATCCGGGCCACGTGGGAGACGAGCTGCTCGAACGCCGGGTAGGCGAAGGCGTCGAACTGCATCTCCACCACCGGGCGCAGCCCGTACATCGCCATGCCGACGGCCGTGCCGAGGATGCCGGCCTCGGCGAGCGGCGTGTCCGTGCAGCGGTCCTCGCCGAACTCCGCGGCGAGTCCGTCGGTGACCCGGAAGACCCCGCCGAGGGTGCCGACGTCCTCGCCCAGGACGTGCACGGCCGGATCGGCGGCCATGGCGTCGCGCAGCGCCCGGGTGAGAGCCCCCGCCATGGTGGCCGGCCGGGCGGCGACGGTGCTCATCGCCCCGTCCCGTCCACGCCGCCCCCGGTCTCCGCCGCTGTCTCCGCAGCCGACCCCGCCTCTGCTTCCGCCGTCGCCGCCAGTTCCGCCCGCAGCAGCGCCCGCTGCTCACGCAGTTGCGGGGTCGGTTCGGCGTAGACGTGGGCGAACAGCTCCATGGGGTCCAGCCGCGGGTCCTGGTGCATCCGGGCGCGCAGATCGGCGGCGAGCGCCTCGGCGGTGTCGCGGGCGGCGCGCACGGTGTCCTCGTCGAGCAGTCCGCGCCGGGTCAGCTCGCGCTCCAGGAGGTCGACGGGATCGTGCCCGCGCCAGGTGTCGACCTCGGCGTCGCCCCGGTAGCGGGTCGCGTCGTCGGCGTTGGTGTGGGCGTCCAAGCGGTACGTGATCGCCTCCACCAGGACCGGGCCGCCGCCGTCGCGCGCGTGCCGTACGGCGTCGGAGAGTACCTGGTGGACGGCGACCGCGTCGTTGCCGTCGACCAGCCGGCCGGGCATGCCGTAGCCGACGGCCTTGTGGGCCAGCGACGGGGCCGCGGTCTGCTTGGCGAGCGGGACGGAGATCGCGAAGCCGTTGTTCTGGACCAGGAAGACCACCGGGGAGCGCCGGACGGCGGCGAAGTTCAGCGCCTCGTGGAAGTCGCCCTCGCTGGTGCCACCGTCGCCGACCATCGCGAGGGCGACCACGTCGTCGCCCGCCAGCCGGGCGGCGTGCGCGAGGCCGACGGCGTGCGGGAGCTGGGTGGCGAGCGGGGTGGAGAGCGGCGCGACCCGGTGCTCGTAGGGGTCGTAGCCGGTGTGCCAGTCGCCGCGCAGCAGGGTGAGCGCCTGGACCGGATCGACGCCGCGGGTGATCACGGCGAGCGTGTCGCGGTAGCTGGGGAAGAGCCAGTCGCCCTCCCGGAGCACCAGCGCGGCGGCGATCTCGCAGGCCTCCTGCCCGGTGCTGGACGGGTAGACGGCGAGCCGGCCCTGCTTGGTGAGGGCGGTGGCCTGCGCGTTGAACCGCCGGCCGGCCACCAGGCGGGCGTGCAGCGCGCGCAGCAGCGCGGGGTCGGCCGCGTCGGCGGCCTCGGTGCCGAGGACGCGGTACGGCGCGGCGTCGGGCAGCAGCGGCGCGGGGTCCGTGCGGGGCTGCCAGGCGGGCGGCGGAGCCGGCCGGTACGCAGCCCGCTGCTCCATGACCGTCATGACGGCACCTCCTCGTGGGAGTGGTTCGCGGCACGCCACGGGTGTGACGGGTCTCACCTACCGATTGTTCGGTCGTCGGCACATTTTGGCTACGACGGCCCCCGGGTTGTGGACAAACGGTTCTGCACAGCCTGTGATGGACGCAGTACGTCCATGGTAGGGAGGTCGGCGGAGATGGCAGCTGAACAAATGGCCGAGCGCCCGCAGGACAGCGCCGCACCGCCGCCCCCGCGCCCCCTGGACGCGATCGACCAGGGCATCCTGCGCATCCTCCAGGCGGACGGCCGGGCCTCGATACGGTCGGTCGCCGAACGGGTGCATGTCTCGCGGGCCAACGCCTACGCGCGGATCAACCGGCTGGTCGAGGACGGTGTGATCCGCGGCTTCAGCGCCCGCGTCGACCACGAACGTGCCGGTCAGGGCACCTCCGCGTACATCACCCTGAAGATCGTCCAGAACTCCTGGCGGACCGTGCGCGAACAGTTGGAGGAGTTGCCGGGGGCCGCCCACATCGCGCTGGTGGGCGGCGACTTCGACGTCCTGCTGCTGGTGCACACGCCCGACAACCGGGCCCTGCGCGAGCTGGTCCTGACCCGGATCCAGGCGATCCCCCAGGTGCTCAGCACCCGCACCCTGCTGGTCTTCGAGGAACAGGACCTGGAGCCCCGGAACTAGGTTCCTTCCCTCAGCCCCCCGAACACCAGCCGCACCACCGCGTCAGCGACCTCCCGCTCGCCCGCGCCCCGGCCGTCCGGCCGGTACCACTCGACGATCGAGTTGATCATCCCGAAGACCAGCCGGGTCGCCAGCCGTCCGTCCACGTCGTCGCGCACGTCGCCCTCGGCGGCCGCCGCCTTCACCAGCGCGGCCACCCGGTGGTCGAAGTCGCGGCGCCGCTCCAGCGCCCACCGCTCGGTGGCGGTGTTGCCGCGCACCCGCAGCAGCAGCGTCACGTACGGCAGCTCCGCGATGAGTACCTCGACCATGCGCCGCACCACGTGCTCCAGCCGCCCGGCGGCGGGCCCCACGCGCGCGTGCTCCTCGTCGAGGATGCCGAACAGTCCGTCCAGGGCCCGGCTGACGGCCCGGCGCAGCAGTTCCTCCTTGCCGGCGACATGGTGGTAGATCGACGACTTGGAGATACCGGCCGCCTTGGACAGGTGCTCCATGGAGGTGCCGTCGTAGCCGCGCTCGTTGAAGACCCGCACGGCGACCGAGAGCAGGGTCTCCGGGGTGTACGAGTCACGCTTGGCGGTGGTCATGAGGGGCGGTCCTCCCGCTGGTCGCAGGCGTGGGCGTGGTGGCGCAGGGCGCGGGAGGGGGCGTAGCGCCCGGTCCCGTCCAGCTCGTGCATGCTCGCCAGCACGTCGAAGGCCCAGCCGGCGCCGACCCGGCGGCTCCATTCGAAGGGGCCCAGCGGGTAGTTGACGCCCAGCCGCATCGCCGTGTCGATGTCGTCCCGGGTGGCCACGCCCTTGGCGGCGGCCTCGAAGGCCAGGTCGATGATCCGGGCCACCGCGCGGGCGACGATCATGCCGGGCACATCGCCGATGACGCTGACCCGCTTGCCCAGCGCCTGGAAGAGTCCGGTGGCCTCGGCGAGGTGCCGCGGCCGGATCTCCGGGGGCGCGGACAGGGCGACGCGGGTGGCCGCGCGGTAGTCGAGGGCGAGGTCGAAGCCGATGGTGTCCGGGGACTCCGAGACGGGCCAGCCGTCGGCGAGGCACAGCTGTCCGCCGCCCGGCAGGACGATCCGCGGGTCGTCCCCGTCGTCCTGCGCGCGGACCTCGATGCCGGCCTCGCGGGCCATCGGCACCAGTGCGGCGGCCGGGCCGAGGTCGCCGTGCACGACGATGTGCGGGGGCCGGTCGGCCGGCCCGGCGGTGTGCGGTCCGGGCCGCCCGGCGCCACCGCGGTCACCCCGCCCGGCGCCACCGCGATCACCCCGGCCGTCGTCGCCGCCGTCCCGGTAGTCGTACCAGCCCCGTCCGCTCTTGCGGCCCAGTCGGCCGGACTCCACCAGGCGGCGCTGGGCGAGCGACGGCCGGAAGCGCGCGTCCTGGAAGAACGACGTCCACACGGAGTGCGTGACGGACTCGTTGACGTCCTGTCCGATCAGGTCGGTCAGCTCGAAGGCGCCCATCCTGAAGCCGCCGGACTCGCGCAGCACGGCGTCGATGGTGGCCGGGTCGGCGCCCTGGTCCTCGTACACGGCGAACGCCTCGGCGTAGAAGGGCCGGGCGACGCGGTTGACCAGGAAGCCGGGGGTGTCGGCGCAGGCGACCGGCGTCTTGCCCCAGGCCCGGGCGGTGTCGTACGCGCGCGTGCCGCACGCCGGGTCGGTGGCGAACCCGGAGACCACCTCCACCAGCGGCAGCAGCGGCGCCGGGTTGAAGAAGTGCAGGCCCACGCAGCGGCCCGGGACGCGCAGCGCGCCGCCGATCGCGGTGACGGACAGCGAGGAGGTGTTGGTGGCGAGCAGACAGTCGTCGTCGACGACGTCCTCCAGGGCGCGGAACAGCTCCTGCTTGACCTCCAGCCGCTCCACCACCGCCTCCGCCACCAGCGCGCAGCCGGCCAGCCCGGCCAGTTCCTCGACGGGCGTCAGCCGGGCCCGGGCGGCGTCCCGGTCGCCGGCCGGCAGCCGTCCCTTTTCCACCAGCCGGTCGAGCCGGGCGCCGATCGCGTCGGCCGCCTCCCGGGCCCGCCCGGGAACGGTGTCGTACAGCCGTACGGGATGGCCCGCCACCAGTGCGACCTGGGCGATGCCCTGGCCCATGGTGCCGGCGCCGACGACGGCCACGGGGCTGCTGAGGTCGAGTGCTGTCATGTGCGCGATCCTCCCGCACCGGGTTTTCCACAGATGCCGCGGGCCCCCTTGTCCCGACCGATCGTTCGGTTACTCTAGCCGTGTCCGATGGTTCCCGCCCAGGATTCGCCTGTCCCGCTGTTCCCACCAGGGCCTTGCGCCCCGGAGCCCGGCGCGCGGCTCAGGAGAACGAGGAGTTGGTCCCGCATGGCCGCCGAACCCGCCCCCGCCGCCGCCCCCACCGCCGAGCTCACCCCGTCCGCCCTGATCGCCGGCCACCGGCCCACCCTCGACCAGGCCCTGGAAGCGATCCGCACGCGCGCGTACTGGTCCCCGCACCCCGAGCACCCCAAGGCGTACGGCGAGCACGGCAGCCTGGACCCGGCGGCCGGCCGGGCCGCGTTCGACGCCCTGCTCGGCACCCGCCTCGACCTCGGCCAGCCCGGCACCGACGGCTGGGTGGGCGGCGAGACCTCCCCGTACGGCCTCGCGCTCGGCGTCAGCTACCCGCACGCGGACCTCGACGTGCTGCTGCCCGCCATGCGGGCCGGCCAGGCCGCCTGGCGGGACGCGGGCGCCGAGCTGCGCGCGCTGGTCTGCCTGGAGATCCTGAAGCGGATCAACGACCGGTCGCACGAGTTCGCGCACGCGGTGATGCACACCTCCGGGCAGGCGTACCTGATGGCGTTCCAGGCGGGCGGCCCGCACGCCCAGGACCGCGGCCTGGAGGCGGTGGCGTACGCCTACGCGGAGCAGACCCGCGTCCCCGGGCGCACCGAGTGGACCAAGCCGCAGGGCAAGCGCGACCCGCTGACGCTGACCAAGAGCTTCACGCCGGTCCCGCGCGGCATCGGCCTGGTCATCGGCTGCAACACCTTCCCGACCTGGAACGGCTACCCGGGCCTGTTCGCCTCCCTGGCCACCGGCAACGCGGTGCTGGTCAAACCGCACCCCCGCGCGGTGCTGCCGCTCGCCCTCACCGTGGCCGCCGCCCGCGCGGTGCTCACCGAGGCCGGCTTCGACCCGAACCTGGTCGCGCTGGCCGCCGAGGCCCCCGGCGAGGGCCTCGCCAAGACTCTCGCCACCCGCCCCGAGATCCGGATCATCGACTACACCGGCTCCACCGCCTTCGGCGACTGGCTGGAGACGCACGCCCGCCAGGCCCAGGTCTTCACCGAGAAGGCCGGCGTCAACACGGTGCTCGTCGAGTCCACCGACGACTACCGGGGCATGCTCGCCAACCTGGCCTTCTCCCTCTCCCTGTACAGCGGCCAGATGTGCACCACCCCGCAGAACCTGCTGATCCCGCGCGCCGGCATCCGCACCGACCAGGGCCCCAAGTCCTACGACGAGGTGACCGCCGACCTCGCCCGCGCGGTCGACGCCCTGCTCGGCGACGACGCGCGGGCGAACGCGCTGCTCGGCGCGATCGTCAACCCGGACGTCAGGGTCCGCCTGGAGGCCGCCGACCGGCTCGGCGAAGTCGCCCTCGCCTCCCGCGCGGTGGCTCATCCCGAGTTCCCCGACGCGGTCGTCCGCACCCCGGTGATCGTCAAGCTGGACGGCGCGCGCAAGTACTGGGACGGCGCCGCCGACGAACCCGCCTACCTGAGCGAGTGCTTCGGCCCGGTCTCCTTCGCCGTCGCCGTCGACTCGGCCGCCGACGCCACCGACCTGCTGCGCCGCGCCGTGCGCGAGAAGGGCGCGATGACCGTCGGCGCCCACACCACCGACGAGGCCGTCGAGCGGGCCGTCGAGGAGGTCTGTCTCCAGGAGGCCGCCCAGCTCTCCCTCAACCTGACCGGCGGGGTGTACGTCAACCAGACGGCCGCCTTCTCCGACTTCCACGGCTCGGGCGGCAACCCGGCGGCCAACGCGGCCCTCACCGACGGCGCGTTCGTCGCGAACCGCTTCCGGATCATCGAGGTCCGCCGGGAAAACTAGGCAGGAGAACCAGGCAGGAAACCTAGCCCCCTTGTCCCGCGCTCCAGTGGTACAGCGCCATCGCCACACTGGTCGCCAGGTTGTAGCTGGAGACCTGCGGCCGCATCGGCAGGGCGACCAGGTGATCGGCCCGCGCCCGCAACTCCGCGGAGAGCCCGCTGCGTTCGGACCCGAAGGCGAGCAACGCGTCGTCGGGCAGCTTCAGTCCCCGGAGGTCCTCGCCCGCCGGGTCCAGCGCGAACACCGGGCCCGGCGGCAGCTCCCGCACCGTCAGCCGCTGCACGGCGGTCGCGAAGTGCAGGCCCGCCCCGCCGCGCACCACGGTGGGGTGCCAGGGGTCGAGGGTGCCGGTGGTGACCACGCCGGTCGCGCCGAACCCGGCGGCCAGCCGGATCACCGCCCCCGCGTTGCCGAGGTTGCGCGGCTGGTCGAGGACCACGACGGGCGCCGTACGCGGAGTGTGCGCCAGCCGCCGCAGCGCCGCCTCCCGCGCCGGACGTACCGCCAGCGCGGCCACCGCGGTGGGATGCGGACGCGTCACCAGCGCGGCGTACGCCTCGGGCGTCACCTCGGTGAGCAGACCGGCCAGCCGCTCCCGTACGTCCGGTGCCAGTTCGTCGGCGAGGGCGAGCGCCGCGGCCCGGTCGGCGGCGACCGCCATCGGGACGTCCGCCCCGAAGCGCAGCGCGTGCTTGAGGGCGTGGAAGCCGTCCAGCAGGACCCGGTCGCCGGCGAGCCGGCGCCAGGCGCGCAGGGGGTCGGTCGGGCGCGGGTCGCTCATGCCCCGAAGCCTACGTGCGTGGACCCGGCGCCCTCCGGGACGCCCCGCGCGGGCACCACCGCCGCCCCGTCCCGGCGCCGCGCCACCCGCGCCGCCACCCGGGCCGCCAGTCCGCCGAGCCGGCGCAGGAACGGCGTCGGCAGGAACACCGCGTCCGCCACGATCATCGCCAGCGAGAAGAACGGCAGCCCGAGCACCGCGGCGATCACCGCGTGCTCGGTCATCATGACGGCCAGCAGCACGTTCTTGACCCGCCGGTTGAACAGCGTGAACGGGAACGCGACCTGCGCCGCGACCGTTCCATAGGTGATGAGCATCACCACCGTGCCGCTGGCCGCCAGCAGCCCGGCGAGCTGCGGCCAGGGCGAGAAGTACTCCAGTTGCAGGGGGTAGTAGACGGCGGTGCCGTCCTGCCAGCGCGAGCCCTGCACCTTGTACCAGCCGGCGGTCGCGTAGATCAGACACGCCTCCGCCATGATCACCAGGAGCGCGCCGTTGTGCACGATGTTGGCGATCACGTCCAGCAGGACGCGCGGCTCACCGCCCGTCGCCCACCGCCCCACGGCCCACCACAGCGCCTGCCCCAGCCACACCCCCCACAGCAGCGCCGGCACCAGCCACTCGTCGCCGAAGCCGTCGACCCGCCCGGTCAGGGTCACCGCGGCCAGCGCGAGCCCGAGCCCGGCCCACAGCACCACCCCGGTCCGGTCCGGCACCCGCTCGCCCCGCGCCCGCCGCGCCGCCGACCGCCGGGCCCGCCGCGCGTCCAGCGACCACACCTGTCCGCAGCGCGTGAAGACGAGGTAGACGCTCATCAGGTGCAGCACGTTGTCGCCGCCGTCACCGACGAAGACGCTGCGGTTCTGCAGGGACAGCACCCCGACCATGAACAGCACCGACGCGGTCCGGGTCCGCCAGCCGAGCAGCAGCACCACGCCGGCCAGCAGGGACAGCGCGTACACCGTCTCGAACCAGAGCCGGCCGTCGGACCACAGCAGCGCCGTGAAAGCGCCGTTGTCCGCGGTCAGCCGCCGGGCCAGGGCCCAGCTCCACGGCCCGTCCGGACCGTACAGCTCATGGCGGTGCGGGAACTCCCGCAGCAGGAACAGCAGCCAGGTGGCGCCGAACCCGATCCGGACCACCGCCGTCTGGTACGGGCCGAGGGCGGCCTCGGTGACCCGGGCGATCCCCCGGGAGACCGTCAGGGCGACGCGGTTCACGCCACGCCCCCGTCCGCCTCACGCGCCGGCACCCGCCACCAGGGCAGCTCCCGGACCTCGGTCCGGTCGGAGACCTGCTCCCCGCTCCAGTCCGGCGGCGGCACCGCGCTGGTCCGGGCGCGGTACTGGACCTGGTCCAGCACATCGCCCGCCCCGGCCGCGCCCGCCCGCGCCAGGCGCAGTACGGCGATCCGGCGCAGATACGTCTCGGACAGCGCCCCGCGCAGCCCCACCGCACGGTCGTCGGAGTCATGGGTGGCGGTGTAGAAGTCCCAGGCCCGGCGCAGCTCGTTCTGCTGGGTGTGGCTGGGCAGCGGATTGCCGTCGATGGCCCGGCCGTCCTCGGCGGACAGGTCGTACCAGCCGGTGGTGCGGACCCCGCCGTCGGCCGTGCTCAGCTCGGCGCGGACCTGGACGGAGATGTTCTGCTGGAGCGGATTGGGCGCGAACAGCTTCCAGTTCTGCTCGAACTCCGGGTAGATCCAGTCGTCGATGACGTCACCGTGCTGCTTGGTGACCGTGTTCGACGGCGCCACATGCAGGAACGTCATGCCGAGATGGATCGAGACCACGGCGGCGACGACCGCCAGCGCGACCGCCGCGCCGACCTGATAGCGCGGAGAGAGCGCGGCGACCCCGCTGCGGGCGGCGTCGTCGTCGGCCGCACCGTGCCGGGCGCCAGGCCCCGAGTCGTACGCGTCCATCCAGCCCCGCTCCCGCATACCGGCATCCGTCGTCGCGCCCGCCCCGCACCCACCGGGCGGGACTCGCACGCGAACGGTACTGGGCACGGCGCGCGCCCACAGCCTCCGGACGGAACTCGCCGGACGACCGGCCCTTAGGCGACGTACCCCGGCTCACCCGAGTCCGTCACCACGGGCCGGCCCGCCGCGGCCCACACCTGCATGCCGCCGTCGACGTTCACCGCGTCGATGCCCTGCTGCGTCAGGTACATGGTGACCTGCGCCGACCGTCCGCCGGACCGGCAGATCACATGGACCCGGCCGGCCTCGGGCGCGGCCTCGGTCAGCTCGCCGTAGCGGGCGACGAAGTCGCTGAGCGGGATGTGCAGCGCCCCTTCGGCGTGCCCCGCCTGCCACTCGTCGTCCTCGCGGACGTCCAGCAGGAAGTCGTCGTCCTTGAGGTCCGCGACCTCGACCGTGGGAACCCCAGCTCCGAAACTCATGCTCCGACGCTACCGGACCCGGGGCCCGGCGCGGCCTGCCCCAGCAGCTCGGCGAGCTCCGCCTCCCGCTCGGCGACCTGCGCGGTCAGCTGCTCGGCGATCTCCTCCAGTAGCTGGTCGGGATCGTCCGGGGCCAGCCGCAGCATCCCGCCGATGGCGCTCTGCTCCAGCTCGTTCGCGACCCGGGTGAGCAGTTCCTTGCGCTCGGCCAGCCACTCCAGCCGGGCGTACAGCTCCTCGGCGAGGCTCGGGCCGCGCTCCTCCTTCGGCCCGGCGTCCCACTCCTCGGCCAGCCGCCGCAGCTCCCCCGCGTCGCCGCGGGCGTAGGCGGCGTTGACCCGGGTGATGAACTCCTCGCGCCGGGCCCGCTCGCCGTCCTCCTGCGCCAGGTCGGGGTGGGCCCGGCGGGCCAGCTCGCGGTACAGCTTGCGGGCCTCCTCGCTGGGCCGCACCCGCTGCGGGGGCCGTACCTCCTGCCCGGTGAGCATCGCCGTGGCCTCGGGGAACAGCCCGTCGCCGTCCATCCAGCCGTGGGTCAGCTCCTCGACCCCCGGCAGCGGCATCAGCCGGGCCCGGGCCTCGTCGGCCAGCCGCTGGTCCTCGGCGGCACCGCTGCGGGCGGCCTTCGCCTGAAGGATCCGCGCCTCCAGCTCGTCGAGCCGGGCGTAGACCGGGCCGAGCCGCTGGTGGTGCAGCCGGGAGAAGTTGTCGACCTCCACCCGGAAGGTCTCCACCGCGATCTCGTACTCGATGAGCGCCTGCTCGGCGGCCCGTACGGCCTTCTCCAGCCGTTCCTCGGGCCGCGCGGCACCGCCTTGCTCAGCTTCCGGGGTCGTCACACGCCCAGCCTAGGCCCTGCCCGGCGCGCCCCCGCACCACACCCGGAAACGGCCTCAGACCCCCGGCTCGGCCGCGATCCGCCCGGCCCGCACCGCCGCCACCAGTTCCGCGTGGTCCGCCTCCGTGCGGTCGGCGTAGGCGACGGCGAACGCGGCCACCGCCTCGTCCAGTTCCGCGTTCTTGCCGCAGTACCCGGCCACCCGGCGCGGATCGGCGCTGTGCGCGTGCGCCCGGGCCAGCAGCGCGCCGGTCATCCGCGCGTAGTCGTCGATCTGGTCGGCGGCCAGCGCGGCCGGGTCGACGCTGCCCTTGCGGTTGCGGAACTGCCGTACCTGGAACGGCCGCCCGGCCACCGTCGTCCAGCCCAGCAGGATGTCGCTGACCACCTGCATCCGCTGCTGCCCCAGCACCACCCGGCGCCCCTCGTGCCCGGCCTCGGGCACCTCGAAGCCGGCCGCCGCCAGGTGCGGCACCAGCGCGGAGGCCCTGGCCTCCTTCACCTGGAGCACCAGCGGCTCACCCCGGTGATCGAGCAGCAGCACCACGTACGACCGGGTCCCGACGCTGCCCGTGCCGACGATCCGGAACGCCACGTCCTGCACCGTGTACCGGGCCAGCAGCGGCAGCCGGTCCGCCGGCAGCGTGCCCAGGTACTCCGCGAGGGCCGCCGCGACCACCGCCGCCTCGGCGTCCGGCACCCGGCGCAGCACCGGCGGGGCGTCCGTGAACCGCCGCCCGCCGTCCTCGGTCTCCTCGGTCGACTTCGCCGCGAACCGCCCGCTGGTGTTGTTCCGCGCCTTCTTGGCGACCCGCTCCAGGGTGCCCAGCAGATCGTGCGCGTCGGTGTGGGAGACCAGTTCCTCGTCGGCGATGGCGTTCCAGGCGTCCAGCACCGGCAGCCGGGCCAGCAGCCGCATCGTGCGCCGGTAGGCGCCCGCCGCGTCCCGGGCGGCCGCCCGGCAGGTGTCCTCGTCGGCCCCGGCCTCCCGGCCCGCCAGCACCAGCGAGGCGGCCAGCCGCTTCAGGTCCCACTCCCAGGGGCCGTGCACCGTCTCGTCGAAGTCGTTCAGATCGATGACCAGCCCGCCCCGGGCGTCGCCGTACAGGCCGAAGTTGGCCGCGTGCGCGTCCCCGCACAGCTGCGCCCGGATCCGGGTCATCGGCGTCCGCGCCAGGTCGTGGGCCATCAGCCCGGCCGCGCCACGCAGAAACGCGAAGGGGCCGGCGGCCATCCGTCCCACCCGGATCGGGGTCAGCTCGGGTATTCGCCCCCGGTTGGACTCCGTCACGGCGGCCACCGCGCCGGGCCGCCCCGGATCCGCCTCGAACACCGCGTGCGCGGACCGCGGCACCCGCTCCCGCAGCGCCTTGCCCTCCGCCTTCGCGGAACCGCCCCCCGAGCTCCCTGCGGCCCACCGCGCGAACCCGGGCACGACAGGCACCCGCACACCGACCGCCGCTCCGGCACCCGGCCCTACCGACATCCGCCCCACACCTGGCACGCCAGCCCCCTGCTCCCCACCAGGCACGCCAGCTCCCCGCTCCCCACCGGGCACGCCAGCCCCCTGCACCCCGCCCCGCACACCAACCGCCCGCTCCCCGTCCAGCCCGACCGGCACCCGCCCCACACCGGGCACGCCAGCCCTCTGTTCCCCACCCGTTACGCCAGCCCCCTGCTCCCCGTCCGGAACACCAGGCCCCCGCGCCCCGCCCCCGGCCGCCGCTTCCGTACCCGTCCCGGCCGACAGCCCGGTCATCCGGTCGCCTCCCTTGCCCGTACGCCCTGGCAGGCACCCGCACCCGCCGCTCCAGCGCACCGCCCGCACCCGGCCGGCGGCGCGCCCCGACGCTACTCCCCGCCCCGCCCGGACCGCGCTCGCGCGGTGAGACCTTGCTCACAGCGGCACACGGCAACAGAGCACCGCACAACGCGAAAGCCCCGTAGGTCTGAGACCTACGGGGCTTCCGTCTGGTGCGCGAGGGGGGAGTTGAACCCCCACGCCCTTTCGGGCACTGGAACCTGAATCCAGCGCGTCTGCCTATTCCGCCACCCGCGCATTGGGTGTGTCTTCCGGCCCCTCGCCCGTTCCTTGCGGCCCGGCGCCTTCCGACATCGAGAACATTAGCACGCTGGCCGGGGTGGATTCACATCCCTTTCCCGCCCCCGCGGCACCCTCCGGCCACGTCCCGGCGGGTGGCCGTTCACGTATCAACCTCGTACCGGTCCGGCCCGTCCTCCCCGGAGCGGACCGGGTCCACAGCCCGGTGCGGGACACTGGTCGCCGAGCGGCTCTACGATCCTGGGCAGGAGTTCGCGCGACAGCGCGCCCCGCGGCGTTCGAAGACGAGCTCCAGCGGGAACTCCGAGAGGCGTCGACACCCTTCGACCGGGCCGACAGGGGGAACCAGCCGATCGACCCGCGCGTGGATACGATCAGTAAGCAGTACCAGGTAGGCAGTACGCAGCACAGCAGTACGCAGGGCAGCGAACAGGACGGCAGCGACGGAGGAGGTGCCCCATGGGAGTCCTGAAGAAATTCGAGCAGCGTCTCGAAGGTCTGGTCAACGGCACCTTCGCGAAGGTCTTCAAGTCCGAGGTACAGCCCGTGGAGATCGCGGGCGCGCTTCAGCGCGAGTGCGACAACAACGCGACCATCTGGAACCGTGACCGCACCGTCGTACCCAACGACTTCATCGTGGAACTGAGCACGCCCGACTTCGAGCGGCTCAGCCCCTACTCCGGCCAGCTCGGCGACGAACTGGCCGGCATGGTCCGCGACTACGCCAAGCAGCAGCGCTACACCTTCATGGGCCCGATCAAGGTCCATCTGGAGAAGGCGGAGGACCTCGACACCGGTCTGTACCGGGTCCGCAGCCGCACCCTCGCCTCCTCCAGCTCGCAGGCGGCGTCGGCCGCGCCCGCCGCGCCCCCCGCCCCACCGGCCGGCCGCCCCGGCGGCTACGGCTACCCGCCCGCCGCGGCTCCCGCGGCCCCGCCGATGCCCGCCGCGCCGCCACCCGGCGCCCGCGGCGCCGGCGGTGCCTACGGCTACCCGCAGCCCGCGAGCGCCCCGCGGCCACCGGCCGCGGCCGCGCCCGCCCCCGTACCCGGCGGACCCACCCGCCACTGGATCGAGATCAACGGTGCCCGCCACCAGATCTCCCGCGCGACGCTCGTGCTGGGCCGCAGCACCGAGGCCGACGTGCGGATCGACGACCCCGGCGTCAGCCGGCGGCACTGCGAGATCCGGACCGGAACGCCCTCGGTGATCCAGGATCTCGGCTCCACCAACGGCATCGTGGTGGACGGGCAGCACACCACCCGCGCTACGCTCCGCGACGGCTCGCGGATCACCGTGGGCAGTACCACCGTTATCTACAGGCAAGCCGAAGGGTGATCCGGGGGCAATGTCAGAGCTGACCCTCACGGTCATGCGGCTGGGTTTTCTCGCCGTACTGTGGCTGTTCGTGATCGTGGCCGTGCAGGTCATCCGCAGCGACCTGTTCGGTACGCGCGTCACCCAGCGCGGACAGCGCCGGGACGCCGGGCGAGCCCAGCAGCAGGCCGCACGTCAGGCGCCTGCCCAGCAGCGCCAGCAGCCGAGCGGCGGCCGCGGCCGTCGCAACGCTCCCACCAAACTGGTGGTGACCGAGGGCACCCTCACGGGCACCACCGTGGCCCTCCAGGGCCAGACCATCACGCTCGGCCGGGCACACGACTCGACGATCGTGCTGGACGACGACTACGCCTCCAGCCGCCATGCCAGGATCTACCCGGACCAGAACGGTCAGTGGATCGTCGAGGACCTCGGCTCCACCAACGGCACATACCTGGACAGATCCCGGCTGACGACGCCTACGCCCATCGCACCGGGCGCGCCGATCCGCATCGGCAAGACCGTCATCGAGCTGCGGAAGTAGTGCTACACCAATGAATGAGCGCGAGCGGAGCGAGCACGCGGCGGCGGCCGGCACCCCGGGCCCCGGCGCGCTCCCGACCGGAGGGTGGGCAGTGTGGCTCGACACGACCGGCTGTACCCGGAGCCGACGGGCGAGGTGCGCATGAGTCTGTCACTGCGCTTCGCCGCCGGATCGCACAAGGGCATGATCCGGGAGGGCAACGAGGACTCCGGTTACGCCGGTCCGCGCCTGCTCGCCATCGCCGACGGCATGGGCGGCCAGGCGGCCGGCGAGGTCGCCTCCTCCGAGGTGATCTCCACCATCGTCGCCCTCGACGACGACGTGCCCGGCTCCGACATCCTCACCTCGCTGGGCACCGCCGTGCAGCGCGCCAACGACCAGCTGCGGCAGATGGTCGAGGAGGACCCCAGCCTGGAGGGCATGGGGACCACCCTGACCGCCCTGCTGTGGACCGGCCAGCGGCTCGGCATGGTGCACGTCGGCGACTCGCGCGCGTACCTGCTGCGGGACGGCGCGCTGACCCAGATCACCCAGGACCACACCTGGGTGCAGCGCCTCGTCGACGAGGGCCGCATCACCGAGGAGGAGGCGGGCACCCACCCGCAGCGCTCCCTGCTGATGCGGGCGCTGGGCTCCGGCGACCACGTCGAACCCGACCTGTCGATCCGCGAGGTCCGGGCCGGCGACCGCTACCTGATCTGCTCCGACGGGCTCTCCGGCGTCGTCTCCCACCAGACCCTGGAGGAGACCCTGGCCAGCTACCAGGGCCCCCAGGAGACCGTCCAGGAGCTGATCCAGCTCGCCCTGCGCGGCGGCGGCCCCGACAACATCACCGTGATCATCGCCGACGTCCTCGACCTGGACACCGGCGACACCCTGGCCGGACAGCTCTCCGACACCCCCGTCGTGGTCGGCGCCGTCGCCGAGAACCAGGCCCAGTTCGGCGACAACGGCATCATGCAGACCCCGGCGGGCCGCGCCTCCGGGCTCGGCCGGCAAGGCGGCGGCGGGGGCGGCGAGTTCGGCCCGCCCGGCAGCGGCGACACCACCGGCTACATCCCCGCCGACGGCCTCGACTACGGCGACGACGACTTCACCAAGCCGCGCAAGAACCGCCGCTGGCTGAAGAGATCCTTCTACTCCGTGCTCGCCCTCGCCGTCATCGGCGGCGGCCTCTACGGCGGCTGGCGCTGGACCCAGACCCAGTACTACGTCGGCACCAAGGACGACCACGTCGCCCTCTACCGCGGCATCAGCCAGGACCTGGCCTGGGTGTCGCTGTCGAAGGTCGAGAAGGACCACCCCGAGATCGAACTCAAGTACCTCCCGCCCTACCAGCGCAAATCGGTCGAGGAGACGATCGCCGAGGGCGACCTCAGCGACGCCCGCTCCAAGATCGACGAACTGGCCGTACAGGCCTCCGCCTGCGAGAAGCAGGCCGAACGGCGCACCACGCAGAACGAGAGCAACGCGAAGACGGGCGAGGGCGAGACCACGGGCACCGGAACCGACCCGGTCTCCCTCACGTCCAAAGCGTCCCCGACGCCCACCGCGTCGGGCACGCCCGGGACATCCGAGTCGCCCGATCCGTCCCCGTCCACGACCGCACCCAGCCCCGATGCCGGCCCCACCCTCTCGGAGGAAGAGCAGAAGGTCGTCTCACGGTGCGGTGAGCAGTAGGCAAGCCGTGAGAGGCCCTGTCACACGATGAGCAGTACTCCCAACCCGCCGACGCACCACACGTCCACGATCGGCGCCATCGGAGCGCCGAGCCGGCGCAACACCGAGCTGGCGCTGCTGGTCTTCGCCGTCGCCATCCCGGTCTTCGCCTACGCCAACGTGGGCCTCGCCATCAACGACGAGGTCCCGGCCGGCCTGCTGAGCTACGGCCTGGGCCTCGGCCTGCTGGCCGCCGTCGGCCACCTCGTGGTGCGCAAGTTCGCCCCGTACGCGGACCCGCTGCTGCTGCCCCTGGCCACGCTGCTCAACGGCCTCGGACTGGTCGCCATCTGGCGCCTGGACCAGTCCGAACTGCTCCAGTCCATCGAGCAGGCCGGCACCGCCGCGCCCCGCCAGCTGATGTACACCGCGATGGGCATCGCCCTCTTCCTCGCGGTCCTGATCTTCCTCAAGGACCACCGGGTCCTGCAGCGCTACACCTACATCTCCATGGTCGGCGCACTGATCCTGCTGCTGCTGCCGCTGGTCCCGGGCCTCGGCCAGAACATCTACGGCGCCAAGATCTGGATCAAGGTCGGCAGCTTCTCCATCCAGCCCGGTGAGTTCGCCAAGATCGTGCTGGCGATCTTCTTCGCCGGCTACCTGATGGTGAAGCGCGACGCGCTGGCCCTGGCCAGCCGCCGCTTCATGGGCCTCTACCTGCCCCGCGGCCGCGACCTCGGCCCGATCCTGGTGGTCTGGATCGTCTCGATCCTGATCCTGGTCTTCGAGACCGACCTCGGCACCTCGCTGCTGTTCTTCGGCATGTTCGTGATCATGCTGTACGTGGCCACCGAGCGGACCAGCTGGATCGTCTTCGGTCTGCTGATGTCCGCGGTCGGCGCGGTCGGCGTGGCCAGCTTCGAGCCGCACATCCAGCAGCGCGTGGACGCCTGGCTCAGCCCGATGGGCGAGTACAAGCTCTCCCAGCAGGGCGTGGCCGGCCACTCCGAGCAGGCCATGCAGGCCCTGTGGGCGTTCGGCTCCGGCGGCACGCTGGGCACCGGCTGGGGCCAGGGCCACTCCGACCTGATCCGGTTCGCCGCCAACTCCGACTTCATCCTCGCCACCTTCGGCGAGGAACTCGGCCTGGCCGGCCTGATGGCCCTGCTGCTGCTGTACGCACTCATCGTGGAGCGCGGCGTGCGCACCGCCCTCGCCGCCCGCGACCCGTTCGGCAAGCTGCTCGCCATCGGCCTCTCCGGCGCCTTCGCGCTCCAGGTCTTCATCGTGGCCGGCGGTGTGATGGGCCTCATCCCGCTCACCGGTATGACGATGCCGTTCCTGGCCTACGGCGGCTCCTCGGTGATCGCCAACTGGGCGCTGATCGGCGTCCTGCTGAGAATCAGCGACACCGCGCGCCGCCCGGCCCCCGCCCCCGCCAACCCCGACGCCGAGATGACCCAGGTGGTCCGACCGTGAACAAACCCCTGCGCCGCATCGCGCTCTTCTGCGGCCTCCTGGTCCTCACCCTCCTGCTGCGGGACAACTGGCTCCAGTACGTCAAGGCCGACGAATTGAAGACCGACGACGCCAACCGCCGGGTCCTCATCGAGCGGTACGCCTCCCCGCGCGGCGACATCATCGTCGACGGCAAGGCGATCACCGGACACGCCACCACCGACGGCGACTTCAAGTACAAGCGCACCTACAAGGACGGCGCCATGTGGGCGCCGGTCACCGGCTTCGTCTCGCAGGCGTACGGCGCCACCCAGCTGGAGTCCATCGACGACGGCATCCTCACCGGCAACGACGACCGGCTCTTCTTCCGCAACACCCTCGACATGCTCACCGGCAAGAAGAAAGAGGGCGGCAACGTCGTCACCACCCTCAACGCCGCCGCGCAGAAGGCCGCCTACGACGGTCTGAAGGCGCAGGGCGGCAAGGGCGCGGCCGTCGCCATCGAGCCGTCCACCGGCAAGATCCTGGCGATGGCCTCCTACCCGTCGTACGACCCCTCGTCGTTCGCCGGCGGCAGCGACGCCGACGCCAAGGCATGGAAGTCGCTGCTGAAGGAGAACAACGAGGACGACCCGACGCTGAACCGGGCGCTGCGCGAGGTCTACCCGCCCGGCTCCACCTTCAAGGTGCTCACCGCGGCGGCCGCCCTGGAGAACGGCCTGTACGACAGCGCGGACGAGAAGACCGACTCGCCGCTGCCCTGGACCATGCCGGGCACCACGCAGGACCTGCCCAACGAAGGCGACCTGCCCTGCGAGAACGCCACCCTGCGCGAGGCGCTGCGGGTCTCCTGCAACACCGTCTTCGGCAAGATCGGCGCCGACCTCGGCAACGAGAAGATGCTGGAGGAGGCCAAGAAGTTCGGCTTCACCGAGGAGCAGTTCGTGCCGGTCCGCTCCAGCGCCTCGGTCTTCTCCGACAACATGGAGCCCTCGCAGGTCGCGCTCTCCTCCATCGGCCAGTTCAACACCGCCGCCACCCCGCTGCAGATGGCCATGGTCACCTCGGCGATCGCCAACAACGGCACGCTGATGCAGCCGTACATGGTCGACGAGCTCCAGGCCCCCAACCTCGACACCATCGAGAAGACCGAGCCCGAGGAGATGAGCAAGCCGCTGTCCGCGGACAACGCCCAGATCCTCCAGTCGATGATGGAGACGGTCGTCAAGGACGGCACGGGAACCAACGCGCAGCTCGACGGCGTCACCGTCGGTGGCAAGACCGGTACCGCCCAGCACGGTGTCGACAACAGTGAGAACCCGTACGCCTGGTTCATCTCCTACGCCAAGCAGAGCGACGGCAGCTCACCGGTGGCCGTCGCCGTGGTGGTCGAGGACGAGAACGCCAACCGCGACGACATCTCCGGCGGCGGCCTCGCGGCGCCGATCGCGAAGAACGTCATGAAGGCCGTCATCGACAGCAAGAAGTGACCAGAAGCTGAACGGGACGTGACTCCTGTCACGTCCCATTCACATCGGCGCACGTTGCGATACCGGTCGTGTATCGGGTACCGGGCTTGGCCAGGTCACACGGAGCGGGCCGGGTACGGTAGGCCGGACGGCAGCCTCCGACCGTACAAGCATGCCGGTCGGGACCGACGGAGAGGGCTGGTAGGTAGCTATGGAAGAGCCGCGTCGCCTAGGCGGCCGGTACGAGCTGGGCCCGGTGCTCGGCCGTGGTGGCATGGCGGAGGTTTACCACGCGCATGACACCCGGCTCGGACGCCAGGTGGCGGTGAAGACGCTCCGCGCGGACATGGCGCGCGACCCGTCCTTCCAGGCCCGGTTCCGCCGGGAGGCCCAGTCGGCCGCCTCGCTCAACCATCCCGCGATCGTGGCGGTCTACGACACGGGCGAGGACTACATCGACGGGGTCTCCATCCCGTACATCGTCATGGAGTACGTCGACGGCTCCACCCTGCGTGAACTGCTGCACAGCGGCCGCAAGCTGCTGCCGGAGCGCACGCTGGAGATGACCATCGGCATCCTCCAGGCCCTGGAGTACTCGCACCGGGCCGGCATCGTGCACCGCGACATCAAGCCGGCCAACGTGATGCTGACCCGCAACGGCCAGGTCAAGGTCATGGACTTCGGCATCGCCCGCGCGATGGGCGACTCCGGCATGACCATGACGCAGACGTCCGCCGTCATCGGCACCGCCCAGTACCTCTCCCCGGAGCAGGCCAAGGGCGAGCAGGTCGACGCCCGCTCCGACCTGTACTCCACCGGCTGTCTGCTCTACGAGCTGCTGACCGTCCGGCCGCCGTTCGTCGGCGACTCCCCGGTCGCGGTCGCCTACCAGCACGTACGGGAGGAGCCGCAGCCGCCCAGCGTCTTCGACCCCGAGATCACGCCCGAGATGGACGCCATCGTCCTGAAGGCGCTGACCAAGGATCCGAACTACCGCTACCAGTCGGCCGACGAGATGCGCATGGACATCGAGGCGTGCCTCGACGGCCAGCCGGTCGCCGCGACCGCCGCGATGGGCGCGGTCGGCTACGGCGGCTACCCCGACGACCAGCCGACCACCGCCCTGCGCTCGGACTCCGGGGCCGGCGCCACCTCGATGCTGCCGCCGATGAACCCGGACGACGGCGGCTACGGCTACGACGAGCGCCCCGACCGGCGCCGCCAGCCGCAGCGCAAGAACAACACCTCCACCATCGTGCTGGTGGTCGCGGGCATCCTGGTCCTGATCGGCGCCATCCTCATCGGGCAGCAGCTGTTCAGCGGCGACTCGGGCGACGACGGCAAGATCAGCGCCCCGAACTTCGTCGGCCAGACCAAGGCGGAGGCCAAGCAGCAGGCCGTCAACGCGGACCTGAAGGTCGCCTTCACCGAGGACTCCTGCGAGGACGAGGAGAAGGGCAAGATCTGCTCCCAGGACCCGGACAGCGGCGCCGAGGTCGACAAGGACGCGACGATCAACCTGGTGGTGTCCACCGGCGCCCCCAAGGTCGAGGTCCCCGACGTGACGGGCAAGAGCTACTCCGACGCGGAGGCGGCGCTGAAGGAGGCGGGCTTCGAGGTCGAGCAGAAGACCGAGGAGTCCAGCGAGGAGCCGGACACGGTCCTCTCGCAGAGCCCCGACGGCGGCACCTCGAAGACGAAGGGCTCCACCGTCACGCTCACCGTGGCCAAGGAGACGTCGCAGGTGACGGTGCCCGACGTCACGGGCAAGACATCGGACGAGGCGAAGTCGCTCCTGGAGGCGCAGGGCCTGAGTCTCGGCTCGCAGAGCACCGAGGAGTCCTCCGCCCAGGACGAGGGCAAGATCTTCGAGCAGAGCCTGTCGCCGGGCAGCTCCGCCGACCGCGGCTCCACCGTCGACGTGAAGATCGCCAAGAAGCCGGCCGAGGAGACGCCGTTCGCGATGCCGAAGGTGACCGGCATGACGGTCGCCGACGCCAAGAACGTCCTGTCCCAGGCCGGTCTCGAACTCCAGGGGATCTCGGGCTCCCAGGAGGACAACGCCAACGTCGTCCTGAGCAACCCGACCGAGGGCCAGCAGGTCAAGAAGGGCGACAAGGTCACCCTGACCGCCACCCCGGCCACCGACAACAGCAACGGGAACGGCAACGGCGACAACAGCAACTGGTGGGACAGCCTCGGCGGCTGACGCCACCACCGCATGAATCGGGCCCCGGCCCCCGCGTTCGCGGGAGAGGCCGGGGCCCGATTCATGACCGCACGCTCAGCGCAGCTCCTTGGGCACCGTCCGCTCGTCGTCCACCTTCTCGGTACGCACCAGCTCACCCCAGACGATGTACCGGTACCGGCTGGTGTACACCGGCGTGCAGGTGGTCAGCGTGATGTAGTGCCCGGCCTGCTTCTTGCCGGACTCCTTCGGGATCTTCCCGAGGACGTCGACGTTGTACTTCGTGGTCTCCGGGAGGATGCCGTAGACCTTGTAGACGTACCAGGTGTCCTTCGTCTCGAAGACGATCGGGTCACCCTTCTCGATCTTGTCGATGTTGTGGAACTTGGCGCCGTGCCCGTCCCGGTGCGCGGCCAGCGAGAAGTTGCCCTTGTCGCCGGTCATGGGCAGCTCCGCCTTGACCGGGTCGGTGTAGTAGCCGGCCACCCCGTCGTTGAGCACCTTCATCGAGGTGCCCTTCTCGACCAGGACCTCGCCCTTGCCCATCGCCGGCACGTGCAGGAAGCCGATGCCGTCCTTGGTGTTCAGCGCCCCCGGACCGCTCGAACCCTCGGCGCCCTGGGCCCAGTTGTCCCGGACCTTGTCGCCCTGCTTGTCCGCCTCGCGGTCCGCCATCACGTTCGTCCACCACAGCGAGTAGACGACGAACAGGCCCATCACCAGGCCCGCCGTGATGAGGAGTTCACCGAAGACGCTGACCGCCAGCGCGATCCGGCCGCGGCCGCGCGGGCCCGGACCCGGCCCGGGCACGGGCGCGTCGGTGTGCTCTTCGTGATCGGTGTCGGTGGTCGCTGCCACTGGTCATCCGCCCTTAATTGACGAGCGCATCCGGCTTGCCCTTGCTGCGCGGCCGTTCCTCGACCATCTTGCCCCACACGATCATCCGGTACTTGCTGGTGAACTCCGGCGTGCAGGTGGTGAGCGTGATGTAGCGGCCGGGCCCGGTGAACCCCGACTGCTGCGGGACCGGGTCCAGCACGGTGGTGTTGCTCGGCGACGTCACCGGCAGGATCGACGACATCTTGTAGACGAAGTACTTGTCCTGGGTCTCCACGACGATCGGGTCGCCCGGCTTGAGCTTGTTGATGTACCGGAACGGCTCGCCGTGCGTGTTGCGGTGCCCGGCCAGCCCGAAGTTGCCGGTCTTGTCGTCCGGCATCGCCGTCTTCAGCGCGCCCTCCGCGTAGTGCCCGACCATGCCCCGGTCCAGCACCTTGTCGTTGCTGACGCCCTCGGCGATCGGCACCACGACGTCCAGCTTGGGGATGTGCAGCAGCGCGAAGCCCTGCCCCGGCTCGAAGCTGCCCGGATTGCGCTTGCCGTCGGCCCAGTCGTCCTGGAGGCTGCTCGCCTCCTTGTCCGCCTGCGCGTGCGCCCGCACGTTCGTCCACCACAGCTGGTAGGAGACGAACAGCAGCATCAGCACGCCGGTGGTGATGAACAGCTCGCCGACCGCCCGGCTGGCGACCGTGGCCGGGCTGGGTCTGCGGGCCCGCGCCAGCCGTCGGGCCTCCACCCGGGTGAGCGGCGCTCTCGGTCCCTCCTCGCCGTCCTGCGGCTCCGCGGCGCCCGACCGCGGCTCGGCGGTACCCGACGCCCGGCGGGCGCCTCCACGGCCGCCCTGCCGCCGTTTGGCGGCCTTCCGCCGGGCCGCCCGGCCGCCGGTGGCCGGGCCGGCCGCCGGAGCACTGCCCCGAGCGCTTATTCGCGCCGCCGGATCCACGACCCGCAGCGCCACCGTCTCGTCGTCGTGGGGGCCGCCCCCGAGCGCATCCGGATCCCCGTACGGCTCCTGCCCGTACGGGGTCCCAGCGGCGTCGGCGTCACGCTCGGGGCGCAGCGCGGTCACGCCGTGGCCCTGCCCACCACCGGGGCGAGCCCCGCAGACCTCGCCACCGCACCCTGGTCACCGCACTCCGCCAGCCAGTTGGCCAGCATCAGGTGCCCGTGCTCGGTCAGCACCGACTCCGGATGGAACTGCACGCCCTCGACCGGGAGTTCCCGGTGCCGCAGCCCCATCACGATCCCGTCCGCCGTCCGCGCCGTCACCTCCAGCTCGGCCGGCACCGTGCCCGGCTCGGCCGCCAGCGAGTGGTACCGCGTCGCCGTGAACGGCGAGGGCAGGCCCGCGAAGACCCCCCGGCCCGTGTGCTCGACCGGCGAGGTCTTCCCGTGCAGCAGCTCCGGCGCCCGGTCCACCACACCGCCGTACGCCACCTGCATCGACTGCATGCCGAGACAGACCCCGAAGACCGGCACCCCGGTCGCCGCGCAGTGCCGCACCATGTCGACACAGATCCCGGCCTGCTCGGGCGCGCCCGGCCCCGGCGACAGCAGCACGCCGTCGAACCCGTCCTGCGCGTGCGAGACGGCCACCTCGTCGTTGCGCAGCACCTCGCACTCGGCGCCCAGCTGGTACAGGTACTGGACCAGGTTGAAGACGAAGCTGTCGTAGTTGTCGACGACGAGAATCCGCGCACTCACTGGTTGTCCACCGTCACATCGTTGAAGGGAAGCAGCGGCTCGGCCCACGGGAACACGTACTGGAACAGGACGTAGACCACGGCCACGACGAGCACGAGCGAGAGCAGCGCCTTCGCCCACACGTTTCCCGGCAGATGCCGCCAGATCCAGCCGTACATGCCGTCCCTTCCGTCGCACCACGGCACCAGACTCACGCCGTACGCCAACAGACTAACGGCGCAACGCCTCCGGTTTCCCGGCCTCCACGGGCCGCGTGGCGTCCAGCCGGGCCCAGACGATCAGCCGGTGGCTGTGCCCCCACTCGGGATCACAGGTCGTCAGCGTCAGATACCGGCCCGGTCCGGTGTACCCGGACTTCCGCGGGACAGGATCGACCACCGCCACGTCACTCGGCACGGTTTTGTACGGCCCTTTGTCGATCCGATACGTGAACCAGGTGGTCCCGTCGGTCAGCACCACCGCGTCCCCCCGCCGCAGCTCGGGGAAGTCCTTGAACGGATCGCCGTACGTACGCCGGTGCCCGGCCACCGCGAAGTTCCCCACCTGACCGAGCCGCCCGCTCGCCGGGTAGTGGCCCAGGCCCTTCTTCAGCGTGCCGGTGGCGGTGCCCTCCAGCACCGGTTTGTTCCACGTGAAACCGAGCCGGGGCACGTACATGATCGCGAAGGGCTTGCCGGGCGCGTACGGCACCGGCTCGGTCGGCCGCGCGGGCGGCTGTTCCGTCCGCCATCGCTCATGCAGGACGTCCACCTGGCGCTCCATGGCCTCCTCCGCCCGGACGCCGGTCCAGAACAGCGTGTAGACGGCGAACAGCACGAGGACGGTGCCGACGGTGAGGCAGAGTTCGCTGACGGACCTGACGACGACGCGCATCGGCAGCTCCCCCCAGGGCTACTCGACCGGCTCCGCGTAGTGCAGGTCCACTGTGCCCGAGTAGCCGGGCAGCGTCACCGTCCCGTCCTCCTCGACCTTCCAGCCGAGCCCGTAGACGTTGACGTACACCATGTAGTTCTGGATCGCCGGGGAGGCGGAGAGCGCCTTCTTCAGCTTCTCCGGGTCACCGACCGCCGTGATCTTGTACGGCGGTGAGTAGACCCGGCCCTGGAGGATCAGGGTGTTGCCGACGCAGCGCACGGCGCTGGTGGATATCAGCCGCTGGTCCATGACCTTGATGCCCTCGGCGCCGCCCTGCCACAGCGCGTTCACCACCGCCTGGAGGTCCTGCTGGTGGATCACCAGGTAGTCGGGTTCCGGCTCCGGATAGCCCGGCAGCTTGGCGGTGGCGTTCGGCGGGGCGTCGTCGAGGGTGACCGAGACCGCCTCGCCCTTCAGTTTCTGGGTGCCCGCGCGCCGCTCCAGCGCGGCGAGCTTGTCGTCCTCCGCCTCGGTGCTGCCGTCGTCGCGCTCGGCGAGGGACTCGATGTCCTGGCGCAGGGCGCCGTTGGTCTCGTCCAGCGCGCCGTTGTCCCGGCTGCGCTCCTGGATCAGGTCGGACAGCTTCAGCAGGGAGGTGTCCGTGCGGATGTTGGTGCCCTTGGCGGTGTCGAAACTGGTGAAGAAGATGAGCCCGGCGAGGGCGAAGACGGCCGCGGTCAGGACCCTGACGGGCCGGAACCGGCGCCGGCGGACCGGCTGGGGACCGGCCTGGGGGGAGTCGGCAGAATTGCTCAACGTACCCTTATCTCCTTCGGCGCCACGGAAGCACTACGCTAACGGACGCCCGGACCCAGTATCCTGCGCGGCCACGCAGCGCATCGACAGGAGAGACCCTCGTGCCGAAGTCACGTATCCGCAAGAAGGCAGATTTCACGCCGCCGCCGGCCAAGCAGTCGACGGCCATCAAGCTGAACAGCCGTGCCTGGGTCGCCCCCGTCATGCTGGCCATGTTCCTCATCGGCCTGGCCTGGATCGTGGTGTTCTACGTCACCGACGGCTCGCTGCCCGTCGAGGCGCTGGGCAACTGGAACATCGTGGTGGGCTTCGGGTTCATCGCCGCCGGGTTCGGCGTCTCCACGCAGTGGAAGTAGCGCCGACCCCCGGGTGAACGCAGCTCTGCCCACGGTTGTTCACCGAGTTATCCACAGGGCTTGTCCACACGCTGGGGAAAAGAAACGACGATCTGTGGATAACTCACCGGACGTTGACGCCGGTGTGACAGAATCACCGGCAACCGAAAATACGTTCGCCCCCGGCTGACCTGCGGAAACACGGGTCGGTGACAGGGGGCACACGTGTTCCCGCACGCTGTGCACAAGATCTGCCACCCGCTGTGGACAACAGCCGCTCAGGTGAGCTGACCGGTCCTCAACAGGGCCAGGGCCAGACAGACCACGAGCACCAGCGCGCACGTCCCGTACTGGACGAGCGCGCGCCGCTCGCGCGGGGCGTGCACCATGCCGTACCCGATCACGACACCGGCGACGAGGCCGCCGATGTGGGCCTGCCAGGCGATGTTGAAGCCCGGGCTGAAGGTGAAGATCAGGTTGATCGCCAGCAGGGCGATGACCGGCCGCATGTCCTGGTTGAGTCGGCGCATCAGCACGGCCGTCGCGCCGAACAGGCCGAAGATCGCGCCGGAGGCGCCGAGCGAGGGCTGGTTGGGCTCCGCGATCAGGTAGGTGAGGGCGCTGCCGGCCAGGCCGGACACGGCGTAGAGGGCCAGGTAGCGGGCGCGGCCCAGGGCCGCCTCCAGCGGGCCGCCGATCCACCAGAGGCTGAGCATGTTGAAGGCGATGTGGATGTAGCTGCCGTGCAGGAACATCGAGGTCAGCAGCCGGTACCACTGGCCCTCCGCGATGCCCTCGACGGAGCCGAGCCCCGGCACCCAGGCCCGGCCGATCAGCTCGAACCGCTCGGTGAAGCCGTCGCCGACGGTGAGCTGGGCCACGAAGAGGGCGAGGTTGAGGCCGATGAGGATCTTGGTGGTCAGCCGCGGATCGGCGGTGACCGGGCCGCCCGCGAGGGTGCGGGGGCGGTTGGCGGTGGCCGGGTGCCCGGTACCGGAACCCCCGCGGACGCACTCGGGGCACTGGAAGCCCACGGCGGCGTCGATCATGCAGTCCGGGCAGACGGGGCGTTCGCAGCGGGTGCAGCGGACGCCCGCGGCGCGCTCCGGGTGGCGGTAGCAGGTCGGCGGGGTCCCGGCGTCCTGTGGGCTGCCTCCCGCTGCCTGGTCCATGAGGTCCCCTGGATCGTCGTCGGCGATGAGTCGTCTTGGGCGATGAGTCGTCGTAGGCAATACGCCCGCCCCGCCCATCCATACGGATGAGCGGGGCGTTTGGTTCCCGAGGTGGTTCCCGGCGGGGGTCAGGCCTCGCGGGTCTCCACGACGACCGACTCGATGACGACGTCCTGGACCGGACGGTCGGTGCGCGGGTTGGTCTTCGTGCCGGCGATGACGTCCACGACCTTCTGGCTGGCCGCGTCGGTGACCTCGCCGAAGATGGTGTGCTTGCGGTTCAGCCACGTCGTCGGGGCGACGGTGATGAAGAACTGCGAGCCGTTGGTGCCCGGACCGGCGTTGGCCATGGCCAGCAGGTAGGGCTTGTCGAAGGTGAGGTCCGGGTGGAACTCGTCCTCGAACTGGTAGCCGGGACCGCCGGTGCCGTTGCCCAGCGGGTCACCGCCCTGGAGCATGAAACCACTGATCACCCGGTGGAAGACCGTCCCGTCATAGAGCTTGTCGGTGGACTTCTGGCCGGTGGCCGGATTGGTCCACTCGCGCTCGCCCGTGGCGAGCTCGACGAAGTTCTTGACCGTCTTGGGGGCGTGGTTCGGCAGGAGCCGGACGCTGATGTCGCCGTGGTTGGTCTTCAGGGTGGCGTAAAGCTGCTCAGCCACGATCTGCCTTCCGTTGTCTTCCTTGTGACTCCCTGATCCTCGCACGGTCCGCCGCGCGCGTCGCCCAGCGGTCGATCGCCGTCCCTCTTCGGTGCCCCTTCGGCCCGTGTCGCTTGCGTAAATCCGGCCGAGTACTTCCGGGACGGGGGCACTGCCCGTCGATCCGTGGCATTGTCGACGACAAGCTCCCGTTGCCCTGGATTCACCCGCTATCGCATGACCCGGATGCCCGCTCTCACATGCCTGGCGGTGCGTCGGCAGGCATGATCCGTAAAAGGGTGGAAAGTCGAATTACCGTACGCCACCGAGGAGGAGGAACCCGTGACCCGCATCGACAGCGTGCGCGCCGCGACCGGTTCGGCGAAGGACAGCGTGCTGCACGCCGCGGAAGTGGTGGCGCCCTACGCCGACACGGCCAAGGACAGGGCCGCGCACTACGCACACGAGGCGCGCGTACGGCTGGCGCCCAAGGTGTCCCTGGCCGCCGACCAGGCCCGGCAGCAGTACGGCGTGTATGTGGCGCCGCGTCTTGAGCAGGCCCGTTCGCATGTGCCACCGAAGGTCGACCTGGCCGCGCACGAGGCGGCCCTGCGGACCCGTATCGCCGCCCGGCAGGCGGCCGACTACTCGCGGCCCCGGCTGGAGCAGGCGGTGGCCGCGGCCGGACCGGTCCGTGACGAGGCGGCGCTGCGTGGTGCGGCCGCGTTGGCGGCGCTGCGCGGTCAGGTGTCCGCCCAGGACATCCAGAAGCTGGCGCGCAAGAACGAGCGGCGGGCGAAGGCCGGCCGGGTCGTCAAGGTGCTGGCGGTCCTGGGTGTCGTGGCGGGCGGCGCGTTCGCGGCGTGGAAGTGGTGGGACAAGCAGGCCAACCCGGACTGGCTGGTCGAACCGCCGGAGGCGACGGAGGTCCCGGAACCGGGCCGGCTGACGTCGGTGGACGGCAGCGGGGCCACGCTCGACCCGGAGGTGGAGGCCAAGCAGGCCGAGGACGAGGCCACCAAGGGCGACGACCAGCGCTGAGACGCCGCACAGAACAGAGCAGAGAACAGAGCAGAGAACAGAGCAGAACAGGCGCAGAACGACGCCGCGGGGCGGGAGAGTACGGCTCTCCCGCCCCGCGGCGTTGTTTCACGTGAAACGGCGCGTTTCGACGCGGTCACCGTCCGTAGCGGCGTTCCCGTAGTGAGTAGGAACGCAGGGCGCGCAGGAAGTCGATCTCACGGAAGTCCGGCCAGTAGGTCTCGCAGAAGTACATCTCGGCATACGCGGACTGCCAGAGCAGGAATCCGGACAGCCGCTGTTCGCCGGAGGTGCGGATGATGAGGTCGGATTCGGAGCGGGCCTTGGAGTACAGGTGCTTGGAGATGTGCTCCATGGTGAAGGTCTCGATGAACTCGTCGATGTCCCCGCCCTGGGCACTGTGCTCGGTGAGGGCGGAGCGGACGGCGTCGACGATTTCGCGTCGGCCGCCGTAGCCGACGGCGACATCGACCTTGGTGCCGCCCCGGCGGTCCTGGGTGGCCTCGGTGGCGGTCTTGAGGCGGGCGGCGGAGTCGGCGGGCAGCAGGTCCTGGGCTCCGACGACGGCGACCGGCCAGGGGTTGCCGGGGGCGGCCAGCCGTTCCACGACTTCGGCGATGATGTCGATGAGCGGGGTCAGCTCTTCTTCGGGCCGGTGCAGGTTGTCGTCGGAGAGCATGTAGAGGGTGACGTGCTCGATCTCGGCCGAGTCGCACCAGCGCAGGAAGTCCAGTACCTTCGCGCCGCCCGCGCGGTAGCCCTCGCGCGGATCGTTTATGCCGGACATCTTGGCCCAGCGGCGGTTGCCGTCGAGCATGATGCCGATGTGCTGAGGGCGTGGGCGTCCCTCCAGCTCCCTGACGAGTCGCTTCATGTAGAGCGCGTCGAGAGCGGCCCGTACCTTCGCCCGCATGGTCTACCCCTTCCACCTCGCCGTCGGCGGCCGATGGCCCACCGCGGCGATGAGTCACGTGGCACCGCCCCGCAGGGGTGGGGGTGCTGGCGCCTTGTGGAGTGACGATATCAAGAGCGGACATGCCGGCTTCCGCTCGAACCGGGCCGCTTCCGATCCGACCCAAGATCAGCAATTGCCGCGTCCGGCCGGGAAGTTGACGCCGAAGTCGGCACCGAAGTCGGCGCCTTCCCCGCGGCCGTAGCTCGGCGGTGCGCCCAGGGCCGGCCGGGGCCGGGGCCCGCGGGTCAGGCTTCCTCGTGCCGCTCCGCCGCCAGGGCCTCCAGGGCGCCCTGCAGCGCGGCGGGGAAGCGGGCGAGGGTGTCGGCGCGCAGGGAGATGCGGCAGTGCGTGCCCTCGTACCGGTGCCGGGTCAGTCCCGCCTCGCGCAGGATCTTCATGTGGTGACTGAGCGTGGAGGGTCCCACGGCCACGTCGAACTCCTCGCGGGAGTGCTCGGCGCGATCGCAGAGGACGGAGACGATGCGCAGCCGGGCCCGGTCACCCAGTGCGAAGAAAAGACGGTCGAGCCGCACATCGTCGAGATCGGGGTGCTCGGGCTGTCTGGGCATGCGCACAGCCTAGCAGACTACGAACTTCGACGATGTTCGATGTATGTTGGGAAAGCGCGCGGCCGGCGTGCGGCCTGGCTCCGAAACAAGCCTGTGCCCCGAAGCAAGCCTGTGCTCCGAAGCAATCCTGTTCTCCGAACAAGAGGGAAGTCACCGCCGATGACGAGGCAATCCAGGGCATTCAGCGAGATCCGCCTGCGAGAGCTGACCGTGCCCAACCGGGTCTGGCTCTCACCGATGTGCCAGTACTCCGCCGACGCCCACGGCGCACCGACCGACTGGCATCTCGTCCACTACGGGGCCAGGGCGGCCGGCGGCGCGGGTCTGGTGATGGTCGAATGCACGGCCGTCGCCCCCGATATGCGCACCACGGCAGGCGACCTCGGGCTGTGGTCGGAGCGCCAGGTCGACGGACACCGGCGGCTGGCGGCCGCCATAGCCCGCCTCGGGTCCGTCCCGGCGATCCAGCTCGGCGCCGCCGGCCGCAAAAGCTCCCACGGCGTGCCCTGGGACAACGCCGGAACCCGGCAGGCCATCGGCCCGGACCAGGGTGGCTGGCAGCCACTCGCGCCGTCCCCACTGCCCTTCGCCGGGCTGGCCGTCCCGTCGGCGATGAGCATCGCGGACGGCGACCGGGTGCTGGGGGATCTCGAACACGCGGCTCGCAACGCCGACCGTGCCGGCTACGCGGTACTCGAACTGCACGGCGCGAACGGCTACCTGCTCCACCAGTTCCTCTCGCCCCTGACCAACCACCGCACCGACGCCTGGGGCGGCGACCTGGAGGGGCGGATGCGTTTCCCGCTCGCGATGGTCGCGGCGCTCCGCGCCGGATGGCCGCAGCACAAGCCGCTCCTGGTCCGCCTGCCCGCCGAGGATCTGATCGAGGGCGGCCTGACGACGCACGAGGCGGCACGTTTCGCGGCCCGGCTCGGCAGGGCGGGCGTCGACATGATCGACGCCGGCTCGGGCGCGCTGCGCCCGGACGCCCGGCGGATCGACCAGCCGCTGCACAACGCCCGCTACGGTCCGCTCTTTCGCGATGCGGGCACGCTCGCCGCGGCCTCCGGCGGGATCCACGCGGCGGAACAGCTCGATGAGGCCGTCCCGGAGTTGGTGGACGCCGCGTTCGTCGGCCGGGCCATGCTGCGCGACCCGTACTGGGCGCTGCGCGCGCGGGACGCGGAACCGCGCGTGTCGTGGCCCCGGCAGTACCAGCGCGCGTTCTGACCCCGGACCCGCACACCGCGCGGTACTGAGCGATGTCCTACGTCGCACGCCCAGCGTGCGCGCGGCACGGAGATCCACCCGGTGTGTCACTCAGGTCCAAGCGCTCCCGGCGCCAACGCGATGAAATAGCAGGCCTCAGCGACGCGCCAGACCAACGAGGTTCCGCTTGCCATGGCCGAAACGACCACGCGCCAGGCGGGCGGGCGTGCCGTGGTCGTGGAGACGACCGTCGCCGGTGAGACCGGCAGGCCCGGCTCCGCCCCCCTGTCGGACATGGCGGCCGGCGCCGCCGCCGGACCCTCCCCGTGGGCAGCGGCTGCTTCGTCCTCGAACCCGAAGCCGTTCACCCAGCGGGCCCTCGTACCATCTGACGTCCCGGCCCGATGAACCCGACAGAAGAAAGGTGCAACATACATGAGTGCCAGCGATACCGTCGCCGGAACCGGCGCGGGAGGACCCGACTCGGCTCAGCCGCCGGTTCCCGCGCCGGTCAGGAGCCAAGGCGGCGCCTCGGGGGAACGGCTGGTGCTGTTCACCGACGCGGTGACCGCGATCTCGATCACTTTGCTGATCCTGCCGCTGGTCGACATCGTCCCGGAGGCCGCGTCCGCCCACGAGCAGGCCAGCGAGGTGATCACCGGCCACCTCGACCAGATCTGGAGCTTCCTGCTCAGCTTCGCGGTCATCGCCAACATCTGGCGGGAACACCACCGGACCTTCTCGTCGGTCGCGAGGGTCACCCGCTCTTTGACGGTGTGGAACATGGGGTGGCTGCTGTCCGTCGTCGTGCTCCCCCTGCCGACGGAGATGATCGGCGCCTTCGGCCGCGACCGGTTCGTGGCGGCGTTCTACTACGCGGTTCTCCTGGCGAGCATGGTGTGCCGGCTGGCGATGCTGAGGATCCTGAAGACCACCCCGGGGCTGCTCGACGAGGACGATCAGGAACCGGGCAGGCTCCAGGAGTTCTACACCGAGAGCCGTCTCAACGTCCTCGCCCTGGTCCTGGCTCTCGTCCTCGCCCTCGCCGTGCCCGTGCTCCAGTACTACAGCCTGTTGCTGCTGGTCCTGCCCAGGTGGGCGCTCCTTCGGATCCACCGCGCCCACTGACAGGGTGCTGATCACGCGTCAGGAAAGGCGGCGCCTCGTCGGGTGTGCCGACGGTCCTTCCTGCCCTCGGTGGGAGTCTCGGCGTATCGCTTCTTGTACGCCTTGACGAAATGGCTGCTGTCCGCGAAGTGCCATCGAGCGGCGATCTCGGACACGGTCAGGCGGGTCGAGGACAGCTCGGCCCTGGCGCGTTCGAGGCGGCGTTCGCGCACATAGCCCATGACCGACGACGTGACCCCTTGACCGAACGCGCGGTAGAGGGTGCGGACGGACACGTTCAGGGCCGCCGCGATCTCTCGGGGGCGGAGGTCGGGGTCAGCGAGCAGCCGGATCTCTATGTAGTCCATCGCCGACCTGAGGAGCGCGGGCGCGAACTCCGCGTCATCGATGACCTGGTCGTTCAACATCCCTCTGAACAGCTCCAGAGTCGCGTTGCGGGCGGCCTCGCCGGCAGTGGCGCCGAGGCCGTCCGACAGTTCCGCCCAGAGACGGAGCTGGGAGAGCAGCAGGGCCGCGGCGGGCGAGGTCTGTTCTGCGGTGACCGCCCGCGTGTTCGCCGGGAAGCGGATCTCGCTCGCGGGAAGGACCAGGGTGATCGCCCGGGTGCCCCGGGCGACCTCGAAGTCCCACGGGTCCTCGTTCCGTCGCACGCACAGCGTTCCGGCCCCTGCCGTGGTGCGCTGAGTCCCCGAGGCGAAGCGCCACTCACCACTGAGCGTCACGCTCGTCACGATCCGGTCCTCGAGGTGCCCGCCCGGGCCCCCGGTGGTCCCCGCGACCGCGTCGCTGTACTGGTCCTCGAGGAAGAAGTCGAGCATGTTCTGCTTCCAGATGCGGGCGCGGTAGGTCCCTTCGCTGTGCCGCGGCAGCCGCAGCGGCGGAGCCGGCACCTGCTCGCCCCCCTGCCGCCGCCACTCGCTGAGCAGCACCCGGTTCCGGTTCTCGTCCGCGTACGGCACGGCGACGTCGATCACGGGCCTGGAGGAGTTCCCGACCCGCCAAGAAGGCACGCTGACTCCGGTACTCATCCGGAACAAGGTACTCCGCCGGTGCCCGGGCGCCGTGAGCATGGTCGGGCACCGCCGATCCCACCGTGCCGAGCAGGGTCGTGCCGGATCTCCCGGCCCCGGTCCCGACCGCCCGGGCGCACTGACGCGCCTGCGCACGCAAGGTCGTCATCGTCGAGCCCGACGACCTGTCATTGGTCCCGCGTACGCGGGCAACCGGATCGCAGTACAACGACGGCACTCGGGAAATCCGGACAAAAAAGGCCCCTCCAGCCGCGTTTCCGCAGGCCAGAGGGGCCTATCTCGGTGGAGCCTAGGGGAGTCGAACCCCTGACATCTGCCATGCAAAGACAGCGCTCTACCAACTGAGCTAAGGCCCCGCAACCGTGGCGTCCGGCCGGCCGGAACACCGTCCCGGCGAGCGCCGCTGCCAAGAGTACCGGGTGGTCCCCCGTATCTCCCAAACAGATTGGGGGTCCCGGTGAACGACCACTCTCCGTAAGATGCTCGGCGTGGTTCGCTGGAGCGAACTGCGGTTTTTGGGGAAGCGATGGGGAGACGCAATGGACGCCGCACAGCAGGAAGCCACCGCAAGAGCGCGGGAGCTTCAGCGGAACTGGTACGGAGAGCCACTGGGGGCGCTCTTCCGTAGGCTGATCGACGATCTCGGGCTCAACCAGGCGCGGCTCGCGGGCGTCCTGGGACTGTCCGCGCCGATGCTGTCCCAGTTGATGAGCGGTCAGCGGGCGAAGATCGGCAATCCGGCGGTGGTACAGCGGGTGCAGTTGCTCCAGGACCTGGCGGGGCAGGTCGCGGACGGCAGTGTCAGCGCGGCCGAGGCCACCGAGCGCATGGACGAGATCAAGAAGTCGCAGGGGGGCTCGGTGCTGAGCAACACGACGCAGACCACGAGCAGTTCGGGAGCGCCCACGGTCAAGCGGGTGGTCCGCGAGATCCAGTCCCTGCTGCGCTCGGTGGCGGCGGCCGGCGACATCATAGAAGCGGCGGACACTCTCGCCCCGACCCACCCGGAGCTGGCAGAGTTCCTCCGGGTCTACGGCGCCGGCCGCACCTCGGACGCGGTCGCGCACTACCAGTCCCACCAGAGCTGACCCCGCCCGGGCCCGACCGCCGAGGGGGTACGGCGGCCGGGTCCGCGCGGGAGCCGGGGACGGAAGGACAGGGGGAGGGGCGCACAGGGCGATGGGTGAGGTCTTCGCCGGACGGTACGAACTGGTCGACCCGATCGGGCGTGGGGGAGTCGGCGCGGTATGGCGCGCCTGGGACCACCGCCGCGGCCGGTACGTGGCCGCCAAGGTGCTCCAGCAGCGCGACGCCCACTCCCTGCTGCGGTTCGTGCGGGAGCAGGCGCTGCGCATCGACCATCCCCATGTGCTGGCCCCCGCCAGCTGGGCGGCCGACGACGACAAGGTCCTGTTCACCATGGACCTGGTCACCGGCGGCTCACTGGTCCACGTGGTCAACGACTACGGTCCGCTGCCGCCGCTCTACGTCTGCACCCTGCTCGACCAGCTGCTGTCCGGGCTGGCCGCGGTGCACGCCGAGGGCGTCGTCCACCGTGACGTCAAGCCCGCCAACATCCTGCTCGAAGCCACCGGCACGGCCCGTCCCCGGCTGCGGCTGGGGGACTTCGGCATCGCCATGCGGCTGGGCGAACCGCGGCTGACGGAGGCCGACCTGGTGGTCGGGACGCCCGGTTACCTGGCGCCCGAGTCGATGATGGGCGCGGAACCGGACTTCGCCGCCGACCTGTTCGCCGTAGGGCTGGTCGCGCTGTATCTGCTGGAGGGCGCCAAGCCGGACACCAAGGCGCTGGTGCAGTACTTCGCCGAGCACGGGACGCCGCCGGCGCCCGCGGGGATTCCGGAGCCGCTGTGGCAGGTCGTCTCGACGCTGCTGCAACCGGATCCGGTGGCCCGGTTCCGTACGGCGACGGGGGCGCGCAAGGCGCTGGCCGCGGCCGTGGAGCTGCTGCCGGAGCCCGGTCCCGACGACGAGCTGATCGAGATCTTCCAGCAAGTGGGGCCGCTGCCGGCCGGGTTCGGGCCGGCGGGGCCGACCGCCGCGTCGTCCACACCGTTCGCGTCGTCCACACCGTTCGCGCCGTCTACGCCGTCTACGCCAGCTGTGCCGTCCTCGCCGTCTACGCCGTCTACGCCGTCCATGTCGTCGCCGCGGACGCCGTCACCGCCGTCCGCCCCGGCATCCGAACCGGGGCGGGGACCCGGCACAGCACCGCCCCCAGCCCCCGCCCCAGCCCCCGCCCCCGCCCCCGCCGAGGCCACCGGCTCCGAGGAGCGTCCGCCCCGGCTGCCGGGTATGTCGGACACCGGCAGCTTCCATCTCCCGCCGCCCCACCCCACCGTCTCCACCGTCGCCCTGCTCGGCCAGCCGGGGACCCCCCACCCGCCCACGCCGCCGCCCCCCGCCGACACCCCGTCGTACCCACCACGCGTCCCCGCCGCCACCGCCGCGTACACCGCGCAGAGCCCCCAGACCCCCGTCGCCCAGCACCGCGCTCCCCGGCGCCGGCGCCGGCGCCCCGGCCCCCCGGCGGCGGTCGCGCTGCCGCTGCTGTTCCTGGCGCTGGCCTGCTACGCGGTCGGTTTCTGGGCCCTGACCCGGATCTGAGGCCCGGCCGGCCGCATCCCGCCCCGTTACGCGCTCCTGCGCCGCGCCACCACGGTCCACACGCCGAGCCCGGCCAGCAGCACGCTCCCGGTGCCGATCCCGCCGACCGCCACCGCCCGCATCGCCGGGTCCGTGCCCCCGGCCGTGTCGTCGGCCAGGTCTCCTTCCGGGCCCCCGGTCCCCGCCGCCCGGAAGGGTTCCGCGGCCTCGAAGACACCGTGCGGCACCGGCTCCCCCGCGTAGTCGGGCCCGTCCCCCGCCTCCCCCGTCAGCCGCACCCGCAGGACGACGTCGAACGGCCCGTCGCCGAAACGGTCGGCGACCTGTTCCGCGAGGTGCACGACCAGGTAGTACGACCCGGCGAACCGCATCGCGTTCTGCTGTCCGGCGACGGCGTACCGGTTGTCGTACGCCACCGGCGGCACCGGTCCCAGGTCGACCGCGGCCCGCCGCCCGGTGTAGCCGGTGCCGGCGCTGTCGACCCGGCCGCGGACGGGATTGTGCAGGGACAGCGACAGGGCGCCGGTGGCGTAGCCGGAGCGGCCTTCGGTACTGCCGAGTTCCGCGGTGGCGTAGAGCTGTTGGCCCCAGTCGAGGGGCACCTTGTAGTAGAGGGTCTGGCCCGGCTCGATGCCGGCGCGCCAGGCGCCCTGGCCGAGGGATGCCGCCCCGGTGAAGCCGGCGCCGCCCGGGCGGTTCGCGGGTTCGCCGGCGGGCGGGGCGGGGGAGGCCGAGTCCCAGGCGTCCGGGGCGGTGGTGGCCGCCGTCCGCTTCAGGCCCGGCTCGGAGACGGTGGTCAGCTCCAGGTCCCAGGCGTCCGGCGGGGAGTCCTGCGGCCGGACCCGTTCGACCACCACGTAGTAGTGGCCCGCCTCCTGGCACCGGGTTCCGGTGCGGGTGATCTCGCGGGCCGCCGAGGCGGTGACCGGGTGCGGGCTGCGGGCGGCACCGAAGGTGGCGCTGTCCAGCGAGCAGGAACCGCCGTCGGCGTCCCGCACGGAGACCCGGACGCCGTCCACGGCGACGACCTCGCCGCCGGCCCGGGGTACGGCGGTGACGGAGACGTACGCGTCCGAGGCGGCGTCGAGTTCGAGGGCGTAGTAGACCTCGGCGGCGCGGGGCAGGGAGCTGCGGTAGGTGACGCCGAGGTCCAGACGCGCGGCGCCGGCCGCACCGCCGGCACCGTCGACGCGCCGGGCGCCCGGCGCGAAGGCGTAGCCGTCGCCGTCACCGTCGCTCTCGCCGGCGCGGTTGTCGCTGGCCGCCGTACCGGTCGTACCGGCCGTACCGGCTGCGAAGGCCGCGGCACCCGGCACGGCGGCCGTCACACCGAGCACACCAAGCACACCAAGCACAGCGGTCACGACGATCACGGCGGGCAGGGCCGGCCGGCCGCCCCGGGCCCTCGGCCTCGACGTACGCCGCCACCTCATCGCCCGCCACCCCTCATACCGCCACCGCCACCGCCACCATCCCCGTCAGCGTCACCGCCGGCGAACCGGCCCGGCCGGACCGTGGTCCCGGACCATGACCCCGGACCGTGGCCCGGACCGTGCCCATCCTGCCCCGCCGCCCCGCCCGCCATCCGCCGGTTCCGTACGAGCGTCCGAAACATCCCGGCGGACCGGTCCCGGGCAACACAAAACCCCGACCGTAATACGGCCGGGGTCTGTTCTCAGGACCGGTTTCTGGTCGTCCTCACGAACCCGTGGGCACGGAGTCAGTCGCCTCCGTCCACAGATCCTGCTCGGCGCGATCCGCCTGGATCTGGCGGTACACGAGGAGCCCGCCGATGGCGGCCAGTGCGACCAGGAGAAGCTTCTTCACCGCGCGACCTCGTCTTTCCTTGACGTAGGGGACCTCTGCCGCCCGACTATACACACCGGCCGATACCGATCAGTGACCTGCGTCCGGCGTCAACTCACCTCCGCCGGGACCCAGTAGAAGCCGGCCGGGCCGTTCCGATCGGAGGGTGATCACACCCCCACGGACGGTGAGATTTGATCCTTCTTCTCCCGGAAGGCCACTTTTCAGCCCTCTTGCACCCATCCGTGTGGTGTTGATCTGAAGAACGCCGCGCCGCGGGCGTCGGTCCACCACTTCGCGGCGCTCATACACATCATGAGGAAAGTACGCAAATCGCCCAACCCGAAAGTGAGGGATCATGGCCCGGAACAAGGTCCTCAGCGTGTGGACCGCCTTCGTCACCGCCTTCCTCGCGCTGTGCACGGCGCTCGGCCTCATCACGACGACCGCCTCGGCGGTGGTACCGCGCACCGAGACCGCGCGCAACAGCGAGAACGGTACCGGCGGCACCGAAGCGACGGCCTCGGCGGCGGCCCCGAGGTCCTGGCCACGGGCCGGTTCCCTGCCGCCCACCATGAAGCAGCGCATCCGGGCCGAGGCCCACGGCAAGTCCCCGAGCTGCCGGCACCGTCCCGCCACCGACGCGGCCGCCGCGGCCCGGTCCGCCGCCCTGTGCGACACGGCCGAGCAGCCGGAGGCGGAACCCCTCGCACCGGCCGACCCACCACTGCAACGCTGAGCGTTCCGGCAGGTTCAGCGAATCCCAGCGACTCCCGGCAAGGCCCGGCGCTCCCCGAGCGCCGGGCCTTCCGCATGCCGCCCGTACTCCCCGCTCCCCCTACCTCCCGCTCCTACTGCTCCCCCTGCTCCCCGTCCGTGATGCTGATCGCCTGCGACGGGCACTGCTCGGCCGCCTCCCGTACCCGCGGGTCGTCGCCGGTGTCCTCGCGCCCCGGGATGACCGCGCCGAACCCGTCCACCGTGGTGAAGACGGACCCCACCCGGTGCACGCAGTCCGCGGAGCCGTAGCAGAGATCCTGATCGACGGAGACCTTCCTGCGTGCGTTCGTACGGGCGTTCGTATGGGCGTTCATACGGGCGTTCATGCGCGCGTCCCCCCGGCAGCGGTCCAAGTCCTCCGGCCGACCAGGCTAGTGCGGCCCGTCGTATCTTGGGCGGGCACGACCAACCGGACCGGATGAGCCTCGAAAGGTGGTGAGCGTATGAGCCGCCGCATCACCGTCGTCACGGCCATCCACGCACCGTCCGCCCCCTACCTCCAGGACGCCTACGCGTCCCTGCGGCAACAGGAGTTGCCGGCCGGCTGGGACTGGCGGTGGCTGGTCCAGGAGGACGGCTGGACGGACGACGTACGCCCCCATGTGCCGGCCGATCCCCGCGTGGTGTTCCGGCAGGGGCGGCCGGGCGGCCCCGGGGTGGCCCGCACCATCGCGCTCGCGCACGCCGAGGGCGAGTACGTGAAGATCCTCGACGCCGACGACCAGCTCCCGGCCGGCGCGCTGGCCCGCGACCTGGCGGCGCTGGAGGCCGACCCGACGATCGGCTGGACGACGTCGCGGGTACTGGACCTGCTGCCCGACGGTTCGACGGCCGGCTTCCCCGGCGACCCGGCGAACGGGCCGATCGAGCGGGGCGTCGTCCTCGACTTCTGGAAGGCCAACGGCTTCCGGGCCCCGGTCCACCCGGCCACCCTCTGCGTCCGCCGCGACCTGCTGCTCGCGCTCGGCGGCTGGATGGCCCTGCCCGCCTCCGAGGACACCGGGCTGCTGCTCGCGCTGAACACGGTCGCCCGCGGCTGGTTCTCCGAACAGGTCGGCCTGCTCTACCGCAAGTGGGAGGGGCAGGCCACCGGGCAGGCCGCGCACGTGGACCCGGCGGAGCGGGACGCGCGCATGCTGGTCGTCGAGGCCCGCGCCCGGGCGCTGGCCGGCCTGGAGTGGCGCTACCCCCTCGGGTGACACCCCCGGTATCCCCTCGGGTGACACCCCCGGACCGCTACGGCAACGCCTCCGCGTCCACCCGGGAGAACACCAGCTCCGTCTCCCCGGCCGGCGGCTGCCGCCACCGCACCGGCGCGGTGGGCCCGGCGCGCAGCGCCCGCAGCGAGTCGGCCGGCGCGTAGCCGCCCGCCATCCGGTAGGCGTGGAACCCGGCCGCGGCGAACGTCTCCAGCAGTTCGTCGGCCGAGTCGCCGAGCCGGGCCATCCGCTCCGGCGTCACCTCGACACAGACCTCGGCGTCCGGCCGCAACGCGCCGAGCAGCGGCGCCAGCCCGCGCACGACACTGCCCTCGGCGCCCTCCACGTCGATCTTGAGCACCCGCGCGGTGGCCACCTCGGACGCGGTCAGCACCTCCGTCAGCGGCACGGCCTCGGTCGCGAAGGCCGACTCGGCCGGTCCGTCGTACGGAACGATGCTGTTGGCGCCCATGTTGTGGGAGCTGGCCAGCACGAAGGTGAGCGTCCTGCGCCGGTCGGCGACCGCCGTGTTCACCGCGCGGACGTTGGCGCAGCCGTTGAGCCGGAGGTTGCGCAGCAGCCGCCCGTGGAAGGCGGGCGAGGCCTCCACCGCCACCACCCGGCCCTCGGCGCCGACCAGCCGGGAGGCGAGCACGGTGAAGACGCCGATGTTGGCTCCGACGTCGACGAACGTGTCGCCCGGCCTTAGCCTGCGCCGCAGCCAGCCGGTCAGATGCGGTTCCCAGACCCCGAAGAGGTAGAGATACCGCTGGATCAGATCGGTGGTGTCCACCGCGAACCGGGCTCCGCAGCGGTCCTCGACCACCCGCTGCCGGGGGTGTTCGCGCAGGTACGGGTTGAGGAGGCGGCCGGCCAGCGCGGTCTTGCCGAGGAAGCCCGGCGCATGCCGCACGTACCGGCTGCCCAGGGTCGCCAGGGACTCCGTGAGGCCGCCGCGCGTCCGCGCGGCCCTGTTCGCATCGGGTGTCACACCGGACACGGTGCCACCTCGGCCCCGGCGACCGGAACCACGGCCCGGGACCGGCCGCGCCACCCGCGCGTTTCAGCCATCTTCTCCCGCCACCACCCGCCGGATCGCAGGCGCCGCCCGCCGAACTCATAAGATCCGCCGGTCGACTTGAGAACATCCGGCGGGGGGCGGCATGGGAACCGGCGAACAGATCGTGACCGTGGGAGGCGTCCTGCTCGGTGCGCTGACCACGCAGGTGGCCGCCTATCTGCTGGAGCGGTCCAGGAACCGCTACCAGCTGCTCACCCGGTGGGACGACAAGAAGATCGACGCCTACAGCGAGTACGTCGACGCGGTCAAGATGCGCATCGCCGCGTGCGTGCGGCTGTACGAGGTCCGGGAGGGCATCCGCGAGGACCACCGGCCGCTGGTCGAACTCCGGGAGGACGTGGCCGAGGTCGGCCGGCGCTGGGGCTCGGCCTTCGAACGCGTGATGCTGCTCGGCGGCGACGACGCCATCGAGGCCGGGCACGAACTCAACAGCACGGTGTCGGAGATCGTCTGGCAGGCCGGCGGTCAGATCACCGGCACCCTCGGAGAATGGCGCGAACGGCACCGCACCGCGTTCCGGCAGATCAACCTGTTCCACGAGGCGGCCCGCGCGGACCTCGGCATCCAGGGCAACGTCACCGGCGAGAAGCATCCGGAGCGGGACCTGCTGCTGCCGCCGCCCCGGCAACCGTCCCGGGAGGGGTGAGCGGGCACGCGGACCGATCGGTCGCGTCGCGCCGTCCGGTACCGGTCCCTCCCCTCGTGCGGACCGGTACCGAACGGTGCGAACGGACTCGGCCCGTCCTCACTGCCGTTGTCGGCGATCCTGCCAGCGATCCCGTCCACCGAGGAGGGGCCGCGTCCGGATCGCCCCCTTCACCGCAGGTCAGACGTATAGAGTGAGTTTTCCGGTCCGGACGTGACGACTGCGGGGGAGGTAAGGGGTGGGACCTTGAGTTCCGACTCAGGGACACGTACAGCCTTCGCCGAGCGACTCGCCCTGCTGTACACGGAGGCCGGCAATCCGCCCCTCAAGCGGGTGGCCGAGGCGGTCGACCGGCTCCAGCGGGTCGACGAACGGGGGCGGCCCGTACGGGTGTCCGCGCAGCGGATCAGCGACTGGCGGCGGGCCAGGAACGTACCCGCGCAGTTCACCGCGCTCGCCGCGGTGCTGCACGTGCTGATCCCCGCGGCCCGGCGGGCCCGGCCCGTCCCGGTGTCCAAGGGCCTGTACGACCTGGCCCAGTGGCAGCGCCTGTGGGAGCAGGCGCTGGCCGATCCGGCGGGCGACCGCGGCGAGGCGCCGGACGAGACCGCCGACGGCCGCGGCACCGACTCCCCGGGCGTGGCCGGCGTGTGCCCCTACCGGGGGCTGGCCGCCTACCGGCAGCAGGACGCCCGCTGGTTCTTCGGCCGGGAGCGCAGCCGGGACGACCTCATCGCCCAGGTCCGCGCGGCCGAGCGGACCGGCGGCCTGGTCGCGCTGGTCGGCGCGTCGGGAGCGGGCAAGTCCTCCCTGCTGAACGCGGGCCTGATGCCCGCCCTGCGGACCGGCCGCGAGGTGCTGTACCTGGTACCCGGACCGGCCCCGCTCGCGGAGCTGACCCGGGCGGTCCCCGACCTGGCACCGGTCCTCGCCGAACCCGGCACGGCCGCGACCCCCGGTTTCGCCGCGGCCGTCCGGACTGCCGTCACCGCGTGGGCCGCCCGCCGGACGCCACCGGCCGGCCCGCCCGGCCCGCCGCCGGTGCTGATCGTCGACCAGTTCGAGGAGACCTTCGCGCTCTGCCCCGACGACACGGTCCGGCGTACGTTCATCCAGACCCTGCACGCCATGTGCGCGGCCGCCGGCGCTGACGGACCGCCCCCCGTCTGCGTCCTGGTCGGCGTCCGCGCGGACTTCTACGAGCAGTGCCTCGGCCACCCCGAACTCGCCGACGCCCTCCAGCACCGGCACATGGTGCTCGGGCCGCTGACCACGGCCGAGCTGCGCGAGGCGGTGGCCGGCCCGGCGAAGGCGGTCGGCCTGGAGATCGAACCGGGCCTGGTGGAGCTGATCGTCCGGGAGGTGAGCGCCGACGGCCCGCACGGCGGGCACGACGCCGGTGTGCTGCCGCTGCTGTCCCACGCGCTGCTCGCCACCTGGCAGCGGCGCAAGTCGGGCCGGCTGACGCTGGCCGGGTACCGCGCGGCCGGCGGCATCCAGACGGCGGTGGCGACGACGGCGGAGCACGCCTGGTCCGGCCTCGACCCGGCCGCCCGCGCCGCCGCCCGGCAACTGCTGCTCAGACTGGTGCGGCTGAGCGAGGACACCCAGACCACCCGCCGGCGCGGCACCCGACGCGGTCTCGCGGAGGAGTCCAAGGACCCCGGCAAGACCGAGGAGTCCCTCGAAGCACTGGTCCGGGCCCGGCTGGTGACGCTGGACGCGGAGACGGTGGAGATCACCCACGAGGCGCTGCTGCACGCCTGGCCGCGGCTGCGCGGCTGGATCGACGAGGACCGGGGCGGCCATCTGCTGCGCCAGCGGCTGGAGGAGGACGGCCGGGCCTGGGAGGACTCCGGCCGCGACACGGCCCTGCTCTACCGGGGTTCGCGGCTGGAGCAGGCGCACGGCTGGACCAGGTCGGCCGGGACCGTACTGACCCGCAGCGCGGCGGAGTTCCTGGCCGCCTCGGTCCGGCTGCGGCGCCGAACGGTGTGGCTCAGCCGGGGCGCGGTGGCGGCGGTGCTGGTGCTGGCGATCGTGGCGGCGGCGTCGGCGGTGACCGCGTTCAGACAGCGGGACGACGCGGTGTTCGCGCAGGTCTCCGCCGAGGCCGACCGCTTCCAGTACTCGGACCCGTCCCTCTCCGCCCAGCTCGACCTGGTGGCACACGACCTGCGCCCCGACGACGAGGGCACCCGCAACCGGCTCATATCCATCGTCAACGCCCCCTTGGCCACCCCCCTCACCGGCCACACCGGCGCCGTCTACCTCACCTCCTTCAGCCCGGACGGCCGCCTGCTGGCCACCGCCTCCTACGACCGGACGGTCCGCCTGTGGAACGTCGCGGACCCGGCCCGCCCCAAACCCCTGGGCAAGCCCCTGACCGGCCACCGCAGCTGGGTGAGCACCGCGGTCTTCAGCCCGGACGGGCATACGCTGGCCAGCGCCTCGGACGACGGCACGATCCGCCTGTGGGACGTGACGGACCCGGCCCGCCCGCGCCCCCTCGGCGCCCCCCTGAGGGGCCACGACGGCACCGTCTACCTGCTCGCCTTCCGCCCCGACGGCCGCACCCTCGCCTCCGTCGGCAACGACCGCACCGCCCGCCTGTGGAACGTGGCCGACCCCGGCCACCCGACCGCGCTGACCACCCTGACCGGCCATACCGACGCCGTACGGTCGCTGGCGTTCAGCCCGGACGGGCGCACCCTCGCGACGGGCGGCGACGACAACACGATCCGGCTCTGGGACACGGCCGACCCGCGCCACCCGCACCGCACGGGCGCGACGCTGACCGGCCACACCGGCACCGTGCACTCGGTGGCCTTCAGCCCGGACGGCCGCACCCTGGCCAGCGGCAGCGCCGACGACACCATCCGCCTGTGGAACATGACGGACGCCGCCCGCCCCCGCTCCCTCGGCACCCCCCTCACCGGCCACACCGGCCCGGTCTGGTCGGTGGCCTTCAACTCCGCCGGCACCATGCTCGCCGCGGGCAGCGCCGACTCCACGGCGACCCTGTGGAACGTCAGCAACCCGGCCTACCCGTCCCAGGTCGGCGAGCCGCTCGCGGGCAGCAGCGGCGAGATGTACGCGGTCGGTTTCAGCCCGGACGGCCGCACCCTGGCCACCGGCAGCGGCGACAACACCGTCCGCCTGTGGTCGATCCCCACCTCGGACATGGTCGGCCGCATAGGGGCCTTCCGCCCGGACGGACGGGTGCTGGCCACCGCGGCCCGGGACGGCAAGGTCCGGCTGTGGAACGTCACGGACGCCGACCGCCCCCGCCCACTGGGCCACCCGTTCACCCCCGGCGAGGGCGACATCCGCTCCCTGGTCTTCTCGCCCGACGGCCGCACCCTGGCCGTCCTCACCGGCAGCCACGCCGTCCAGCTCTGGAACGTCGCCGACACCGCGCACCCCGCCGCCCACGCCCCGCCCGTCGAACTGCGGACCCGCTTCGCCGGCCCCGGCGCGCTGGCCTTCAGTCCGGACGGCCACACCCTGGCCACCGCCCAGAGCGACCGCACCGTCCAGCTGTGGGACGCGACCGACCCCGCCCGCCTGCGCCCCCTGGGCGCCCCGCTGACCGGCCCCACCGGTTACGTCAACGCCCTCGTCTTCGCCCCGGACGGCCGCACCGTCGCGGCCGGCGGCGCCGACGGCACCATCCGGCTGTGGCCCGTCACCGCCGCCACGGGCGCCGGACGCGTCCTCGGGGAGCACATCGGGCCGGTGAACGCCCTCGCGTTCAGCCCCGACGGCCGCACCCTGGCCAGCGGCAGCGACGACAGCACCGTCCGCCTGTGGGACCCCGCCGGCGACGACCGGGAACCGGTCGCCGAGCTCACCGGCCACACCGAGGCGGTCGTGTCGCTGACCTTCAGCCCCAGCAGCCACACGCTGGCCAGCGGCGGCAACGACAACACGGTCCGCCTCTGGGACGTCACCGACCCGTCCGCCGCGACCCCCATCGGCCAGTCACTGAGCCCCAACGCCAAGACCGGCAACTTCCTGGCCTTCAACCCGCGCAGCCGCATGCTCGGGGTCTCCAGCGGCGTCGACACCGTACGCCTGTGGAGCCTGGACGTAGACGAGGCGGTCCGCCGCATCTGCTCCGCCACCCGCAACGTCCTCACCCCGATCCGCTGGCACGAATACCTGCCCCGCCTGTCCTACGACCCACCGTGCGGCACGTGACCCAAGACATACGCAAGGCCCCCAACCGTGACCGGTCGGGGGCCTTCTCGCTGGTGGGGCCAACAGGCAAGCCCTGGAACGGAAGATCGCCGGTGAGCACTGGTCGCCGGAGCCCGACCATGACCTGATCTTCTCCGCCGAGCACGGCGGCATGCTCGACCCGGTGGGCTTCTCCCGCACCTTCGAGCGGCTCGTCAAGCGCGCCGGCGTCCGCCGCATCACGGTCCGCCTCGCCCGGCACACCTGCGGGACCCTGCTCGCCTTCCTGAAGGTCCACCCCAAGGTCGCTCAGGCGATCCTCCGGCACAGCCAGATCAGCATGACCATGGACGTCTACACGCACGTCGTGGGCGACAGTGAGCGGGAAGCGGTCGGCATGCTCGCCGAGCTGCTGGAAGATCCGCTCATTGGCTGATGTGCCCACTGCTTGATCGGCTGCGAAGCCTGTTGCGCACCCAGGTCACGCTGAGTGCCACTGCGCCAACTACGGACAGGAAGATCGTCCCGAAGACCAGTGTCACTCCGGCCGAGATCACGAAGATCGCCCACCACGGCGGATCGCCTTCCACAGTCCTCCTCAGCCCAGCATCCCTACCGAGCACGACGCCAAGGAGCTGAGGCCGGTTCCGTGACCGCCGTTGATGTCAGCCGTAGATGTCAAAGACCCCCAACCATGATCGGCTGGGGGTCTTTTCGCTGGTGGGGCTAACAGGATTTGAACCTGTGGCCTCATCCTTATCAGGGATGCGCTCTAACCAACTGAGCTATAGCCCCGCCGCGCTCTGCGGTGTATGTCCCGCGCGCTGACTCCTGAAGATTAGCGCACGAGGTGGGCAGGCCCAAAATCGGTTACCCGCGGCCGCTCACTCGTCCTCGGCGAGCGTCAGCTCCACGCCGCCGACGAAGCCGGCGGAGAGGTTGTAGATGAACGCGCCGAGGGTCGCCAGGGCGGTGGCCAGGACGACGTCGATGACCGCGATGATCGTCGTGAACAGCAGGACGTTGGGCAGCGACAGGAAGGACTGGAGGTCGAAGCCGTTGGACTCGTTGGAGCCGGTGGCCTCGGAGATCGTGCCGCCGACCGTCGAGAAGACGCCCATCGCGTCCATGACCATCCACAGCACGGTCGCCGCGACGATCGTGCACACGCCGAGCGCGATGGAGAGCAGGAAGCTCACCTTCATCACCGACCACGGGTCGGCCTTCGCCACCCGCAGCCGGGCCTTGCGGACCCGGGGCGTGGTACGGCCCGCGCCGGTGCGCGGCCGGCGGACCGCACCGGCCGCACCGCCCGCGGTACCCGCCGGGGTCTGGTACGCCTGCGGCGGGTGGTAGGGCCCGCCGGGCTGTTGCTGCTGCCGCTCGCCCGGCAGCGGGGAAGTCCCCTGCTGGGGCGCGGGCTGGGCGCCGGCTGCGGCCGGGCCCGCGCCAGCGGCGTACTGCTGGGTCTGCGGACCTCGGGTGTCCGTCACAGTTCCCCCCTGGGATCCATGAGTCTCGTACGAGGATGAGGACGCGTTCCCGTGCGGGTCCGTTCCCTGCGCGGCGGAGCCACGGCCGCCGCCGTCCGTTTCCGTACCCGTCGAGGTACCGGCCGATCCGGCGCCCGTGGCTCCGCTCACGATGACTCTCTCCTCGTGCTACTCGGCCGAGGGCGCCTCGCCCTCGTCCGTGCCGGCGGTCGCGGCATCCTCGGCGGTCTCGTCGTCGGCCACGTCGCCGTCGACTTCCTCCGCCTCGCGACCCGCCTCTGCGTTGCGTGCGATGCCGACCACGGCATCGCGCTTGCCAAGATTGATCAGTTGGACGCCCATGGTGTCACGGCCCGTCTCCCTGACCTCGCTGACGCGCGTGCGAATCACACCGCCGGAGAGGGTGATGGCGAGGATTTCGTCGGTCTCCTCGGTCACCAGCGCTCCGACGAGCTCTCCACGGTCCTCGACGATCTTGGCGGCCTTGATGCCGAGGCCGCCGCGACCCTGGACGCGGTACTCGTCGACGGAGGTGCGCTTCGCGTACCCGCCGTCGGTGGCAGTGAACACGAACGTACCGGTTCGAACAACATTCATCGAGAGCAGCTCATCGCCGTCACGGAAACTCATGCCCTTGACGCCCGAGGTGGCCCGGCCCATCGGCCGCAGCGTGTCGTCCGAGGCGGTGAACCTGATCGACTGCGCCTTCTTGCTGATCAGCAGCAGATCGTCATCGGCCGAGACGAGTTCGGCACCGATCAGTTCGTCGTCGGTCCCGTCCTCCATCTCCCGCAGGTTGATGGCGATGACACCGCCCGAGCGCGGGGAGTCGTAGTCCTTCAGCGAGGTCTTCTTGACCAGGCCGCCCTTGGTGGCCAGCACCAGGTAGGGCGCCGCCTCGTAGTCGCGGATGGCGAAGATCTCGGCGATCGACTCGTCCGGCTGGAAGGCCAGCAGGTTGGCCACGTGCTGGCCGCGCGCGTCCCGGCCGGCGTCGGGCAGCTCGTAGCCCTTGACCCGGTAGACCCGGCCCTTGTTGGTGAAGAACAGCAGCCAGTGGTGGGTGGTGGAGACGAAGAAGTGGTCGACGATGTCGTCTTCCTTCAGCTTCGCGCCCCGGACGCCCTTGCCGCCGCGCTTCTGCGCCCGGTAGTCGTCGGTCTTGGTGCGCTTGATGTAGCCGCCGCGCGTGACGGTGACGACGATGTCCTCTTCGGCGATCAGGTCCTCGATGGACATGTCGCCCTCGTAGGGGATCAGCTTCGTCTTGCGGTCGTCGCCGTACTTGTCGACGATCGCGCCCAGCTCCTGGCTGACGATCTCGCGCTGGCGGACCGGCGAGGCGAGGATCGCGTTGTACTCGGTGATCTTCGCCTGAAGCTCGTCGTGCTCCTGGACGATCTTCTGCCGCTCCAGGGCGGCCAGCCGGCGCAGCTGCATCTCCAGGATGGCGTTGGCCTGGATCTCGTCGATGTCGAGGAGGTCCATCAGGCCGCCGCGGGCGATCTCGACCGTGTCGCTGCGCCGGATCAGGGCGATGACCTCGTCGATCGCGTCCAGCGCCTTGAGCAGACCGCGCAGGATGTGGGCCCGCTCCTCGGCCTTGCGCAGCCGGAACCTGGTCCGCCGGACGATGACCTCGATCTGGTGGTTCACCCAGTGCCGGATGAACGCGTCCAGCGAGAGCGTGCGCGGCACGCCGTCGACCAGGGCCAGCATGTTGGCGCCGAAGTTCGACTGCAGGTCGGTGTGCTTGTAGAGGTTGTTCAGGACGACCTTGGCGACCGCGTCCCGCTTCAGGACGATGACCAGCCGCTGGCCGGTGCGGGACGACGTCTCGTCGCGGACGTCGGCGATGCCGCCGATCTTGCCGTCCTTCACCAGGTCGGCGATCTTCTGCGCCAGGTTGTCCGGGTTGGTCTGGTACGGCAGCTCCGTGACCACCAGGCACTGGCGGTTCTGGATCTCCTCGACCTCGACCACCGCGCGCATGGTGATCGAGCCACGGCCGGTGCGGTACGCCTCCTCGATGCCGTTGCGGCCGACCACCAGGGCCCCGGTCGGGAAGTCCGGGCCCTTGATGCGCTCGATGAGGGCGTCCAGCAGTTCCTCGTGGCTGGCCTCGTAGTTCTCCAGGTACCACTGGGCGCCGGCCGCGACCTCGCGCAGGTTGTGCGGCGGGATGTTGGTCGCCATGCCGACCGCGATGCCCGCCGAGCCGTTGATCAGCAGGTTCGGGAAGCGGGCCGGCAGGACGGTCGGCTCCTTGGAGCGGCCGTCGTAGTTGTCCGTGAAGTCGACGGTCTCCTCGTCGATGTCGCGGACCATCTCCATCGACAGCGGCGCCATCTTGCACTCGGTGTACCGCATGGCCGCCGCCGGGTCGTTGCCCGGCGAGCCGAAGTTGCCGTTGGAGTCGACCAGCGGCATCCGCATCGACCACGGCTGGGCGAGGCGGACCAAGGCGTCGTAGATGGAGGAGTCGCCGTGCGGGTGGTAGTTGCCCATGACGTCGCCGACGACGCGGGCGCACTTGTAGAAGCCGCGCTCGGGGCGGTAACCGCCGTCGTACATCGCGTACAGCACGCGGCGGTGGACGGGCTTGAGGCCGTCCCGCACGTCCGGCAGCGCACGCGAGACGATGACGGACATCGCGTAGTCGAGGTAGGAGCGCTGCATCTCCGTCTCGAGCCCGACGGGCTCGACGCGCTGGGCGATGACGCCGCCCTCTTCGGGGGTGACGGGAGTGTTCTCGTCGGTCATTGCTGGTGAAGGTCCTTCCTGATGCGGTCAGCGGCGACCGACTCAGATGTCGAGGAAGCGGACGTCCTTGGCGTTGCGCTGGATGAACTGGCGCCGGGCCTCGACGTCCTCGCCCATCAGCACCGAGAAGAGGTCGTCGGCCTGGGCGGCGTCGTCCAGGGTGACCTGGCCGAGCACCCGGTGCTCCTGGTCCATCGTGGTGATGCGCAGCTCCTCGGCGTTCATCTCGCCCAGACCCTTGAAGCGCTGCACCGAGTCCTCCCGGACCCGCTTGCCGGCCTGCCGGCCGAGCTCGATCAGCGCGTCGCGCTCACGGTCGGAGTACGCGTACTCGAAGTCGTCCCGGCCCCACTTGATCTTGTAGAGCGGGGGGCGGGACAGGAAGACGTGCCCGGCCTCGACCAGCGGCCGCATGAAGCGGAACAGGAACGTCAGCAGCAGGGTGTTGATGTGCTGGCCGTCGACGTCGGCGTCCGCCATCAGGATGATCTTGTGATAGCGGAGCTTCTCGATGTCGAAGTCCTCGTGCACACCGGTGCCGAACGCGGAGATCATCGCCTGGATCTCCTGGTTCTGGAGAATCCGGTCGATGCGCGCCTTCTCGACGTTGAGGATCTTGCCGCGGATCGGGAGGATCGCCTGGTACTGCGGGTTGCGGCCGGACTTGGCCGAGCCGCCGGCGGAGTCACCCTCGACGATGAAGATCTCGCACTTGGTCGGGTCGTTGGACTGGCAGTCGGACAGCTTGCCCGGCAGCGACGCCGACTCCAGCAGGCCCTTGCGGCGGGTCAGGTCGCGCGCCTTGCGGGCCGCCACCCGCGCGGTGGCCGCCTGGATGCCCTTGCGGATGATGTCCGCGGCCTCGTTGGGGTTGCGGTCCAGCCAGTCGGCCAGGTGCTCGTAGACCACCTTCTGGACGAAGGTCTTCACCTCGGTGTTGCCCAGCTTGGTCTTGGTCTGGCCCTCGAACTGCGGTTCGGCCAGCTTCACCGAGATGATCGCGGTCAGACCCTCGCGGATGTCGTCGCCCGTGAGGTTGTCGTCCTTGTCGCGCAGCAGCTTCTTGTCCCGCGCGTACTTGTTGATCAGCGAGGTCAGCGCGGCCCGGAAGCCCTCTTCGTGCGTGCCGCCCTCATGGGTGTGGATGATGTTGGCGAACGAGTACACGCCCTCGGTGTAGCCGCCGTTCCACTGCATCGCGACCTCGAGGGACAGGAACTTGTCCTTGTCCTCGGCCTCCAGGTCGATCACCGTGGGGTGGACGACCTCTCCCTTGCGGGAGTTGAGGTACTTCACGAAGTCGACGATGCCGCCCTCGTAGTGGTACGAGACGGTCTTGACCTCTTGCTTCTCGTCCTCGCCCGCCTCGTCCGCGCCGGCGGTGGCCTTCGCCGACTCGCGCTCGTCGGTGAGGTTGATCTTCAGACCCTTGTTGAGGAACGCCATCTCCTGAAAACGCCGCGACAGCGTCTCGAAGGAGTAGTCGGTGGTCTCGAAGATGTCGCCGTCGGCCCAGAAGGTGACCGTCGTACCGGTCTCCTCGGTGGCCTCGTGCTTGGCCAGCGGGGCCGTCGGCACGCCCAGCTTGTAGTCCTGCGTCCAGCGGTGGCCGTCGGTCCTGACCTCGACGGCGACCTTCGACGACAGCGCGTTGACGACGGAGACACCCACGCCGTGCAGACCACCGGAGACCGCGTAGCCGCCGCCGCCGAACTTGCCGCCCGCGTGCAGCACGGTCAGCACGACCTCGACGGCGGGCTTGCCCTCCGAGGGGACGATGCCGACCGGGATGCCGCGGCCGTTGTCCACGACGCGCACCCCGCCGTCGGCCAGGATCGTGACGTCGATGGTGTCCGCGTGACCGGCCAGCGCCTCGTCGACGGAGTTGTCGACGACCTCCTGCACCAGGTGGTGCAGTCCCCGCTCGCCGGTCGAACCGATGTACATACCGGGTCGCTTACGGACCGCGTCCAGGCCCTCGAGCACGGTGATGGCACTGGCGTCGTACGAGGCGGCGGCCTCCTCGTGCGAGGGGCTCGCCGCGTCGTTCACGCCGGTGTCGGTGGACGGGATGTTCTCGTTGGGGTTGCCGGAATCGGCCACGAAGCGCCCTTTCTGGCACAGCACGAGCCGGGCTCGGCGGCGTTTGCCGGAGCGGCTGCGGCATGTTGCGTTGGTAAGCCTTGATTCAGCGTTGCTCAGCTTTTCCCGGGCTCCCCACGACCGGGGCGGGATTGTCTTCCAGTCTACCGGTACCACTGACACTGATGGGGGTTTGCCGGTACCTGAGTCCGCATGTGCCGCCCTGAGACGTCCTCTCCCGACTCCCGATATACGGAAGGGGGCTCCAAGAGGCTCACGGAGGCACTCAGCGCTTCCGGCCGTCAACCCTTGGCTACTTCGGAGTCAGGTCGCGATTCGCATCCGTGTGCGGTGATACGACAAGCGGGCCGCCGACGAGCCAAACCGGCGGTTGACAAGCCCTTATGTGATGTCAGTCACTCTTGAGATGCTGGGCGCGGAAGCGGCGCCGGACCGGCGTGAGACCGGTGCGAAAAGGGTGCAAACAGGGCACACTCGCCCACGCGTCCACGCGCGCCTCAGCAGTACGCCTCAGCAGTACGCCTCACCCGCACGTCTCACCCGTACGTATCGCCCGGGCCCGTGCTGCCGGGGGCCCGCAGCGGCCCGTAGCGGCGCGGGGCGCCACCTGGACCCTGCACCTTGATCAGCCGGACCGAGCCGTGCCCGAGGTCCTGGTTGATCCGCGCGAGCAGTCCGGGGGCCTGGTACCTGATCTCGGTGGCCCACGTCGTCGAGTCGCAGCGAACCGTCAGTTCCCTCGCGTCCTCGTCGAACTTCTCCGGCTTGCAGTGCAGGGCGACCTTCTCACCGACGATCTGCGGCCAGCGGCCCATCACCCCGCCCACCGCGGCCGGCGTCTCCCAGCCGCGTTCGGTGATCAGCCGGTTGATCGCGGGCCCCAGCGCCATCGGGTCCCGCCCGTCGGCCCGCGCCCCGGAGCGCAGCCCACCGCGCCGGGCCTGCTTCTTCTGCTGCACCGCCTCGCCACGCGCGCGTGCCGCCTCCTTCGCCGCCCGCAGCGCCACCCGCGCGAGATCGACACCGGACGGCTCGGGAGCCTTCTTCGGCACCGAATCCTTCCGGGGCCCGGGCTCGGACGCGCTCATACGCGCTCCACCGTCCCGTCCGCCACCGCGAACCGGGCCCCCGCCAGCACACCCGGTACGTCGTCGTCCACCGCGGCGGTCACCAGCACCTGCTCGCCGGGCGCCACCAGCTCGGCCAGCCGCTCCCGGCGCCGCGCGTCCAGCTCGGCGAAGACGTCGTCCAGCACCAGCACCGGCTCATTGCCCTCCGCGCGGAGGAGATCGTAGGAGGCCAGCCGCAGCGCCAGCGCGTACGACCAGGACTCGCCGTGCGAGGCGTACCCCTTGGCCGGCAGCTCCCCGAGCTTGAGCAGCAGGTCGTCGCGGTGCGGCCCGACCAGCGTGACCCCCCGCTCGATCTCCTGCTTGCGCGCCTCGGCCAGCGCGGCGATCAGCTGTTCGAACAGGTCCTCGCGGGTGTGCGCCTCGCCGGGCGCCGACGGCTTGTACTCCAGGGCCACCGGACCGCCGCCCGGGGCCAGCTGGTCGTACGCCTTGTCGGCCAGCGGCTGCAGCGCGGCGATCAGATCCAGTCGCTGGGCGAGCAATTCCGCACCCGCGCGCGCCAGATGCTGGTCCCAGACGTCCAGCGTCGACAGGTCCAGCGTCCGGCCGCCGTGCCGCCGGGCCAGCGCCGCCGACTTCAGCAGGGTGTTGCGCTGCTTGAGCACCCGGTCGTAGTCGGAGCGCACCCCGGCCATCCGCGGCGACCGCGCGGTGATCAGCTCGTCCAGGAACCGCCGCCGCTCACCCGGGTCGCCCTTGACCAGCGCGAGGTCCTCGGGCGCGAACAGCACGGTCCGTACGATGCCCAGCACGTCGCGGGGTCTGACCTGCGAGGACCGGTTGATGCGGGCCCGGTTGGCGCGGCCCGGGTTCAGCTCCAGCTCGATCAGCTGCTGCCGCTCGCCCTGCCGGACCTGGGCCCGGATCACCGCGCGGTCGGCGCCCATGCGGACCAGCGGGGCGTCGGAGGAGACGCGGTGGCTGCCGAGGGTGGCGAGATAGCCGACCGCCTCGACCAGGTTGGTCTTGCCCTGCCCGTTGGGGCCGACGAAGGCGGTGACGCCCGGGTCCAGCGGGACCTCGACCCGGGCGTAGGAGCGGAAGTCGGCCAGCGACAGATGCGTGACGTGCATGGTCGTGCGCCGACCTCCCTCGGAACCTGCTGCTTACTTCTTCTCGACCGCGTGGCCGCCGAACTGGTTGCGCAGCGCCGCGATCATCTTCATCTGCGGCGAGTCCTCCTGCCGCGAGGAGAACCGCGCGAACAGCGACGCGGTGATCGCCGGCAGCGGCACCGCGTTGTCGATCGCCGCCTCCACCGTCCAGCGTCCCTCACCGGAGTCCGCGGCGAAACCGCGGAGCTTGTCCAGGTGCTCGTCGCCGTCCAGGGCGTTCACCGCCAGGTCGAGCAGCCAGGACCGAATGACCGTGCCCTCCTGCCAGGAGCGGAACACCTCCCGGACGTCGGTCACTGAGTCGACCTTCTCCAGCAGCTCCCAGCCCTCGGCGTAGGCCTGCATCATCGCGTACTCGATGCCGTTGTGGACCATCTTCGCGAAGTGGCCCGCGCCGACCTTGCCCGCGTGCACCGAGCCGAAGTCGCCCTCGGGCTTGAGCGCGTCGAATATCGGCTGCACCTTGGCGACGTCGCCGGCGTCGCCGCCGTACATCAGCGCGTAGCCGTTCTCCAGGCCCCAGACGCCGCCGGAGACGCCGCAGTCGACGAAGCCGATGCCCTTGGCCGCCAGCTCCTCGGCGTGCTTCTCGTCGTCCGTCCAGCGGCTGTTGCCGCCGTCCACGACGACGTCGCCGGGCTCCAGCAGCTCGGCCAGCTCGTCGACGGTCGACTGGGTGGCCGAGCCGGCCGGGACCATCACCCACACCACTCGCGGGCCGCTGAGCTTGCCCACCAGCTCTTCCAGGCTGTGGACATCGGCGAGGTCCGGGTTGCGGTCGTATCCGACGACGGTGTGGCCCGCGCGGCGGATCCGCTCGCGCATGTTGCCGCCCATCTTGCCGAGGCCGACGAGACCGAGCTCCATCAGTTGCGTTCCTTAGGGTCGCTGTGGCGTATGAGGCGCGTTCGCCGTGTGAGGCGCGATCGCACCGGCGCCGAGCCTAAACCCGGACTCCCGCGCACAGCTGTGGGCATACGCGCTCATTCGTATGCCCACCTGGGACTTCGTCCACTGGCCATCCACCGGCCGTCCACCGGCTGTGGACAAGTGCGGCGGTCAGCCGCTCAGTCGCACCGGCATGATCAGGTACTTGTACGCCTCGTCCGCCTCGGCGTCCAGCGCCGGCCTGCCGCTCAGCAGGGCCGGCTTGGTGGACGTCGTGAAGGACAGCTGGGCCACCGGGGAGCCGATGGCGCTCAGGCCCTCCAGCAGGAAGGTCGGGTTGAAGGCGATCGAGATGTCGTCGCCGTCCAGCTGGGCGTCGACCCGCTCCACAGCCTGTGCGTCGTCGCTGGAGCCGGCCTCCAGGATCAGCACGCCCTGCTCGAAGCTGAGCCGCACCGGGGTGTTGCGCTCGGCGACCAGGGCGACGCGCTTGACGGCCTCCACGAAGGGGGCGGTCTCGATCACGGCGACGCTGTTGAACTCGGTCGGGAAGAGCGTCTTGTACTTCGGGAGGTCGCCCTCCAGAAGCCGCGTCGTGGTCCGGCGGCCGGCTCCCTCGAAGCCGATCAGGCCCTCGCCCGCGCCGGAGCCGGACAGCGCCAGGATGACCTGGTCGCCGCTGGTGAGCGCCTTGGCGGTGTCCTGGAGCGTCTTGGCGGGCACCAGGGCGACCGCGGAGACCTCCGGGTTCTCCGGCTTCCACAGGAACTCGCGGACCGCGAAGCGGTAGCGGTCGGTGGAGGCCAGCGTCACCGTGTCGCCCTCGATCTCGATGCGCACACCGGTGAGGACGGGCAGCGTGTCGTCGCGGCCGGCCGCGATGGCGACCTGCTGCACGGCGGAGGCGAAGACCTCGCCGGGGACGGTGCCCGTCGCGTTCGGCATCTGCGGCAGCGCCGGGTACTCCTCCACCGGCAGGGTGTGGAGGGTGAACCGGGACGAGCCGCAGACCACCGTCGCCCGTACACCGTCTGTGGAAATCTCCACCGGCCGGTTGGGCAGGGCGCGGGAGATGTCGGCGAGCAGGCGGCCGGAGACCAGCACCGTGCCCTCCTCCTCGACCTCCGCCTCGACCGACACCCGCGCGGAGACCTCGTAGTCGAAGCTGGACAGGCTCAGCTGCCCTTCCTCCGCCTTCAGCAGCAGGCCCGCGAGGACCGGCGCCGGCGGACGGGCCGGGAGGCTGCGAGCCGCCCAGGCCACTGCCTCCGCGAGTACGTCGCGTTCCACCCGGATCTTCACCGTTGCCGCCTCCTGCTGTTGCCGGCGCTTGTCGCCCTGCTTCGCCTCAGTCGTCTGACTCGGTGTCGTCGCCCTTGGTCCGGGGCAGTACACCGGGGACCAGTCTGACGCACCGCACTGACAGTAGGTGCCCATCGGGGTCAAGTCGTGACGAGGGACGGTCGGGCAGGACAGAGCGAGTTGTGCACAGGGCCCGCTTCGAAACGAGTTCCCAGCTCTCTCTAGTCGTTAGTAGTAGTAGGGCCTGTGGATACCGTGGATAACCCCGTTTGCCCAGGTCAGCCCAGGAATTTTGTCCACGGGGCCTGTGGGCGGGACCGGTGGACAACTCGGGTCCGCTGTGGAGAACGGAAAGTTCTGCACACCCCGTGCACAGGGAGAGGCGACTTCTCCCCAGCGCCGTCCCCAGGTTTACCCGTCTTTCCCACAGCCCACTCCGGCACCTTGATGTGACGCCTTTCACTCGCAGCGGTGACGGGCCGCGTCGGGTTGCCGAACAGTGGACAGCGGTGTGGAGAAGCCGGTGATCGCTGGGGACAACCGGCCAGAGCCTGTGGGTTGCCCGTGGACAACTTTGTGCACAGGGTGTGGACCGATCCGTTGTCCACAGCCTGTGGAGATCCTTCGTCCACCAATCCACAACCGACTGACCTGGCCTGATGATCTCTCACCAGCCTGGCCTGTGGACGAGTTCGGGACAACTTGGCGATCCCCATGGTGTGGACGGGAAAAAGTGGCCGGATCTGTGGACGACGGCCGTAACCTGGCGCGGAATCGAACACCGGACGGGCCCAGCGCGGGCCGGACATGACGAAGGGCGCCCGCCGGATCTCCTCCGGAGGGCGCCCAGCACGTCGTACAGGGGCGTACCGCGGTGTGCGTCAGCCGTTCTTGATGCGGTTGGTCAGCTCGGTCACCTGGTTGTAGATGGAGCGCCGCTCGGCCATCAGATTGCGGATCTTGCGGTCCGCGTGCATCACGGTGGTGTGGTCCCGGCCGCCGAACAGCGCGCCGATCTTGGGCAGGGAGAGGTCCGTCAGTTCCCGGCAGAGGTACATGGCGATCTGCCTGGCCGTCACCAGCGCGCGGCCGCGCGAGGTGCCGCACAGGTCCTCGACGGTGAGCCCGAAGTAGTCGGCGGTGGCGCTCATGATGGCCGTGGAGGTGATCTCGGGGGCCGAGTCCTCGCCGCCCGGGATCAGGTCCTTGAGGACGATCTCGGTCAGGCCCAGGTCCACCGGCTGCCGGTTGAGCGACGCGAACGCCGTCACCCGGATCAGCGCCCCCTCCAGCTCGCGGATGTTGCGCGAGATCCGGGAGGCGATGAACTCCAGTACCTCCGGCGGGGCGTTGAGCTGCTCCTGCACCGCCTTCTTGCGCAGGATCGCGATCCGGGTCTCCAGCTCGGGCGGCTGGACATCGGTGATCAGGCCCCACTCGAACCGGTTGCGCAGCCGGTCCTCCAGCGTGACCAGCTGCTTGGGCGGCCGGTCGCTGGAGAGCACGATCTGCTTGTTGGCGTTGTGCAGGGTGTTGAAGGTGTGGAAGAACTCCTCCTGCGTCGACTCCTTGTCCGCCAGGAACTGGATGTCGTCGACGAGCAGGATGTCCATCTCCCGGTACCGCTTGCGAAAGCTGTCGCCCTTGCCGTCCCGGATGGAGTTGATGAACTCGTTGGTGAACTCCTCCGAGCTGACGTACCGCACCCGCGTGCCCGGATAGAGGCTCCGCGCGTAGTGCCCGATCGCGTGCAGCAGGTGGGTCTTGCCTAGCCCGGACTCCCCGTAGATGAAGAGCGGGTTGTACGCCTTGGCCGGCGCCTCGGCGACGGCGACCGCGGCGGCGTGCGCGAAGCGGTTGGAGGCGCCGATGACGAAGGTGTCGAAGAGGTACTTGGGGTTGAGGCGCGCGGTCGGCTCGCCGGGGCCGGCGGCCGGGGCCGGCTGGGCGGCCAGCGGGCCGGGGGCGCCGGTGGCGGGGCCGGGTCCGACCGGGCCGCCGCGGTGGACGTGCCCCGATCCGGCGGGCGGCTCGGGCGGCTCCCGCCGGCCGCCGCGCTGGTCGTAGTCGCCGCGCGACTGCTCGTAGTCGGGGCGCTGGGACTCGTACGGCGGGCGCTCGGAGTCGTAGGAGGGGCGCTCGGAGTCGTACCGGTCGGTGTCGTACGGCGCGCGGTCGGGCGCCTTCGGGCGGTAGTCCTGGGAGTAGCCGTCCTGGTAGGGGCTCTTCTGGTACGAGTCCGGGCCGTGCTGGCCGTACGACGGCTCCGGCGGGGAGGCGTACGGGTCGCGGTCGGGGAAGCCGAGGCGCTGCTGCTGCCAGCCGTAGTCGTCCTGCTGGGCGGGGCGCGGCCAGGCGCCGGGTTCGGGGCGCTGGTACTCGGACGGGTAGGCGGGGCGAGCGGTGGGGAGCGGGTCGGCGCGGTGGCGGCCGTAGCTCTCGTAGTCGTCACGGGAGTCACGGGCGTCACGCGAGTCACGGGCGTCACGGGTGTCTCGTGAGTCCCTTGTGTCCCGGGAGTCCCTTGGGTCTCGACCGTCACGCGAGTCACGAGCGTCCCGGTGGTCACGGCCGTCCCGGGGCTCACGGCCGTCGGGTTCGTCGTAGCGGTGCTGGGGGCGCGCCGACGGGGCCGGGGGCGCGGGGGGTTCGCCGGCCGAGTCGTCGACGGTGATCGCGATGCGGATCGGGCGTCCGCACTCCCGGCTCAGCGTCTCGCTGACGACGGGCGCCAGCCGGCCCTCCAGGACACCCTTCGCGAATTCGTTCGGTACGGCGAGCAGGGCGGTGTCGGCGACCAGGGCGAGCGGCTGGCAGCGCCGGATCCAGTGCTCGTCCTTCGACTCGACACCCTGGACCCGGCCCTCCCCGAGGAGCTGCTCCAGTACGCGTGGCCACACTGCGGCAAGATCGGCAGGTACGTCAGCCACAGGGCACGCTCTCTCATGTGTCCCTCGAAGGTGTGATCCGAGGGAGGGACGGTCGGAACCGGGGCGGTCGGGTCGGAACGAATCAGATGGGCCGGGATGGGCCGGTGGGAAGGGAACGAATCGGAGTTCGGCCACGGTAGTCAGCGTGGCCGGTAGCATTCAAGTTGTTGTCCCCAGCCTGTGGACAAGTGTCTCCCGGCCGCCGTTGGTTTGACCGAATGGCGCAGCCGCGCGTACCGTAACGAGGTCGAGTTGTCGATGGCTGCTGCCGCCTGCCTCCGATGGGCACAGATCGCTTCAGGTGATCGGAAAGCGGTGCACACGGGCGTGACGCGAGCTACTCGTGGGCGCACGGTGACAGCCAGGACGGCACCCCGCCACCACCGATTCTTTTCTGGAGCCCCCGAGTGAGCAAGCGCACCTTCCAGCCGAACAACCGTCGTCGCGCGAAGACCCACGGCTTCCGGCTGCGTATGCGCACCCGTGCCGGCCGCGCGATTCTCGCGTCCCGCCGTGGCAAGGGTCGCGCCCGTCTGTCCGCCTGATTCCGATCAGGTCATGACGTCGTGCTGCCCACCGAGAACCGGCTGAGGCGGCGCGAGGATTTCGCGACCGCGGTACGACGAGGTCGCCGGGCAGGTCGTCCGTCCCTCGTCGTCCACTTTCGTAGCGGTGCAACGGACCCGCACGCGCCTGGGGAGAGCGCTCCCCAGACGCGTGCGGGTTTCGTCGTCAGCAAAGCCGTCGGCGGTGCGGTCGTGCGCAACAAGGTGAAGCGCAGGCTTCGCCATCTGATGCGCGACCGAGTCGGTCTGTTCCCTCCCGGTAGCCTGGTAGTCGTACGAGCGCTACCCGGAGCGGGTGACGCCGACCATGCACAGCTGGCCCAAGACCTGGACGCCGCCCTTCAGCGGCTACTGGGAGGGGGCGCGCGATGAAGTACCCGCTGCTGGCTCTGATCAAGCTGTACCAGTGGACGATCAGTCCACTGCTGGGGCCGGTCTGCAAGTACTACCCGTCGTGCTCCCACTACGGCTTCACGGCCATCGACCGGCACGGCGCCGTCAAGGGCACGGCACTCACCGCCTGGCGGATCCTGCGGTGCAATCCGTGGTCGCTGGGCGGAGTGGACCACGTTCCGCCGCGTAAGCGTCCGCGGTGGCACGAGATGCTGCGGAACGCCTGGCGCGCACGCAAGGGCGGGCCCTCCGCCGCCGAACCGGCCACCGAAGGACAGGCTGCTCACCCGAGCCGGCCCGGTCCTTCGAGCCCGGCCGCAGAGACCCAGTCCCATGCCCAAGGAGCATGATTAGTGGACACGATTGCCAGCTTCTTCACCTTCATCACGACACCTGTCTCCTGGGTCATCGTCCAGTTCCACACCGTGTACGGCGCCATTTTCGGCCCTGACACCGGGTGGGCCTGGGGCCTGTCGATCGTGTCCCTGGTGATTCTGATCCGCATCTGCCTGATCCCGCTCTTCGTGAAGCAGATCAAGTCGACGCGCGCGATGCAGACGCTCCAGCCGGAGATGAAGAAGATCCAGGAGCGCTACAAGAACGACAAGCAGCGCCAGTCCGAAGAGATGATGAAGCTGTACAAGGAGGCGGGCACCAACCCGCTCTCCTCGTGCCTTCCCATCCTGGCGCAGTCACCGTTCTTCTTCGCCCTCTACCACGTGCTCAACGGCATCGCGACCGGTGACACCATCGGTGTCATCAACAACCAGCTGCTGGAGAGCGCGCAGAAGGCCCACATCTTCGGTGCGCCGCTCGCGGCGAAGTTCACCGACGGTGCCGCGAAGGTGGACGCGCTCGGCTCCTCCATCACCGATGTGCGGGTCGTCACCGCCATCATGATCGTCCTGATGTCGGCGTCCCAGTTCTTCACCCAGCGCCAGCTGATGACGAAGAACGTCGACACCACGGTGAAGACGCCGTTCATGCAGCAGCAGAAGATGCTGATGTACGTCTTCCCGGTGATGTTCGCCGTCTTCGGCATCAACTTCCCGGTCGGTGTCCTCGTCTACTGGCTGACCACCAACGTGTGGACCATGGGCCAGCAGATGTACGTCATCCGCAACAACCCGACCCCGGGCTCCAAGGCCCAGTCCGCCTACCTCGAGCGTCTGTACAAGCACGTCTCGCACAACGGCAAGGTCAGTCGGCGCAGCGAGCGCGCCATCGTCAAGGCCATCGTCGCCAAGGGCCGGGACCGCAACGAGTTCGAGCGGAAGTTCATCAACGGCCTGACCAAGGCCGGCCTCGCGGCCCAGGCCGACGGCAACGTCGTGCAGAGCGACACCGCGGCCGCCGTCGAGTCCGAGGACGGTACGCCGACCACCGGCGCCCCCAAGCGGCAGCAGCCCAAGCGGCAGTCGAAGTCCCAGCGCCAGTCCGGTGCGCCCAAGGGCTCCGGCGACGCCGGAGCGTCGGCCGAGGACGACGACGAGTCCTCCTCGGCCTCCTCCTCGACGTCCAAGTCGAAGCCGACGTCGCTGAGCAAGTCCGGCGAGCCCCAGGACGCCAAGCCCGCCGCTGCCAAGAAGGCCGCGCAGAAGCCCGGCTCCGGTACCCGCAGCAAGGCCCAGTCCGGACAGCGCAAGGGCCCGCAGCGGCCCAAGTCCCCGTCGAAGAAGTAAGAAGGAGTCCATCCCGTGACGGAAGGCACCATCGCCGCCGCTGCCGAGGGCGCAGACACCCTGACCCGCCTGGAGCAGGAGGGTGAGATCGCGGCGGACTACCTGGAGGGTCTGCTCGACATCGCCGACCTCGACGGCGACATCGACATGGACGTCGAAGCCGACCGTGCCGCTGTTTCCATCATCAGTGACACCGGTGGCCGCGACCTCCAGAAGCTGGTCGGCCGGGACGGTGAGGTCCTGGAAGCGCTCCAGGAGCTCACCCGGCTGGCCGTGCACCGGGAAACCGGCGACCGCAGCCGACTGATGCTGGACATCGCCGGTTACCGGGCCCAGAAGCGCACCGAGCTGTCCGAGCTCGGCGCCAAGGCCGCCACCGAGGCGAAGAGCAGCGGCGAACCGGTCCGCATGGACCCGATGACCCCGTTCGAGCGCAAGGTCGTGCATGACGCGGTCAAGGCCGCGGGACTGCGCAGCGAGTCCGAGGGCGAGGAGCCGCAGCGGTTCGTCGTCGTACTGCCCGCCTGATCGGTTCCCGCGTTCCCCCGGCCCCGTCTGTTGCGCAGACGGGGCCGAACTTTGTCAGCCCTGATAGTTCTGGTGGTTCGGATGTCGGCGCGTGAAGTGCCGACGCGGTACGGAAGGACGGTTCCCCCGTGACGGAGGCAGCGGAGCTTCCCCCCGCGCCCGAGCAGGCACGCGAGGTGTTCGGCGATCGCTATGCGGACGCGGTGCGCTACGCCGAGTTGTTGGCCGAGGCAGGTGTGCAGCGCGGCCTGATCGGTCCGCGTGAGGTGCCCCGGCTGTGGGAGCGGCATCTGCTGAACTGCGCGGTGCTGTCCGAGGTCGTGCCGAAGGGAGTGACGGTGTGCGATGTCGGCTCGGGCGCTGGCCTGCCCGGCATCCCGCTCGCACTGGTCCGGGACGACCTGAAGATCACCCTTCTCGAGCCGCTCCTGCGGCGCACCACCTTCCTGACCGAGGTGGTGGAGCTGCTGGGCCTGGACCATGTGACCGTGGTGCGGGGCCGGGCCGAGGAGGTCATGGGGCAGCTCCCGCCCGTCCATGTGGTGACGGCCCGGGCCGTGGCTCCGCTGGACCGGCTGGCCACCTGGGGGGTTCCGTTGCTGCGGCCCTACGGGGAGATGCTGGCGCTCAAGGGCGACACGGCCGAGGAGGAGCTGAAGAGTGCCACGACGGCGCTGAGCAAGCTCGGGGCCGTGGCGACGTCGATCCTGCATGTGGGGGAAGGCGTGGTGGACCCTCGGTCCACGGTGGTGCGGGTGGAGGTCGGGGAGAGTCCGGGCGGTGTGCGGTTCGCGGCCAAACGGGCCAAGGCGGCTCGCACGGGACGGGCACGTCGGCGTCGCGGATAGCGCCGAGCCGGAGTGTCGCGGCAGTTCGGCTTCGACCGCTGTGCATCGTGTTTCACGTGAAACGTCGCTCACTGCTGCACGGCATCATCAGTCGCGGCCGCGCTGCGGCCGAACCCCGCGACCGCAAGCCTCTCGGCTCACTGGGTGCAGGAGCCTCCGCTGAGGGGGCTCGGCCACTCGTGAGGGTCACGGAGTTGTCCACAGCGGGGGATTTCTCCACAGAACAGCAGGCCTCACTGGTTCGCGACCCCGAAGGCATGGGAGGCTCTGTTCATTGCGAGCCTGAAGTCGAGGAGAGTGAATCCTTGCGGTCCGACGCCAATATCGCGGGCCCGATGACCGATCCGGTCCCCGGTCCCCGTACCGAGTCGATGGGGGCGGATGTTTCACGTGAAACACCGCCTCCGATGGACGACACACCGATCGGTCGCGCGGCCCAACTAGCGGTAGAGGCTCTGGGACGCGCCGGCGAGGGGCTGCCACGACCTGAGCAGACCCGCGTCATGGTGGTCGCCAACCAGAAGGGCGGGGTGGGCAAGACGACGACGACCGTCAATCTCGCCGCCTCGCTGGCCCTGCACGGTGCCCGTGTCCTGGTGGTCGACCTCGACCCACAGGGGAATGCCTCCACCGCTCTGGGTATCGACCACCACGCCGATGTTCCTTCGATCTATGACGTGTTGGTCGAGAGCAAGCCGCTCTCCGAGGTCGTCCAGCCCGTTCCCGATGTCGAGGGTCTGTTCTGCGCCCCGGCCACGATCGATCTCGCCGGTGCGGAGATCGAGCTGGTGTCCCTGGTGGCTCGTGAGAGCCGGCTCGAGCGAGCGATCCAGGCGTATGAACAGCCTCTGGACTACATCCTGATCGACTGCCCGCCCTCCCTCGGTCTGCTGACGGTGAATGCGCTCGTCGCGGGCCAGGAGGTGCTGATCCCGATCCAGTGCGAGTACTACGCGCTGGAGGGGCTGGGGCAGCTGTTGCGCAACGTCGACCTGGTGCGGGGGCACCTCAACCCCGCACTCCATGTGTCGACCATCCTGCTCACGATGTACGACGGCCGGACACGATTGGCGTCCCAGGTCGCGGACGAGGTGCGCAGCCACTTCGGTGAGGAGGTGCTGCGGACGAGCATCCCCCGCTCGGTCCGCATCTCCGAGGCGCCGAGCTATGGCCAGACGGTGCTGACCTACGATCCAGGATCGAGCGGTGCCCTGTCCTATCTTGAGGCGGCACGAGAGATCGCACTGAGGGGCGCGGGCGTCAGCTACGACGCGACGCACGCCCACATCGGTGCACAGAACGATCCGAGCACGGTGGAGGGGATCCAGTGAACGAGCGACGGAGGGGGTTGGGTCGAGGTCTGGCAGCGTTGATCCCGCCCGCCTCATCGGAGAAGTCGGTGGCATCGGCCGCCCTGGGCGGTGCGATTCCGGCGGCTCCCACGGGTGTCCCCGGGCTGACGACCGACCGAGGTGTGGCAGCGGCGAAGGTGACCGCACTGCCGTCTGTTTCACGTGAAACATCACACGAGGCAGAGGAGACGCCGGCTTCCGGTGCGGTGGAGACACCCATGGCTCCTATGGGTGCTTACTTCGCCGAGATTCCGCTGGACGCCATCACGCCGAATCGGCGGCAGCCGCGTGAGATCTTCGACGAGGACGCACTCGCCGAGTTGGTCACCTCCATCAAGGAGGTCGGTCTTCTTCAGCCGGTCGTCGTCCGGCAGGTGGATGCCGGACAGTACGAGCTCATCATGGGTGAGCGGCGCTGGCGGGCCTGCCGGGAAGCCGGACTGGAGGCCGTCCCGGCGATCGTGCGGGCCACGGAGGACGACAAACTCCTCCTGGACGCGCTGCTGGAGAACCTGCACCGCGCTCAGCTGAATCCGCTGGAAGAGGCCGCCGCCTACGACCAGTTGCTGAAGGACTTCAACTGCACGCACGACCAGTTGGCGGACCGGATCGGCCGTTCCCGGCCGCAGGTCTCCAACACCCTGCGGCTGCTGAAGCTCTCGTCGTCCGTGCAGAAGCGGGTGGCGGCCGGAGTCCTCTCCGCGGGGCACGCCCGCGCGCTGCTCTCGGTGGAGGACTCGGAGGAGCAGGACCGGCTGGCGCACCGGATCGTGGCCGAAGGGCTCTCGGTGCGGGCGGTCGAGGAGATCGTGACCCTGATGGGGTCCCGGCCGCAGAAGGCACCCCGGGCCAAGGGGCCGCGGGCCGGTGCCCGTGTCTCCCCGGCGCTGTCCGATCTCGCCACCCGGCTCTCGGACCGGTTCGAGACCCGGGTGAAGGTGGACCTGGGCCGGGAGAAGGGCAAGATCACCGTCGAGTTCGCCTCGATGGACGACCTGGGCCGCATCCTCGACGCACTGGCCCCCGGTGAGGGTCCGGTGCTTCAGCGGAGCCTCGTGGACGGCGAGACGGAAGAGGACGATTCCTGAGTCCCGACGGCGGAGCCCCCGGTGAGGTGCTCCGCCTCGGCGCCAGAGCGGGCCGTGTCCGGTGTGTGCCGGAACGCGGTCCGCTCTTTGCTTTACACCGGTATCGGGGCAATCGCATCGTGGATACGATGCGATCAGGTAGGGCGGAGTCACCTGGCAGTCACCTCTGGGAGTGAGGCAGCGCCATGCGAACGACGAGCCGCACCGGATGGCTGAGCGCGGGGCTGGGACTGGGAGCGATCGGTGGGTTCATCGGCAGTCTGCTCAAGGAGCGGAGTGCTCTGACGGCCGCCCTGGACACGAAGGGCGAAGGAAGCGAGGAAAAGCCTTCATGGGGCGTCGGCTCGTACCGCTCACGCTGGACAACCTTGAGGACCTTCCCCAGCGCTGCCGCTCATGCGTCTTCTGGGAGCTCGACCCCGTCAGCGGGGAGGCCGCGGTAAAGGCGGGCACGGCCGCTCTGGAGAAGGAAGCCTGGATCTCCGCCGTCCTGCTGGACTGGGGGTCCTGCGGCCGGGTCGTCTACGTCGATGACGTGCCGGTCGGCTTCGTGCTCTACGCTCCCCCCGCCTATGTCCCGCGCTCCGCGGCGTTTCCGACGAGTCCCGTCTCGTCGGACGCGGTACAGCTGATGACCGCGTTCATCGTGCCGGGGTATCAGGGGCAGGGACTGGGCCGGGTGATGGTCCAGACGGTGGCCAAGGATCTTCTGCGTCGCGGGTTCAAGGCGATCGAGGCTTTCGGGGACGCCCGCTGGAAGCAGCCCTCGTGTGTGCTGCCGGCCGACCATTTGCTGGCCGTGGGCTTCAAGACGGTACGGCCGCATCCCAGCAACCCCCGGCTCCGGCTGGAGCTGCGGTCCACGTTGTCCTGGAAGGAGGACGTGGAGATGGCACTCGACCGGCTGCTCGGCGCCGTACAGAAGGAGCCGGCGCTCAGGCCACTGTGACGGGTGAGCGGAAACCGGAGCCGAGCCCGAAGAACAACGGAGGGGCCCACCCTGCCGGGTGGGCCCCTCCGTGTTTCACGTGAAACGTCACTTCGCGACGGCGATGAACTCCTCCAGGTCGCGGACGATCGCGGCCTTCGGCTTGGCGCCGACGATGGTCTTGGCGACCTCGCCGCCCTGGTAGACGTTCAGGGTCGGGATGGACATGACGCCGTACTTCGCGGCCGTGCCCGGGTTCTCATCGATGTTCAGCTTGACGATCTCGATCTTGTCGCCGTACTCGGCGGCGATCGCCTCGAGGGACGGCGCGATCTGACGGCACGGGCCGCACCAGGAGGCCCAGAAGTCCACCAGAACGGGCTTGTCGCTCTTGAGGACGTCCTGCTCGAAAGAGTCGTCGGTCACGTGCTTCAGGGTGCCGGCCACGGCGGGCTCCTTAACTGGTTGGTACTTGGGGCGGATGAGGGTCAGACAGTGGTCTTCTCGGGCTCGGCCTTGTCCTCGTCGGACAGGGCCGCGAGGAAGCGCTCGGCATCGAGGGCGGCGGAACAGCCCGTGCCGGCCGCGGTGATCGCCTGGCGGTAGGTGTGGTCGACCACGTCACCGGCGGCGAAGACACCGGTCACATTGGTCCGGGTGGAGGGCGCGTCGACCTTCAGGTAGCCCTCCCCGTCCAGGTCGAGCTGGCCCTTGAAGAGCTCGGTGCGCGGGTCGTGGCCGATGGCGATGAACAGGCCGGTCACGGCCAGGTCGGAGAGTTCGCCGGTCTTGAGGTTGCGCAGCTTCAGACCCGACAGCTTGGGGTCGCCCTCGATCTCGGCCACCTCGCTGTCCCAGACGAACTTGATCTTCGGGTCGGCGAAGGCACGCTCCTGCATGGCCTTGGAGGCACGCAGGGTGTCGCGACGGTGGACGATCGTCACGGACTTGGCGAACCGCGAGAGGAAGGTGGCCTCCTCCATCGCGGTGTCACCGCCGCCGATCACGGCGATGTCATGGTCCTTGAAGAAGAAGCCGTCGCAGGTGGCGCACCAGGAGACGCCACGGCCGGACAGGGCGTCCTCGTTCGGCAGGCCGAGCTTGCGGTGCTGCGAGCCGGTGGTGACGATGACCGCCTTGGCCCGGTGGACCGTTCCCGCGGTGTCCGTGACCGTCTTGATCTCACCGGTCAGGTCGACGGACACGATGTCGTCCGGGACGAGCTCAGCGCCGAAGCGCTCCGCCTGAGCCCGCATGTTGTCCATGAGCTCGGGGCCCATGATCCCGTCCTGGAAGCCGGGGAAGTTCTCCACCTCGGTGGTGTTCATGAGCGCACCGCCTGCGGTGACAGCGCCTTCGAATACCAGCGGCTTCAGCGACGCGCGCGCGGTGTACAGCGCCGCCGTGTAGCCGGCAGGCCCGGAGCCGATGATGATCACGTTACGGACGTCGCTCACGGCTGGTTTCCTCGTCTCTGGACTGCGTCTTCATGACCGGCGAAAGCATTTCTCAGAGCTCTCACCCCACCCAACGGATCCTACGGGGCGCGCATTCCCGCTGTGTCCGGGCACACTGCGGCGCCGGCCCGAAGCGCGACGGGGCGAGGGAGGAACGTCAGCCTCAGGGCCGGGCGTAGGAGTCCTGGAGCAGCACCTCGCCCGCGCCGAGCGAGGGCTGGGTGACACAGGCCGTCTCCACTAGGTAGGCCGTGACCTTGCCGGTGTCGGCGGTGTGCGGGAGGACCACCAGCAGCACCTCACGGCCCTGGTAGATGCCCTCCTCCGTGGCCAGCGCCGCGTCGTCGCGGCCGATGCCCTGGCGTACGCACGCGGGCACGGTGGGCTGGGTGAAGACATGGTTCTCGGCGCCGGTCCCGGACTCCACGCTGAAGCTCTGCGCGCTCTGCGCGCTCTGTGTGGAGGACGGCTCGGTGCTTTGCCCCGGCTGGTCGTCCGCCAGGAGTCCGGAGATCTCCGTTCCCAGCTTCTTCTCGGAGAAGGTGTCCGCGAGAGCGGAAGGCTGTCCGGGGTCCCCGGGCGAGTCGCCGCTGTCGAGGGAGGACACGATCACCGAGCCAAGCCCCAGGGCGGCCACCGCGAACACGGCACCGAGAGCGGCGATCCTGCGGCGCCCGCTCCGGGTGCGTTCCTTGCGCTCCTTGCGTCCCGGGCCGGTGGTGGAGGAGACGGCCCGGCCCGCGGGACGGTCGGGCGGCGGTGTCGATGTTTCACGTGAAACATGCGGGCGGCTGTCGAGCGGCACCGGTGTCGTGACCGCCGGTGCCGGGTCCGCCGTCTCGGGTGCCGTCGCGGCCAGCAGGGCTTCGGCGGCGAGGGCGGCATCGATACGGCCGGCAACGTCGTCCGGCATCCGCGGCGGCCCCGGCAGGGTGCCGAGCAGGCCCCGGATCTCCTCCAGCGACGCGTAGACGTCCGCACACAACTCGCAGGCGTCCAGGTGCCGCCGTACGTCCGTGGTCCGGGACGGCGGGAGCAGTCCTTCGGCGAGGTCGGAGATCTCCGCGACGTCCGGGTGCTGGCCCATGTCTGCCGTCGACGACGTCACGCTCGTCCACCTCCGCCCTTCACTGCGGTCGAATCGCTCGGCCCCGCTGCGGGTGGGACGGGTGTCCCCCGCCTCCGGTTCCGTTCCGCGCCCGGTGGGCTGTCGCCGCCGCTGCCGCCGTCCGGGCGCAGGTGGGTGAGCAGCGGCAGGAGTCTGGCTCTGCCCCGGGCGCACCGGCTCTTCACCGTGCCGACCGGCACGTCGAGGACCCGGGCCGCCTCGGCGACGGGGTAGCCCTGCATGTCGACCAGGACGAGAGCGGCCCGCTGGTCCGGCGGCAGAGTGCCCAGGGCCTCCACCAGCTGCCGGTGCAGCTCGTTGCGCTCGGCCGGTGCGGAGGCCGACTCGTGCGGCTCCAGCAACTGTTCCAGACGTTCGGTGTCGTCGACCGGGGCGGTTTTCCTGGAGGCCGCCTTGCGGGCGCGGTCCAGGCAGGCGTTCACCGTGATCCGGTGCAGCCAGGTCGTGACGGCCGACTGCCCGCGGAAGGTGTGGGCGGCCCGGTACGCGGAGACGAGGGCGTCCTGCACGGCGTCGGCGGCTTCCTCCCGGTCCCCCAGCGTGCGCAGGGCGACCGCCCAGAGCCGGTCCCGATGCCGCCGGACGAGTTCACCGAAAGCGTCGGGGTCGCCTTCGACGTGGCGGGCGAGGAGGTCGTGGTCGCTGGTGTCGCCGTACGCGGTGCCATCTGCCATCGGACCCCCCACCCTCTGCGTCCGGGTCGCGCTCAGCCCTTGAAGGTCACGTCGGTGACTGCTTGCTTGTAGCCGGCGCTGCTGTAGCCGTCCGCCGGCGCGTTCGGCACCGCCGTGATCCACAGCAGGACGAACTGTGTCTTGACCTTCTTCGACGCCTTGACGGTCAAGGAGGTCCCGCTGCCGGTGGCCTCCCCGATCTCCTTCATGCCATCGACTCCGGTCGAAGGCGAGAGCGAGTCCGTGGCGTACAGATGCACCGTGGTGTGATCCCCCGCGTACCGGAGTCCTATCGAGGCCGTCGAGACCTCCTTGGCGGAACCGAGGTCGTAGACGATGCCCACCCCGGGCTTGTACGGCGCGAGCGTGGGTCCGTCGTTGTACCTGTTGGTACGCCAGTACGTGGCGGTGTCACTGTCGTAGGTGTTGCCGACGTCGCCCGGGGCCTGGGCGTCGCCGCTGGCGACGTACTCCTGGGCCGCCTCGATCGTGATCGGCTTGATCGGGTCGGTCTTCTCGTCGCCCTTGTCGTTGTCGTCCGTCGTCTGCGTCTGGTTCTGGTCGTCGGACTTGCCGCCCCGGTCCATCAGGGCGTCGGCCAGTTGCCAGCTGCCGAGGCCGAGGGCGGCGATGAGCAGGGCCGAGACGCCCCACTTCAGGGCCTTGCCGGTGCGGCTCTGCAACGGGGGCGGCGGAGTCGGCACCGGCTGGGTGATGCCGGGACGCGGCGCCGGACGGCCGTAGGAGCCCTGCTGGTAGGAGGTGCGCTGGTACTCGGGCGGCGTGGTGAACGCCGGCTCCGGCGGGCGGATGCGGGGCATCTCGCCGATCGCCTTGACCAGCTCCTCCGGCGTGGTGCACGCCGACTCGTGCCGGGAGGCGGTGGCACCGTCGTTGGCGAGCGCCCGCATGGCCAGCTCCGACAGCCCCCGGTGGACCCCGGCCCGCACCTGGTCCGGCGGGATGAGTCCGAGGTCCTTGGGCAGGCCGGACAGTCCGTAGGCGTTGTTCTCGTACGGCCAGCGCTGGGTGAGCGAGGCGTACAGCAGCGCGCCGATGGCCTCGGTGTCGGTGCGCTGCGGGGTGTCGGAGGTGATGCCGCGCAGCGCCGCGTTGACGGCCAGGCCCCGGATGCGCCACTGCCCGGTCGACGTGCGCAGCACGGCGTTGGGGCTGAGGCGGAGATGGGCGAGACCCTCGCGGTGGGCCGCGGCCATCGCGGACGCGACCTGGGTGACCATCTGGTAGGCGTCGTACGGCTCCAGCGGGCCGGCCGCGAGGAGCGTGGTCAGTTCGGTGGCGTCGGGGAGCCATTCGTGGACGACGTAGACGAGGTCGTTGTCCTCGACGGCGTCCAGCACCTGCACGAAGCGGGGGTCGCCGAGCAGCGCGGAGGAGCGGGCGGCGGCCAGCACGGACCGGGCCCGGGAGTGTTCGGCCGGCAGCAGGTGGACGCCGACGGCGCGGCGCAGTTTCTCGTCCACGGCCCGCCAGCTGCTGAATCCGTCCAGGCGGGTGACGCACTCCTCGAGACGGTAGCGTCTGGCGAGTTTGTGACCGCTGTGCAGTTCGGGGGGCGATGCCTTCCCGGACTCGTGGGTACCGGGGCTCGCCTGTGCCTCGTCGCTGTCCGTGTCCCGCTCCCGGTTGTTGGCCACCCCGTCGGCCGTGGACTGGTCCGCCTCGGCGGTCAGCGACTCGTCGTCGCTGTTGTCTGCCACGTCGACGGCAGCTGTGCTCCGTTCCGCCACCGTCGTTCCTGCCTCCCCAATTCATCGCGCGCCGGACACCCGTTGCGCGCCGTCCGACGCCGAAACCAATTGTGCCCACAGTCCGCCGCTATGCACGACACGCGGCGACGAACGATGGTTGTGCGCCTACCCCCCGTCTCAGCGTCCCAGGCGTCCGCGGACCATACCGACGAGCGAGTTGAGCTCTTCGATCCGCATCCGGCGGGCGGCGAGGTAGAAGACACCGAGCAGGATCACGCCGCCGGCCAGGAGCGCGGCGAGGGAGCCCGCGACGCCCTGGCCGAGCGTGTGGCCGATGCCGTAGCAGGCCGCGCCGCTGAGCAGGGCGGCCGGGACTGAGGCGATGGCCAGCCGGGCGTAGGTCCGCAGCACCCGGGAGCCGTCCAGGTCCCCGCCGAGCCGCTTGCGCAGCCGGCGCCAGGCGATGCCGACGCCGGTGGCGTAGGCGAGTCCGTAGGAGGCGGCCATGCCGACCACGGCCCAGCGCGCCGGGATCACGAAATAGCACACGGCCGAGGCACCGGCGTTGACCGCCGCCACGATCACCGTGTTGTAGAAGGGGGTCCGGGTGTCCTCGTAGGCGTAGAACGCGCGCAGGACCACGTACTGCACGGAGTACGGGATCAGGCCGAGGGCGAAGGCCATCAGCATGAAGCCCATGTTGGTGGCTTCGCTGGTGCCCGAGGAGCCGAAGATCAGCGTGCACATCGGGATGCCGAGTGCGACGAACCCGAAGGCGATCGGGACGATCGCCACGGCCGTCGTACGCAGTCCCTGGGAGATGTCGTCGCGGACCGCGCCGGTGTCGTTCTCGGCCGCCGAGCGGGACAGGCGCGGCAGCAGCGCGGCCATCAGGGAGACGGTGATGATGGCCTGCGGCAGGCCCCAGATCAGCTGGGCGTTGGAGTAGGCGGCGATGCCGGTGCCGTCGACGGGCGACGCGTCGCCCGCGGCGGTGGACAACTGGAGAACGACGATCGCGCCGGCCTGGTTGGCGAGGACGAACAGGAAGGTCCACTTGGCGAGCGTGACCGCCTTGCCGAGGCCGTGGCCCTTCCAGTCGAAGCGCAGCCGCATCCGGAAGCCGGTCTCACGCAGGTACGGGATCATCGCGAGCGCCTGCACGACGAGGCCGAGCAGGATGCCGACGCCGAGGAGCCGCTGCCCCTCCTCCGGGATGCTGGTGACCTTCATCCCGGAGTCGGCGGAGGTGCCATAGACCCAGATGAACATGCCGAGCGTCACGATGATGACGATGTTGTTCAGGACCGGGGTCCACATCATCGCGCCGAACTTGCCGCGGGCGTTGAGGATCTGCCCCATCACCACGTGGACGCCCATGAAGAAGATCGAGGGCAGGAAGTACTGCACGAAGGTGATGCCGACCTGGTTGGCCGCCGGGTCGCTGGCCACCGAGTCGGACAGCAGACGGATCAGGATCGGTGCCCCGAGGATCGCGAGGACGGTGAGCGCACCGAGCGCCACCATCACCAGGGTCAGCAGCCGGTTGGCGTACGCCTCGCCGCCGTCCTCGTCCTCCTTCATGGCGCGGACGAGCTGCGGCACGAAGACGGAGTTGAGTCCGCCGCCGACGGTGAGGATGTAGATCATCGTCGGAAGCTGGTAGGCGACCTGGAAGGTGTCACCGAGCAGACCGACGCCGAGCGCCGAGACGATCAGCGCGGAGCGGATGAAGCCGGTGAGGCGGGAGACCATCGTGCCGGCCGCCATCACGGCGCTCGACTTCAGCAGACCCGCGGCACGACCGCTCTTCTTGGGCGCTGCGGCGGCCGTGAGCGGCATGGTGGCGTCGGACCCCTGCGCGGGGTTCTCGGCGGCCGGCGGGGGCGCGGTCAGGTACTGGCCGGGCGGGGGCGCCGCCTGCTGCTCCTGACCGGACTGGGAGACAGGGTACTGGCCCGGTCCGGGGCCCGGATACTGGCCGTGGGCCGGTGGCTCCGTGCCGTACGGCCCCTGCCCCCCCGGGGAGCCCGCGCCGTACTGCTGCTGGTCCGCCGGGACGGCGCTGCCGTACTGCTGCTGACCGGCCGGGGCGCTGTACTGGGCGTAGGGGCCGGGCGCCGCCGCCTGCTGGTTCGGCGCGGGGGACGGGCCGGGGACCGAGGCGCCGTCGCTGTAGGACGGGTGGCCGCCGCCCTGCTGCTGGTCGCGGAAGAGGTGGGCGAAGGCGTCCGGCTCGTGGCGCTGCTCGCCGGCCTGGGTGACCAGGTCGTCCACGCCCACGAACTGCGTCGTGCGCGGATCGTCGCCGTACGGCAGGTACTGGGTGACGCCGTCCGGCTCGGGCGGCGGGGTCTGCGCCCAGACCTGCGGGTCCGGGGCGTACGGCGACTGGGCCGGCGGTCCGTAGAGCGGCTGCTGCGGCGGGTACGTGCCCGGGGGCGGCGGGGGGTGCGCGGCGCGGTCGTAGAGGGCCTCGTCGACCGGGTCCTGGGCGGAGAGGTCCTGCGCCCGGTAGGGGTCCTGGTCGTAGGCGTCCTGGAGGTACATGTCCGCCGGCGGCTGCTGGGGCGCCTGGTCGTGCTCGGCCGGCGGGCCCTCGGGGTAGCCCGAGCTGCCCGCGGCCTGGCCACGGTCACCGTCGTACGGCGCGTTCATGGTTACCCCACCTCATCGTCCCGGGCCCACCGGCCACGACATCTCAACGGTCCACTCTCTCACCCGTCCCGGACGGGTCGGCGTTTTCCGCTGCGGTGTCCGCACCGGGGTCACTCGGCTGCTCCGGGTCGCCTGCCCGGGCGGGTGTCCCCGACTCCTCGGCGAGACGGCCGGCAGGGCCTTCCGGGTTCTCGGGGCCGTCCTCGGTGCCCTCCCCGGCGTCGGGGCCCTCGTCGCCCCCGGCGCGGGCGGCGGCGCGCTTGCGCTGCTGGTACATGCGGTAGCCGGCGAGGACGAGGAGGAGGACGCCGCCGCCGATGACGAGCATCACGGTGGCGGTGATCTCGGTGACCTTCACGTCGAAGGTCACCGGCTGGCCGTACTTGCGGCCGTCCGCAGTGTAGAGCTGGGCGATCACCGTGGCCCGGCCGTTGGCGTTGGCGGACGTGGTGAACTTCACCGACTGGCTGTGCCCGCCGGAGACCGACACGGGCTGCTCCTGGTAGGCCTTGCCGCCGATCTTCAGCCGGGTCGGGTTGGTGGAGGTCAGCCGGAGCACCAGGTGGTCGGCGTCCTGCACGAGGTTGTTCTGGACGGTCACCGGGATCGTGGCGCTGCGCCCGGACAGCTTCGTCTCCGACTTGTCGATCAGTCTGACCTGGCCGGTCAGACCGTCGAGGTAGGTCTCCACGCCGTTGCGGAAAGTCTGCCCGGCGGCGGCCCGGCCGCGCCAGGACGTGGACATCTCCCGGTTCATGGCCCGGCCGAAGGGGGTCACCACCCGGGACTGGTCGGACAGGACGGCCTTGAAGTGGTCCAGCTTGTCCTGCGTCCGGGCGATCTGCTCGAACACCGAGTACGGCAGCTCCTGCTTGCTCAGCGCGGAGGGGTACGCGGAACGCGACGGCACCTTCGTCGTGGCCCCGGCGTCCGGCTTGGCCGAGGCGGCGTCGGATAGCTCCTGGGACTCGGACCAGGTGCCGTCCTCCAGGGCGGTCAGTGCCTCGGCCATCGCCCGGGCCTGACTGCCGGTGGGCATGCGCTGCGGGGCGACGACGACACTGCGCTGCTTGCCGGTCTGCAGATCCAGGGACAGGCTCTGCGCGAGGAACCGCTGCACGGCCGCCGTGGAGGTGGACGCCTTCGTCAGGTCGCCCTCGAACGCCGTGGACAGGCGGGCGTCCGCGACGACCGCCGTCGTCCCGCCCCCGATCGGCCGGGCCGCGGAGGGCGTGTACGACAGGCCGCCGCTCTCCTGGAGGCTGTCGCTGCGGGCGAGCACCTTGTCGGCGCCGGCGGAGGTGGCGACCTTGACGATCGACGGGTCGACGGCGCCTTCCACCGGCCAGGCGAAGTCGGTGTCCGGTTTCACGTGGAGGATCGGCTCCACCGTGTTGGCGACCACGTCGGTGGCCTCCTTCAGCTGGCTCAGCGAACCGGTGAAGTCCGTGCCGTTGTGCGCGAGGGAGGCCAGGTCCGGGTCGGCGAAGGGCAGCGCGACGACCTCCTTGTCGGCCACCGCCTTCTGGAGGTCGGCGAGCCACTGCTTGGCGACGGCCTGGTGCTTGCCGACCGTGGTGTTGCCGTCCGTGCCCCGGACCTCGTAGTTACGGGTCATCGCGTCGACGGAGGCCAGCAGGTCGGGGTCGACGACCCAGGTGACGTCGAGATCCTTGCCGAGCGCCACCATCTGGTTCAGGCGGCCGCCGGGGGAGATCTCCTTGGCCAGGTCCTCGTTGAGGAAGACCGGGGTCTGCGTCTCGTTGGAGCCCGTCTCCGCGGCCATGTGGGCGGTGGAGACGAGCGGCCACAGGAACGTCGTCTTCGTCCTGGTGCCGGCCTCGCCGGGCTGCCAGGGCAGGAAGGTCCGCTGTACGCCGAGGACCTGCTCCCAGGGCTGCGCGGAGGTCTGCCCGGAGAGCGTCACGTCGAACTCGTAGACGCCGTCCGCGCCGAGGTCCAGCGCGTCGACCGGGACCGAGATGGTGAAGTGCTCGGCGACTCCGAGCGTGAGCTTGGTGTACTCCTCGGCGTACTTGTCGTCGATCTGCGTGCCGAGCGCGCCGCCGAGGTCGTCGCTGTTGTCGGCGACGGTGTCGATGGCGGAACGGGTGTCGAGCCGCTGGCCCACCCGCAGGCCGAGCTGGGCGTCGGTGACCGCCTGCTTGCCGTTGTTGGTCACCGTGCCCGACACCGTGACGGTGTCGCCGTCCGTGGGGGCGGCGGGACTGAGCGAGTCGACGGCCACGGAAACCCCGTCCGACTCGGCCGCGGCCTGCTCCGCCGCGTGGGCCGGAGCGGTCGCCGACACCCCTACGAGCCCCGCCAGCAAGGGTGCGGAAGCGACCAGTGTCACGGTGCGCCGTACCCAGCGGCGGGCAGGTGAGGGATGGGTCCCCTGGAAGTCTGCCGCCTCGGCCACGCGCTCGCCCGTCCTCGTCGTCGTCAGTGGTCGTCGGAATGTGCGTCCACGCATGGTAACGATGCGCGCTGAGGGGAAGTGCCGCGGAGTGGGCCACAAGATCAGGCGGCGCACCGGCCGTGCGACCGGCCCGCCTCGTATATGCCCGTATAAAGGGGAGCGTCCGAACAAGGGATGCGCGCGAAAAGGGGTGCGCTCGGCTCCGCCCGGGCCACGTACCCTTTTCTGTTGTGCCGAACGCCAATGAAGTCAGTCCCCATGCCCTGAGCCAGGCGCAGCAGCGCGCGGTGAGTGAACTGCTGCGCGTCTCGCCGGTCGCCGACGATCTCGCCCGCCGCTTCCAGGCAGCCGGGTTCTCCCTCGCCCTGGTCGGCGGCTCGGTGCGCGACGCGCTGCTCGGGCGGCTCGGCAACGATCTCGACTTCACGACCGACGCCCGTCCTGAGGACGTCCTCAAGATCATCCGCCCGTGGGCGGACGCCGTCTGGGAGGTCGGGATCGCCTTCGGCACGGTGGGTGCGCAGAAGGAAGCCCGTGTCGGAGGCGCTGACCGAAGCCTGCAGATCGAGGTGACCACCTATCGGTCGGAGGCGTACGACCGCACCTCGCGCAAGCCGGAGGTGTCGTACGGCGACTCCATCGAGGAGGACCTGGTCCGGCGGGACTTCACCGTCAACGCGATGGCCGTCGCACTCCCCGAGAAGGAGTTCATCGATCCGCACCGCGGCCGGGACGACCTCGCGGCCCGGGTACTGCGCACCCCCGGCACGCCGGAGGACTCGTTCTCCGACGATCCGCTGCGGATGATGCGGGCCGCGCGGTTCGCCGCGCAGCTCGACTTCGAGGTGGCTCCCGAGGTCGTCAAGGCGATGAAGGAGATGGCCGGGCGGATCGAGATCGTCTCGGCCGAGCGGGTCCGGGACGAGCTGAACAAGCTGATCCTGTCCGCACACCCGCGCAAGGGGCTGACGCTCCTGGTGGAGACCGGCCTGGCCGACTACGTCCTGCCCGAGCTGCCCGCCCTGCGGCTGGAGAGCGACGAGCACCACCGCCACAAGGACGTCTACGAGCACACGCTGATCGTGCTGGAGCAGGCGATGGACCTGGAGCAGGACGGTCCCGATCTGACCCTGCGGCTGGCCGCGCTGCTGCACGACATCGGCAAGCCCCGCACCCGCCGCTTCGAGAAGGACGGGCGGGTCTCCTTCCACCACCACGAGGTGGTCGGGGCGAAGATGACGAAGAAGCGCATGACGGCGCTGAAGTACTCCAACGAGCTGGTCAAGGATGTCTCGCGGCTGGTCGAGCTCCACCTGCGCTTCCACGGGTACGGCACCGGCGAGTGGACCGACTCCGCGGTGCGCCGGTATGTCCGGGACGCGGGTCCGCTGCTGGACCGTCTGCACAAGCTGACCCGGTCCGACTGCACGACCCGCAACAAGCGCAAGGCGGCCGCGCTCTCCCGGGCGTACGACGGGCTGAAGGAGCGGATCGCCGAGCTTCAGTCGCAGGAGGAGCTGGACTCGATCCGACCGGACCTCGACGGTAACGAGATCATGCAGATCCTCGGTATCGGCCCTGGTCCCGCTGTCGGGCAGGCGTACAAGCACCTGCTGGAGCTGCGGCTGGAGAACGGGCCGATGGAGCATGAGGCGGCGGTGGCGGCGCTCCGGGAGTGGTGGGCCCGGCAGGAGGGCTGAGCAGGCGCGTCATGGTGGGGCGGGGTGATGTTTCACGTGAAACATCACCCCGTTTCACGGTGCTGGGGGGCGGTGTTTCACGTGAAACACCGCCCCCCTGTCGTTACGGGCGGGTGCGTCGGAGCATGACCGCCGCGACCACCGCATAGACCAGAGCCACGGTCATCACGAGCGGTACCGAGCGGCCGTCCGGTGGCAGCATGAGGGCGGCGACCCCGGCGGCACCCACGAAGGCGACGTTGAACAGCACGTCGTAGACGGAGAAGATCCGGCCCCGGAAGGCGTCGTCGACCGAGGACTGCACGATGGTGTCGGTCGCGATCTTCGAACCCTGGGTGATAAGCCCCAGCACGAACGCCGCGGCGATCAGTGGTGCGGTGGCGAACGGGAGGCCGAGTGCGGGCACCAGGACCGCGGCGGCCGCGGCGCACAGGGCCATCCAGCGGCCGGGGCCGAGCCGGCCCGCCGTCCAGGGCGTGAGGACCGCCGCCGCGAAGAAGCCGGCGCCGGAGACGCCCAGCGCCAGTCCCAGCAGGGCGAGCCCCTCGTCCGTACCGGAGGTCAGCGCGTACCGGCACAGCATCAGCAGCATCACCAGCAGGGCGCCGTAGCAGAACCGCATCAGCGTCATGGCCGCCAGCGACCAGGCCGCCTCCCGGCGGGCCGGTGCGGCGAGGTGCCGTACCCCCGCCATCAGGTCGCGTGCGGTACCGGCGACAGCGGTGGCCAGCCGGGGCCGTATCAGCGCCCGGTCAGGTCCCAGCAGGTCGGCCGCCATCCGCAGCGAGGCCAGCGCGCCGCACAGATAAAGGACGGCTCCCAGCACCACCACCGCGGCGTCGGTGTCGGCGACCACGATGCGGACGGCGAAGGCGAGACCGCCACCGGCTGTCGCCGCCAGGGTTCCGGCGGTCGGGGAGAGCGAGTTGGCGATCACCAGGCGCTCGGCGTCGACCACCCGGGGCAGCGCGGCGGACAGTCCGGCCAGTACGAAGCGGTTGACGGCGGTAACGCACAGGGCGGAGACGTAGAAGAGCCAGTCCGGGACCGAGGCGATCATCAGGAGGGCGGTCACCGAGGCCATCAGAGCGCGCAGCAGATTGCCGAAGAGGAAGACCTGGCGGCGGCGCCAGCGGTCCAGCAGGACGCCGGCGAAGGGACCGACCAGGGAATACGGGAGCAGCAGTACCGCCATCGCGGAGGCGACCGCGGCGGGGGAGGTCTGCTTCTCCGGCGCGAAGACGACGTAGGTGGCGAGCCCGACCTGGTAGACGCCGTCGGCGCCCTGGGAGAGCAGGCGGACGGCGAGCAGGCGCCGGAACCCCTTCAGACGCAGCAGGACACGGAGGTCACGGACGACGGCCATGAGGCACAGCCTCACATACGGGGAGGGTCCCCGGGCGTACTGCCTCGGGGACCCTCCTCCGTTCGCGGTCGGGAGCGGCTCAGCGCTCGACCTCGCCCGCGATGAACTTCTCGACGTTCTGCCGGGCCTCGTCGTCGAAGTACTGGACCGGCGGGGACTTCATGAAGTAGCTCGACGCCGACAGGATCGGGCCGCCGATACCGCGGTCCTTGGCGATCTTCGCGGCGCGCAGGGCGTCGATGATCACGCCGGCCGAGTTCGGGGAGTCCCAGACCTCGAGCTTGTACTCCAGGTTCAGCGGGACGTCACCGAAGGCACGGCCCTCGAGGCGGACGTAGGCCCACTTGCGGTCGTCCAGCCAGGCCACGTAGTCGGATGGGCCGATGTGGACGTTGTCCGCGCCCAGGTCCCGGTCGGGGATCTGGGAGGTGACGGCCTGCGTCTTGGAGATCTTCTTGGACTCCAGGCGCTCGCGCTCGAGCATGTTCTTGAAGTCCATGTTGCCGCCGACGTTCAGCTGCATCGTGCGGTCCAGGACGACGCCCCGGTCCTCGAACAGCTTCGCCATGACGCGGTGCGTGATGGTGGCGCCGACCTGCGACTTGATGTCGTCGCCGACGATCGGCACGCCCGCCTCGGTGAACTTGTCCGCCCACTCCTTGGTGCCGGCGATGAAGACCGGGAGGGCGTTGACGAAGGCGACCTTGGCGTCGATGGCGCACTGGGCGTAGTACTTCGCCGCGGCCTCGGAGCCCACCGGCAGGTAGCAGACCAGGACGTCGACCTGCTTGTCCTTGAGGACCTGGACGATGTCGACCGGCTCCTCGGCGGACTCCTCGATGGTCTGGCGGTAGTACTTGCCGAGACCGTCGAGGGTGTGGCCGCGCTGGACCTGCACGCCGCTGTTCGGCACGTCGCAGATCTTGATGGTGTTGTTCTCGGAGGCGCCGATGGCGTCCGCGAGGTCCAGGCCGACCTTCTTGGCGTCCACGTCGAAGGCGGCGACGAACTCGATGTCACTGACGTGGTAGTCGCCGAACTGGACGTGCATCAGGCCCGGCACCTTGGCCGCCGGGTCGGCGTCCTTGTAGTACTCGACGCCCTGCACCAGCGATGCGGCGCAGTTGCCCACACCGACGATGGCTACGCGAACCGAACCCATTCCGGTTGCTCCCTGTGTGTACGAGTGAGGCCCTGACCGGGCGCTCACGTGGCGGTGTCGTCGGGCGTATCCGGCCGGGGCTGTCCCCCGGTCCGGGGCAGGCCGCCCGGCGTTCCATGTGTGGTGTCCTGCTGAGCGGGCCCCTCGGGGCCGGAACCGCGCAGGTCCCGTCCCGCCCGCTCACTCTCGATGAGCTCGTTCAGCCAGCGCACCTCGCGCTCCACGGACTCCATGCCGTGGCGCTGGAGCTCCAGCGTGTAGTCGTCCAGACGCTCCCGGGTGCGCGCCAGCGAAGCGCGCATCTTCTCCAGGCGCTCCTCCAGCCGGCTGCGACGCCCTTCCAGTACGCGCATGCGTACGTCACGCGACGTCTGTCCGAAGAAGGCGAAGCGGGCGGCGAAGGTCTCGTCCTCGTACGCGTCGGGACCGGTCTGCGACAGGAGCTGTTCGAAGTGCTCCTTACCTTCGGCCGTCAACCGGTAGACGATCTTGGCCCGGCGTCCTGCCAGAGGGGCGGTGGCCTCGGGGGTGTTCCCCGGTTCCTCTATCAACCAGCCGTTGGTGACCAGCGTCTTGAGGCAGGGGTACAGCGTTCCGTAGCTGAACGCCCGGAACACACCCAGCGATGTGTTGAGCCGTTTGCGCAGCTCATAGCCGTGCATCGGGGACTCGCGGAGCAGCCCGAGGACGGCGAACTCGAGGATGCCGGAACGTCGGCTCATCGTCGCCTCCTCTTCGTCGCCTGGGTCCTTATGCCGAGCTGATGTATCGACTCGATACATCCAGACGATAGAACGGCCGCCCCCGCGCGACAAGAGGGAAACCCGTGAACGGGATCACATCGCTGATTCATGGGAAGCAAGTTGCCTGATTTGAGGTGAACTTCGGAGCTCAGGGGTTTTGCCGGTGCGTAGTCTGTGCGCCATGCAGACCACCGGGAACCGAGTGATGCCCGGGGGCGTCCCTGTCCCCGGAGCAGTACGGGTGAATACGGCAGGGGCCGCATCCGTACTTCGGGGGGACCGGAAACCAGCCGCCGTTGCCAGGCGCGCAATGGTGCGCCTGCCCGAGGAGTAGTCGTTCGATGAGCGAGCACCGTCGCAAACCGCCGCAGCCGCAGGGAGGCGGACGTGCCGCGGCCCGACGCGGCCAGTCCGGTTCGTCCTCCGGCCGCCGCGCGGCACCGCGGGGCGCCACAGAGTCTCCGTCCGGCTCGTACGCGCCGGGAGGTGAGGAACAGCACGGAAGCCGTGCCGAGGCCCGGCGTGCGGCGCAGCGCAGTGGTGGTGGCCGTCGCAGAGCGGCCGAACCCGGCCGCGCGGGCCGGCGCGCGGGACCACCTGGGCGCGGCCGGTCGCCGGCACCCGGCAAGAAGCGGATCGTCGACTATCCGCGCTTCGACAAGTACGGATGGCGCCGCTGGGTGCCGTCCTGGAAGCTGGTCTCCGGCCTGTGCGTCGGGTTCTTCGGCGCCATGGTCGCCGCGGCGGGCATCGCCTACGCCATGGTGGGCATCCCCGACGAGGCCAAGACCGCCACAGCGCAGAACAACGTCTACTACTGGGCCGACGGCACCCAGATGGTTTCCACCGGTGGTGAGCGCAACCGGCAGATCGTCGACCTCTCGCGGATCCCCAAGGCGATGCAGAACGCCGTGATCTCGCAGGAGAACAAGACCTTCTACGACGACAGCGGCATCGACCCCAAGGGCATCGCGCGTGCCGTGTTCAACATGGCCAAGGGCGGCGACACCCAGGGCGGCTCGACCATCACCCAGCAGTACGTCAAGAACGCCATGCTGGACGACCAGTCGCAGACGATCTCCCGCAAGGTGAAGGAGATCTTCGTCTCGATCAAGGTGGGCAGTCAGCTCGACAAGGACGACATCCTCGCGGGCTACCTCAACTCCGCCTACTACGGCCGCGGTGCCTGGGGCATCCAGGCGGCGTCACGGGCGTACTTCGACAAGGACTCCGAGAAGCTGAACCCCGGGGAGTGCGCGTTCCTCGCGGCGATGCTCAAGGGCGCGACCTACTACGACCCGGCCGGATCGACCTCCATCGACTCGGCCGCCACGCCGGAGGCCAACCAGAAGCGGGCCCTGCTCCAGATGCAGGACACCCTCGACAAGATGGTCGAGTACGGGCACCTCGGCGCGACCGAGCGCGCGAAGTACACCAAGCTGCCCGAGTGGCAGAACCCGCGGTCGAACACCCAGCTCAGCGGTCAGATCGGTTACCTGGTCGACCTGGCCAAGTCGTCCTTGGTCAAGAACGACGTGGTCACCACCAACCAGCTGGAGCAGGGCGGCTACTCGATCTACACCACCTTCGACAAGAAGAAGGTCACGGAGCTCGAGAAGGCGGTCACCAAGGTCTACAAGGAGAACATCGACCCGAAGAAGCGCCCCGAGACGGACACCGACGTCCAGTTCGGCGGTGCTTCGGTGAACCCCGAGACCGGCGCCATCGAGGCGATCTACGGCGGTGCGGACGCGACCACGCACTTCACCGACAACGCCGATGTGACCGGTGCGCAGGTCGGTTCGACGTTCAAGCCGTTCGTGCTCGCGTCCGCCATGACCTACGGCGTGCGGGACCCGGACCTCGGCGAGGTCCAGTCGGAGGACGAACGCACCGTGGTCTCGCCGAAGAGCCTGTACAGCGGCAAGAACGAGTGGAAGGTCAAGAACTACGACGGGAGCGTCTGGCAGAACGAGAAGGGCGAGGAGTGGCTCCAGACCAACGACGGCGAAGCCAACGCCTCCGCCGGTGAGGCGCCGGACTTCATGATCGACCTGCGCGAGGCGATGCGGGAGTCGATCAACTCCGCTTTCGTTCAGCTGGGCATGGACGTCGGCCTGGACAAGGTGAAGGACTCCGCGCTCAAGGCCGGTCTGTTGGAGGACAGCCTGGCCGGCACCACGTTCCCCTCGTTCTCCATCGGTATCTCCGACCCGAGCGCGATCCGGATGGCCGGCTCCTACGCCACCTTCGCGACCAGCGGCAAGCAGCGTGACCCCTTCTCCGTGACCAAGGTGACGGACAAGGACGGCACGATCTTCACGCACAAGGTCGAGACCAAGCAGGCGTTCACCGCCAAGGTCGCGGACAACGTCACGGACGTCCTGAAGACCGTCGTGGAGAAGGGCACGGGTACCAACGCCCAGCTCGAGGGCCGCGAGGTGGCGGGCAAGACCGGTACGACCGACGGCAACAAGTCGGCCTGGTTCGTCGGTTACACCCCGCAGCTCTCGACCGCGATCAGCATGTTCCGTTACCCGGACGACGAGACCGTCAAGAACCGTACGTTCCTGGAGATGTACGGGACCGGTGGCGAGAAAGAGATTCACGGCGCCTCGTTCCCGTCCGAGATCTTCAAGGACTACATGGAGGACGCCCTGAAGGGCGAGCCGGTGGTGAAGTTCCCCAAGCCGGAGGAGATCGGTGAGGTCGTCAATGACGAGCCTTCGCCGTCCGCGTCCCCCTCGGTCACCGAGACCGAGGAGGAGGAGTCGAAGAGCCCGTCGGCGTCTCCCACGCAGTCGGAGACTCAGGAGGAGACTTCGCCGTCGCCGACCACCAGCGAGACCTGTGGAGTCTGGGACTGGGACTGCGAGGAAGGGTCGGACGGCGGTACCGAGACGGGCGACGAGGGAGACGGCGACGCCAGCGAGTCCCCCTCGGCATCCGCGACGGAATCCGAAGAGACCGGTAACTCAAGAGGCAATCAGAACGGCGGCATCTTCGGATGACCTACAGATAGCCGCCGGATCGCCCGGCATGGGCGTTTCACGTGAAACACCCGTATGTTTCACGTGAAACAGGGCCGCCGCACCGAGCTGGTGCGGCGGCCCTCGGCGTTCTCCGAGGTACGTACGGCAGGATGTGCCCCATGCCCAGTGCAGAATCGACGCAAGCGAGCGCCCCGTCGGACCCCGTGCGGCCGACCCAGGAGGATCAGGTCGCGGCGGCCGGCAGTGAGCTGATCGGCGGCCCCTTCGGCCGCCGCGCCCTGCTCGGCACGTCCTGGTGGACCCCGGCGCGGGTGATCGCGCTCGTGGCGATCGGCATGTTCGCCCTCGGCCTGGTCCAGAAGGCGCCCTGCTACAACGGCGGCTGGTTCTTCGGCGCCAGCTCGCAGTACACCCACGCCTGCTACTCGGACATCCCGCACCTCTTCACCGGACGCGGGTTCGCGGACGGCCTCGTCCCGTACTTCGACAAGCTCCCCGGTGACATGCAGTACCTGGAGTATCCGGTGCTGACCGGTGTGTTCATGGAGGTGGCCTCCTGGCTCACGCCGGGCAGCGACAACCTCCAGGACCAGCAGCAGTGGTACTGGATGGTCAACGCGGGCATGCTGATGATCTGCGCCGTGGTCATCGCGGTCTGCGTGACCCGCACCCACGCGCGCCGTCCCTGGGACGGTCTGCTGATCGCCCTGGCGCCCGCCTTCGCGCTCACCGCGACCATCAACTGGGACCTGCTGGCCGTCGCTCTGACGGCCGCGGCGATGCTGATGTGGTCCCGGGGCCGCTCCCTCGCCTTCGGCATCCTGCTGGGGCTGGCCACGGCCGCCAAGCTCTACCCGTTCTTGATCCTCGGACCGCTGCTGGTGCTGTGCTGGCGGGCGGGCAAGTGGCGGGAGTATGGCACCGCGCTCGCGGGCGCCGCGGGCGCCTGGCTCGTGGTGAACCTGCCGGTGATGCTCTTCGCCTTCGACGGCTGGTCGAAGTTCTACACGTTCAGCCAGGAACGAGGTGTCGACTTCGGGTCCTTCTGGCTGGTCCTGGCCCAGAACTCGGATGACCCGCTCAGCACCGAGACGGTCAACACCCTGGCCATGCTGCTGATGGTGCTGTGCTGCGGCGGCATCGCGGCACTCGCGCTGACCGCGCCGCGCCGGCCGCGCCTCGCCCAGCTCGCCTTCCTGATCATCGCGGCCTTCATCCTCACCAACAAGGTCTACTCACCGCAGTACGTCCTGTGGCTGGTGCCACTGGCCGTGCTCGCCCGGCCGAAGTGGCGGGACTTCCTGATCTGGCAGGCGTGCGAGGTGGCCTACTTCCTGGGCATCTGGATGTACCTCGCGTACACGACCAGCGGAGACGCCCACAAAGGGCTGCCGACCGACGGCTATCACTGGGCGATCGGACTGCATCTGCTGGGCACCCTCTACCTCTGCGTGATGGTCGTCCGCGACATCCTCATGCCGGACCGCGACCCGGTGCGCAGGGCCGGCGACGACGATCCCTCCGGCGGGGTGCTCGACGGTGCCCCCGACGTTTTCGCCCTCGCCCGCGCGGCGCGTCCCTCACGGGACGCGGAGGACCACGAGGGCCAGCACGTGGAGTGGGGCACCGAGCGACGGGACGACGGTTCGCTCTGAGTGAACGGCCGGGTGACCGGGCCGTCCCCGTACGCAGAAGGCCGTACCCGGCGATCCGGGTACGGCCTTTTCGTCGCCGGGCCGGTCCCTCAGCGGTCGAGGATCCGGTCGAACTGCGTCGTGGTGTGCCGCAGATGGGCCACCAGCTCGTCCCCGACCTTCGGCTCCGGCGCGTCCGAGGGCACGAACAGGATCGAGACCTGCATGTGCGGCGGCTCGGCGAACCAGCGCTGCTTGTCACCCCACACGAACGGCGACAGGTTCCGGTTGACCGTGGCCAGACCCGCCCGGGCGACGCCCTTGGCGCGCGGCATCACACCGTGCAGGGCCTTCGGCGCCTCCAGTCCTACGCCGTGCGACGTGCCGCCGGCCACGACCACCAGGAAGCCGTCCGAGGCCGCCTTCTGCTGCCGGTAGCCGAAGCGCTCGCCCTTGACCACCCGGGTGACGTCCAGGACGGCTCCGCGGTACTCGGTGGCGTCGTGGTCCCCCAGCCACAGCCGGGTGCCGATCCGGGCGCGGAAGCGGGTCTGCGGGAACTGCTGCTGGAGCCGGGCCAGTTCCTCGGCCTTGAGGTGGCTGACGAACATGGTGTGCAGCGGCAGCCGGGCCGCGCGCAGCCGGTCCATCCAGCCGATGACCTCCTCGACGGCGTCCGAGCCGTCGGTGCGGTCCAGCGGCAGGTGGATGGCGAAGCCCTCCAGCCGGACGTTCTCGATGGCGGCGTGCAGCTGAGGCAGTTCCTGCTCGCTGATGCCGTGCCGCTTCATCGAGGACATCACCTCGATCACCACGCGGGCGCCGACCAGGCCGTAGACCCCGTCGATCGAGGACACCGAGCGGATGACCCGGTCGGGCAGCGGCACGGGCTCCTCGCCGCGCCGGTACGGCGTCAGCACCAGCAGGTCGCCGCCGAAGAAGTCCTTGATCCGGGCGGCCTCGTACGTCGTACCGACGGCCAGTACGTCAGAACCGAGCCGGGTGGCCTCCTCCGCCAGCCGCTCGTGCCCGAAGCCGTAGCCGTTGCCCTTGCAGACCGGGACCAGACCGGGGAACTGCTCCTGCACGTGCTTGTGATGCGCCCGCCAGCGCGCGGTGTCGACGTAGAGCGTGAGCGCCATGGCCGGACCTGGGACCTTTCTCGTGGCTGCGATGGGGCAGAGGGGGACGGGAGAGCGGGGCGTCAGCGACGCGACATGTAGAGGTCGAGTGCCTTGTGGAGCAGCTTGTTGAGCGGGAAGTCCCACTCGCCGAGGTACTCACCGGCCTCGCCGCCGGTGCCGACCTTGAACTGGATCAGACCGAAGAGGTGGTCCGTCTCGTCCAGGGAGTCGGAGATGCCGCGCAGGTCGTAGACGGTGGCGCCGAGCGCGTAGGCGTCGCGCAGCATCGTCCACTGCATGGCGTTGGAGGGCCGGACCTCGCGCCCGATGTTGTCGGAGGCGCCGTAGGAGTACCAGACGTGCCCGCCGACGACCAGCATCGTCGCCGCCGACAGGTTCACGCCGTTGTGGCGGGCGAAGTACAGCCGCATGCGGTTGGGGTCCTCGCTGTTGAGGGCCGACCACATGCGCTGGAAGTAGGAGAGCGGGCGGGGCCGGAAGTGGTCGCGCACGGCGGTGATCTCGTACAGCCGCTGCCACTCCTCCAGGTCGTGGTAACCGCCCTGGACCACCTCGACGCCGGCCTTCTCGGCCTTCTTGATGTTGCGGCGCCACAGCTGGTTGAAGTTCTTGTGGACCTCTTCCAGGGACCGGTTGGCCAGCGGCACCTGGAAGACGTAGCGGGGCTGGACGTCACCGAAGCCGGCGCCGCCGTCCTCGCCCTGCTGCCAGCCCATCTTGCGCAGCTTGTCGGCCACCTCGAAGGCGCGCGGCTCGATGAAGTCGGCCTCGATGTCGCGCAGGCGCTTGACGTCCGGGTCCTGGATGCCCTTCTTGATGGACGCCGCCTCCCAGCGGCGGATGATCACCGGCGGGCCCATCTTGACCGAAAAGGCACCCTGGCGCTTGAGATGCGCCAGCATCGGCTCCATCCACTCCTGGAGATTCGGCGCGAACCAGTTGATGACCGGGCCCTCGGGCAGGTACGCGAGGTAGCGCTTGATCTTGGGCAGCTGGCGGTAGAGGACCAGGCCCGCGCCGACCAGCTCGCCGGTCCGGTCGTCGAACCAGCCGAGGTTCTCCGAACGCCACTCCGCCTTGACGTCTGCCCATGCCGGGACCTGCATGTGACTCGCCGACGGCAGGCTCTGGATGTACGCCAGATGCTGCTCGCGGCTGATGGTCCTCAGGGTCAGGCTCATTCGGGGCGCTCCTCGGGCTGGTGTGTCCCCATGGGTACAGGGGCTCCGGCTCTCGCGCGAAGCCTACTGCGCCCGCGGCCCGCCCCGACTGGGCCCACGGCTCCTTCGCTCCGGCCCGGCCGGGACCGGAGCGTCACCCGCCGTTCGCCCGGAGTGTTCCCGGCGTCAGTCGATGACGCCGCCGAACAGGCCGCCGTGCGCCATGCCCAGGAGGAGGCCGACACCCGCGGCGCCCATGCCCACGATCAGCCCGAAGCGTTCCCGGGTGGTGATCGAGACCCACTGGCCGTAGGCGCCGGTGAGGAGGCCGATCAGGCCGGCCCAGGAGCTGAGCAGGTGCAGATGGTGGAAGAACCCGGTGATGAAGGCCAGGACGCCCAGCACCAGGGTCACGGCCATGAGGGCGTCCTGGAGCGGGTGGGGCTTGCCGTCCGTGGCGAAGAGGCCACCGGCGGTGTCGGTTCGCATTACCTGTGCCATGGGCACCTCCTGCGAGAAGCGGCGCATCGTAGCGCCTGGCACACCCTTTGTGTACAGATTGTCTGCCTCTGCGGCCGGATTTCAACCGGAAGCCGGTGTGCGGGTACTGTGTACCGTCTGCACCGGTGTCTGCTCAGCGACTGTTTCCCTGACAGGTACCGAGGCGAACGCATCACAACCCTCCTGCCACGGAACGACCGTGGCCGCTGAGTCCAAAGGAGGTGGGTTCCACATGCGTCACTACGAGGTGATGGTCATCCTCGACCCCGATGTCGAGGAGCGCGCTGTCTCTCCGCTGATCGAGAACTTCCTGTCTGTCGTCCGTGACGGCGGCGGAAAGGTCGAGAAGGTCGACACCTGGGGCCGTCGTCGTCTCTCGTACGAGATCAAGAAGAAGCCCGAGGGCATCTACTCGGTCATCGACCTGCAGGCCGAGCCTGCGGTCGTCAAGGAGCTCGACCGCCAGATGAACCTGAACGAGTCGGTCCTCCGGACCAAGGTCCTCCGTCCCGAGACCCACTGAGCCTCCCGCTCAGCCGGTCCGGGATTCGAGTAGCAGCACAAGCAGCCAGCAGCAAACCCGCCGAGAGGTTCCCCCATGGCAGGCGAGACCGTCATCACGGTCGTCGGCAATCTTGTCGACGACCCCGAGCTGCGCTTCACCCCCTCCGGTGCGGCCGTCGCGAAGTTCCGTGTCGCGTCCACTCCCCGCACCTTCGACCGTCAGACCAATGAGTGGAAGGACGGCGAGAGCCTCTTCCTCACCTGCTCGGTCTGGCGCCAGGCGGCGGAGAACGTCGCGGAGTCGCTCCAGCGAGGCATGCGCGTCATCGTGCAGGGCCGGCTGAAGCAGCGGTCCTACGAGGACCGTGAGGGCGTCAAGCGCACGGTCTACGAGCTGGACGTCGACGAGGTCGGCGCCAGCCTGCGCAGTGCCACGGCCAAGGTCACCAAGACCTCGGGCCAGGGCCGCGGCGGCCAGGGCGGTTACGGCGGCGGTGGCGGCGGCGCCCAGGGTGGCGGCGGCTGGGGCGGCGGCCCCGGCGGCGGTCAGCAGGGCGGCGGCGCTCCGGCCGACGACCCGTGGGCGACCGGCGCTCCCGCCGGTGGCCAGCAGGGCGGCGGCGGTGGCGGCGGCTGGGGTGGAAACTCCGGCGGCGGCGGTGCCGGCGGCGGCTACTCGGACGAGCCCCCCTTCTAGGGCGCCCCTTCCAGGGACGTCCTCCAGGGACGGGTTCGTACCCACACTTCTTGATCACACAGGAGAATCACCATGGCGAAGCCGCCTGTGCGCAAGCCGAAGAAGAAGGTCTGCGCTTTCTGCAAGGACAAGGTCACGTACGTGGACTACAAGGACACGAACATGCTGCGGAAGTTCATTTCCGACCGCGGCAAGATCCGTGCCCGCCGCGTGACCGGCAACTGCACCCAGCACCAGCGTGACGTCGCCACGGCCGTGAAGAACAGCCGTGAGATGGCGCTGCTGCCCTACACCTCCACCGCGCGATAAGGGAAGGGTGACCGACACATGAAGATCATCCTCACCCACGAGGTCTCCGGCCTCGGTGCCGCGGGCGACGTCGTCGACGTCAAGGACGGTTACGCCCGTAACTACCTGATCCCGCGGAAGTTCGCGATCCGCTGGACCAAGGGCGGCGAGAAGGACGTCGAGCAGATCCGTCGTGCTCGCAAGATCCACGAGATCCAGACCATCGAGCAGGCCAACCAGGTGAAGGCCCAGCTCGAGGGCGTCAAGGTCCGCCTGGCCGTCCGCGCCGGCGACGCCGGTCGGCTCTTCGGTTCCGTCACCCAGGCCGACATCGCCTCGGCGATCAAGGCTGCCGGTGGCCCCGAGGTCGACAAGCGCCGCATCGAGGTCGGCTCGCCGATCAAGACGCTGGGCGCCCACGCGACGTCCGTGCGTCTGCACCCCGAGGTCGACGCCAAGGTCAACCTCGAGGTGGTCGCGGCCTGAGTGCCGTACCCGCTTGAGCGGTAAGTGAGGGGGCCGTGTCCTTCGGGACGCGGCCCCCTCCCCGTGTGCCTAAGACGGCACAGCGGGTGTTTCACGTGAAACGGTCAACGGGTGGCGCCCGTCACGACCCAGCGGCCGGAGCGGGTCCGCAGCCACAGGGTGATCAGGCGGACGGTCATCATCAGCGTCATGGCCGCCCACAGGGCGGTGAGTCCTCCGCCGAAGACCGGGACCAGCAGCGCCACCGGGGTGAAGACCGCCAGGGTGACCAGCATCGCCCAGGCCAGGTACGGGCCGTCGCCCGCACCCATCAGGACTCCGTCCAGGACGAAGACGATGCCGCAGATCGGCTGGGACAGGGCCACGACCGCCAGCGCGGGCAGGGCCGCGTCCTTGACCGAGGAGTCACCGGTGAACAGGGGCAGGAAGGCCGGCCGGGTGACTAGGACCAGCACCCCGAGGGCTATCCCGACCGCGATGCCCCACTGCACCATGCGGCGGCAGACGTTCCGGGCCCCCTGTCCGTCACCGGCTCCCAGATAGCGGCCGATGATGGCCTGGCCGGCGATGGCGATGGCGTCGAGAGCGAAGGCCAGCAAACTCCACAGGGACAGGATGATCTGGTGCGCCGCGATGTCGGCGTCGCCGAGACGGGCCGCGACCGCTGTGGTGATCATCAGGATCGCCCGCAGGGAGAGCGTACGGACCAGCAGCGGTACGCCGGCCTGGGCGGAGGCCCTGATCCCGGCGAGGTCCGGTCGCAGCGAGGCGCCGTGTCTGCGCGCTCCGCGGACCACGACGACGAGATAGACGGCAGCCATGCCGCACTGGGCGATGACCGTGCCCCAGGCCGAACCCGCGATGCCGAGGCCGACGCCGTAGACCAGTCCGGCGTTGAGGGCGGCGTTCGCGACGAAGCCTCCGACGGCGACGTACAGGGGGGTGCGGGTGTTCTGCAGGCCGCGCAGGACACCGGTCGCCGCGAGCACGACGAGCATGGCGGGGATGCCGAGCGAGGAGATGCGCAGGTAGGTGGTGGCGTAGGGGGCCGCGGTGTCGGAGGCACCGAAGAGTTCCACGAGGAACGGTGCCGTGGGCAGGACGACGGCGATGACGGCCGCGCCCAGGAGCAGGGCGAGCCAGATGCCGTCCATGCCCTGCCGGATGGCGGACGGGAGATCGTCCGCGCCGACGCGGCGGGAGACGGCCGCGGTGGTGGCGTAGGCGAGGAAGACGAAGACGCTGACGGCGGTGGTCAGGAGGGCCGAGGCGACGCCCAGGCCGGCGAGTTGCGCGGTGCCGAGATGGCCGACGATCGCACTGTCGGCCAGGACGAAGAGCGGCTCGGCGACGAGCGCGCCGAAGGCCGGTACGGCCAGCGCGATGATCTCTCGGTCGTGCCGGGCCCGGCTGGGGCGGGAGCGCGCGGGGGCCTGTGTCATGAGCACCAATCTAATCTTCCACAGGTAAGAGATGCAAAGCGTTTGTGACCCTTACTTACTCTCCCGGGTGTGGATATCGGGGTACCGTCCCCATTGATCTTGGTCCGACCGGGCAAGTTTTTCTTCTGCACAGCCGGTGGACGGTGAAACGGCTGGTCACGGCCCAGTTGTCGGGGGTGGCGAGGGCTTGTTCACAGGGCTGTCCACCGGGTCGTGCACAGGTTTCGCGGAGTTCTCCACAGCATCTGGCCCGTCGTCCACATGGCCTGTGGATAACCAGATTGGCTGACGGTGCGGAGGGGCCTACGGTGGTCCGGCGCCCGCTCTGTCCGCCGGTTCGCGAAACGGCATAAATCCGTCGCGCCGGAAGCGGAGTTGGGCCTCTTATTTGTCAGTGCCGTGCCGTAGAAATGACGGGCACGGTGAGGTCCGCACCGCGGACGGGAGGAGGTGGCTCGGTGAGTATTTCCGAGCCCTTGGACGAGCCGTGGGCCGACAGCGGCCCAAGCGATCGTCTGCCCGCTTCCCGCCGCCGCGGTGATGGCCCGCGCGGCCGGGACGACCAGCACGAGCGCGGCCGGGACGGCGGTGTCTGGGACGGCGCGGGCCCGGCGTTCGAGCGGGTGCCCCCGCAGGACCTCGATGCCGAGCAGTCGGTGCTGGGCGGCATGCTGCTGTCCAAGGACGCCATCGCCGACGTGGTGGAGATCCTCAAGGGCCACGACTTCTACAAGCCCGCCCACGAGACCATCTACCAGGCGATCCTCGACGTCTACGCCAAGGGCGAGCCCGCCGACCCCATCACGATCTCCGCCGAACTGACCAAGCGCGGCGAGATCAACAAGGTGGGCGGGGCGTCGTATCTGCACACCCTCGTCCAGACCGTGCCGACGGCCGCGAACGCGCCGCACTACGCCGAGATCGTCCATGAACGCGCGGTCCTGCGCCGTCTGGTCGAGGCGGGCACGCGGATCACCCAGATGGGATACGCGGCCGACGACGACGTCGACGAGATCGTCAACCGGGCGCAGGCGGAGATCTACGCGGTCACCGAGCAGCGCACCAGCGAGGACTATCTGCCGCTCGGCGACATCATGGAGGGCGCGCTCGACGAGATCGAGGCGATCGGCTCACGCAGCGGTGAGATGACCGGCGTGCCCACCGGGTTCACCGACTTCGACTCGCTGACCAACGGGCTGCATCCAGGGCAGATGATCGTCATCGCGGCCCGCCCCGCGATGGGCAAGTCGACGCTCGCGCTGGACTTCGCGCGGGCCGCGTCGATCAAGCACAACCTGCCCAGCGTCGTCTTCTCGCTGGAGATGGGGCGCAACGAGATCGCGATGCGACTGCTGTCCGCCGAGGCCCGCGTCGCTCTGCACCACATGCGGTCGGGCACGATGACCGACGACGACTGGACGCGGCTGGCCCGCCGGATGCCGGACGTCTCGGCCGCGCCGCTCTACATCGACGACTCCCCGAACCTGTCGATGATGGAGATCCGAGCCAAGTGCCGCCGCCTCAAGCAGCGCAACGACCTGAAGCTGGTGGTCATCGACTACCTCCAGCTGATGCAGTCCGGCGGCTCCAAGCGGGCCGAGTCCCGTCAGCAGGAGGTCTCGGACATGTCCCGTAACCTCAAGCTGCTGGCCAAGGAGCTGGAGATCCCGGTCATCGCGCTCTCGCAGCTCAACCGTGGCCCCGAGCAGCGCACGGACAAGAAGCCGATGGTCTCCGACCTGCGTGAGTCCGGTTCCATCGAGCAGGACGCCGACATGGTCATCCTGCTGCATCGCGAGGACGCCTACGAGAAGGAGTCCCCGCGCGCGGGCGAGGCCGACCTGATCGTCGCCAAGCACCGAAACGGCCCGACCGCGACGATCACGGTCGCCTTCCAGGGGCACTACTCGCGTTTCGTGGACATGGCGCAGACCTGATCCGGGGCGGTGCGCCCGGGAGTGAATGGGTTCGACGCGGGAAGTCCGGGCGGGGTGGACTGGTGACATGACGTCACCTCATGAAGAACTGCTGCCCGCCACCCGGCGTGCGCTGCTGCACCGGATCGCCGTGGCCCAGGCCGCGGGGCGTGCGCCGTCGCTGACCGCCGCGGTCGTCCGAGGCGGGCGGGCCGTCTGGCACGGTGCGCGGACCTCGGTGGACGGACACGGCCCGGACGCGGATGTGCAGTACCGGATCGGGTCGATCACCAAGACCTTCACGGCTGTGCTCGTGCTGCGCCTGCGGGACGAGGGTCTGCTGGATCTGGGCGATGTGCTGGAGAAGCATCTGCCGGGCACCGGGGCGGGGGAGGCCACGATCGCCGGGCTGCTCGCGCACACCGGGGGCCTGGCGGCCGAGTCGCCGGCGCCGTGGTGGGAGCGGACCCCTGGCTCGCTGCGTCCCGAACTCGCCGATGTGCTGGGCGAGCGGCCCTTCCTGCACCCGGTGGGACGCCGGCACCACTACTCGAACCCCGGGTACACCCTGCTCGGCGCGCTGGTCGAGGAGGTGCGCGGGGCGTCGTGGGAGGACGTCCTGCGGCGGGAGGTGCTGGAACCGCTGGGGCTGACGCGTACGAGTACACGTCCCCGGCCGCCGCACGCGGGCGGCTGGGCGGTGCATCCGTGGGCGGACGTGCTGCTGCCCGAGCCGGCCGAGGATCTCGGGCGGATGGCGCCGGCCGGCCAGCTCTGGTCCACGGCCGGGAATCTGGCACGGTTCGCCGCGTTCCTGGCGCACGGGGACGACAAGGTGCTGAGCGCGCAGAGCGTGCGCGAGATGCGGGCGCCCGCGGCACCCGCCGAGGCGGCGGATGTCGTGGACGGTGCGACGTACGGCCTCGGGCTACAGATCCAGCACCGGGATGGACGGCTGCTGGTGGGACATTCCGGTTCGCTGCCGGGGTTTGTGGCCAACCTGACCGTCGCGGTCGAGGACGACGTCGCGGCGGTGGTCCTGGCCAACTGCACCTCCGGCCCGCGGCTCTCCGCGGTCGGTGCCGATCTGGTCCGTATCGTCGCGGAGGCCGAGCCGCGGATTCCCGAACCGTGGCGGCCGCTGCCGGAGGTCGACCCGTCCGTGCTGGAGTTGGCCGGGCCGTGGTACTGGGGGACGAACGCCTTCGTGCTGCGGCTCGTCGCCGAAGGAGGTGTCTCCCTGGAGCCGTTGGCGGGCGGCGGGCGGCGTTCGCGGTTCCGGCCGAACGGCGACGGCACCTGGCGTGGCCTGGAGGGCTACTACGCCGGTGAGCTGCTGCGGGCCGTGCGGCGCCCGGACGGCAGCGTGAGCCATCTGGACCTGGGGTCGTTCGTCTTCACCCGGCAGCCGTACGACCAGGACGCTCCGGTGCCGGGCGGGGTGGACCCGGAGGGCTGGCGGGGGATCGGCTGAGGTCATGGCCGGGTCTGCCCTGTTTCACGTGAAACAGGGCAGACCCGGCCACTGGTCAGAGCTGGAGCTTGAAGCCCACGTGCGATGCCGCGAAGCCGAGCCGCTGGTAGAAGCGGTGGGCATCGGTGCGGCTGGCATCGGAGGTCAGCTGCACCATGCCGCAGCCGAGACGCCTGGACTCGTCGATCGCCCACTCGATGAGCCGGGTGCCCAGGCCGCTGCCGCGCTCGTCGGCGTGGATGCGCACGGCCTCGATGATCGACCGGGTCGCACCGCGCCGGGACAGGCCGGGGACGACGGTCAACTGGAGCGTGCCCACGAGCCTGCTCTGACGGACGGCGGCGACGAGCTGTTGGTTCGGGTCGGTGCGAAGCCGCTCGAAAGCGGCCAGGTACGGAGTCAGGTCGTCGGGTGACTCGCGCTGGGCACCCAGTGGGTCGTCGGCCAGCATCGCCACGATCGCCGAGAGGTCCTCCGCGACAGCCGGCCGTATCTCAAGATCTGCCATGATCCGCACCTTACGCAGGGAGCGCGGGCGGCTGAACGGGTTCAGGCGGGGACCGGTGACTTCAGTGTCTCGATGACCCGGACCAGCGGAGCGATGTCGGGGTTCTGCGCCGCCTCGTCCAGGGCTTCGCGCAGCGCGGTCCGGTTGGTGGGCCGGGCCTGCTCCAGCAGCTTCAGACCGTCCTCGGTGACGTTGGTGTAGATGCCGCGTCGGTCGGTGGGGCACAGGTAGCGCTCCAGCAGACCGCGGTCCTCGAGCCGGGTCACCAGGCGGGTGGTGGCGCTCTGGCTGAGTACCACCGCGTCGGCGACCTGCTTCATCTGGAGATGTCCTCCGTCACCGTCGTGCTGTCGGCTGAGTACGTCGAGCAGGGAGTACTCGCGCACGCTGAGGCCGTGGCCGGCCTGTAGGGCGCGCTCGATGTGGGTCTCGATCCTCCCGTGGAGCAGGGAGAGGGCGCACCAGCCCTGGGCGAGGGCGGTGAGCGAGGGGTCTGTCGCTGTCATGGCGTTTCCTCCGTCCCGGACCGGCTGAGACAAGGGTAGACCAGAAATGCAATAGCCTGCTTTTGCGCTTATCCAGCGTTTGCAACTATTGTTGGCGCGTTCAACATGCTCCTGCAATCTCTGGGAAGGTGTACCCGCCCATGCCGCTCGCGCTTCTCGCCCTGGCGATCGGGGCCTTCGGGATCGGGACGACCGAGTTCGTGATCATGGGGCTGCTGCCCGAGGTCGCCGCCGACTACGGAGTCTCCATCCCCACCGCCGGGTTCCTGGTGACCGGCTACGCGCTGGGCGTCATGCTCGGCGCGCCGTTGATGACCGTGCTCGGTACCAGGATCCCCCGCAAACGGATGCTGATGCTGCTGATGGCGCTGTTCGTGGTCGGCAACCTGCTGTCCGCCCTCGCGCCCGCCTTTTCCGTCATGCTGATCGGCCGAGTGGTGGCCTCACTCGCCCACGGCGCCTTCTTCGGTATCGGTTCGGTGGTCGCCGCCGAGCTCGTGGCGCCCGGCAGGAAGGCCGGGGCCATCGCCATGATGTTCACCGGGCTGACCGTCGCCAACGTGGTCGGTGTCCCGCTGGGCACCCTCGTCGGTCAGTCCCTCGGCTGGCGGGTCACCTTCGGTCTCGTCGCCGCGCTCGGCGTCGTTGGCCTGGCCGGCATCGCCAGGCTGGTCCCCGATCTGCCGAAGCCCGAGGGCGTACGGCTCCGGCACGAACTGGCCGCCTTCCGAAACGTCCAGGTGCTGCTCGCGATGGCGATGACCGTCCTCGGGTTCGGCGGAGTCTTCGCGGCCATCACCTACATCGCGCCGATGATGACCCAGGTGGCGGGCTTCGCCGACGCCTCCGTCACCTGGCTGCTGGTGCTCTTCGGACTCGGCATGGTCGGCGGCAACCTCGTCGGCGGCCGACTGGCCGACCGGGCCACGATGCCGCTGCTGTACGTGTCGCTGAGCGCCCTGGCCGTGGTGCTGGCACTGTTTACGCTGACCGCGCACAACGAGGCCGCGGCGGCCGTGACCGTCGTGCTGATCGGTGCCTTCGGCTTCGCGACCGTTCCGCCGCTCCAGAAGCGGGTCCTCGACCACGCCCACGGAGCCCCGACCCTGGCCTCGGCCGTGAACATCGGTGCCTTCAACCTGGGCAACGCCCTGTCCGCCTGGCTCGGCGGTCTCGTCATCGCCGCCGGACTCGGCTACACCGCCCCGAACTGGGTGGGAGCCGTCCTGGCCGCGGCCGCCCTGGTCCTCGCCTTCGTCTCGGCCGCCCTCGAACGGCGGGCCGGTGGTACCGGCACCGTCGTCACGGACTCCCGGCCGGCCGGCCGGCGGACGGCCGTGCACTGAACGCCTCGGACCAGCGCCCCGTGGTCAGCCGGCTGCCACCGTCAGCGGAGCGAACCGGCGGGTCCAGTCCCCCGGCAGCTCCGTGACGCCGTACGTCATCACCGCGTTGTGGGCGACGGACGACAGACCGTGGGCCTTGACCCAGGCCAGCAGTTCCTCGTGCCGGGCATCGATGTCCGTGCGCAGCGGGCCGTCGGTGTGCGCGGCGAGGGAGGCGAACAGCGCCTTGGCCGTCTCCGGGTCGCGGGCGATCAGCGGACCCACGACAAGGCTGTCCGTGGTGGGCCAGGCCGCGGCGTAGCCGATGAGCCGGCCGTGCTCCTCCGCGACTCGGAAGCGGTCGGCGAAGGCGGGCAGCCGCGTGATGATGTGCGTCCGGTCCGTGCCGAAGACCTCCCCGTCGAGGCGCAGCACGGAGGCGAGGTCCTCGGCCGTGGCCGCCCGGGTGGCGATCCGGGACCCGGAGCCGTCCGGCGAGAAGCGGCCGCGGACCATCTCCGCGCCGCCGGTGACCTTGAAGCCCAGCTCCTCGTAGAGCGGCCGGCCGTTCGGGGTCGCGTGCAGGGTCAGCGGGGTGGGTCCCGACGCCGTGATGACATGGCGCATGAGCCGGCGTCCGACTCCCCGGCGGGCATGCCGTGCGGCGACCAGCACCATGCCGACGGCCGCCAGCGCCGGACGCTCGGGCAGTCCGTACTCGGTGACGGTGCAGGCGGCGACCAGACCGCCACGGGGGTCGTCGATGCCGTACCCCTTCCCGGCCGTGAGGAGCAGACCCCACTTGTGTTCTTCGCGGGGCCATCCGCGGTCCTCGGACAGATCGGCGCACGCGGTGAGGTCGCGGAAGGTCAGTCGGCGGATCGGCAGGGCGGCGAGGGAAGGAGTCGGCACGCGGGCCAGGCTGTCCGACGGCGGCCCCTGCCGTCCACCTGTTTCCGGTGAGACGCACGGGCTTTTGGCCATGTCATGGGTGACCTGGGCGGTGTGGGAGTCGCGGCGGGATGTTTCACGTGAAACAGCGGCGAACGCGGGCTGTCGGCTCAGAAGGGCGACAGGGCAGGGACAGGTGGGCAGCGTAGCCTGCGGTCTGATCGAAGACCCGCGATTCCGGGTATGCGGCCGGGACACCCTCGCACGGTGGGACTCTCGGGCAGAGTGCTGCGACGCATGTCCTGGCGAAGAGCGGGGAACGCCGCAAGCTGTTCGAGGTGAGGCACACATGGACGCGTCCCCGGACGCCCTCCTCATCCGCCGCACCCTGGCGGAGATCGCGCCCGTGTCCGAAAAGGCCACCTCGTACTTCTACGCCCTGCTCTTCGTCCGCCACCCGGAGCTGCGCGCGCTGTTCCCGCCCGCGATGGACGTGCAACGCGACCGGCTGTTCAGGGCGCTGCTCACGGCCGCCGAGCACATCGACAACCCGCCGGTCCTCACCGCGTACCTCCAGCACCTCGGCTGCGGCCATCGCAAGTACGGCACTCGTTCCGAGCACTACCCGGCCGTCGGTGAGTGCCTGCTCGGCGCACTGAGCCAGTACGCCACCGGCACCTGGGACGCGGAGACCGAACGGGCCTGGGTCCGGGCCTATACCAGCATCTCGCAGATCATGATCGACGCGGCGGCGCAGGACGAACTGCACGCCCCGGCCTGGTGGTACGCGGAGATCGTCGGACACGACCTCAGAACGGCGGACGTCGCGGTCCTCACCCTCCGCCCCGACCAGCCGTATCCCTTCCTCGCCGGGCAGTACACGAGCCTGGAGACCCCGTGGTGGCCACGGGTCTGGCGGCACTACTCCTTCGCGTCGGCACCTCGCTCCGACGGACTCCTGTCCCTTCATGTGAAGGCCGTCCCGGCGGGCTGGGTCTCGGGGGCCCTGGTGCACCGCGCCCGGCCCGGCGACATCATCCGCCTCGGGCCGCCGGCCGGGTCGATGACCGTGGACCACACCACCGACAGCGGTCTGCTCTGTCTCGGCGGCGGGACCGGCATCGCGCCCATCAAGGCCCTCGTCGAGGACGTGGCGGAACACGGCGACCGACGGACGGTCGAGGTGTTCTACGGCGCCCGCACCGACCACGACCTGTACGACATCGACACCATGCTGCGGCTTCAGCAGGCCCATCCCTGGCTCTCGGTCCGGGCGGTCACAGATCAGCGGGCCCGGCTCCGGCTCCCCGACGCGGTCCGCGCCTACGGACCCTGGAACGAGTACGACGCCTATCTGTCGGGGCCGCCCGGGATGATCCGCCGGGGCGTGACCACCTTGCGGGCGAGCGGCATCCCGCTGGAGCGGATACGGCACGACACGGTGGACGAGCCGGTCGGGGCGGGGGACTGAGCGCGCCGGTCTCAGCCCAGGTCGGGCGCGTGCATGGCCCGTACTCCCTCGATGTTGCCGTCCAGATAGTGCCGCAGTGACAGCGGGACGAGATGGACCGAGGCGATGCCGACCCGGGTGAACGGCACCCGGACGATCTCGTACTCCCCGGCCGGCTCCTCGACCTCGGGGCCGTGGCGCAGGGCCGGGTCCATGGACTCCAGGTGGCAGACGAAGAAGTGCTGCACCTTCACACCCGTCGCGCCGCCGTCCTCGCCGATGTGCTCCACCGTGTCCACGAAACACGGCACCACATCGGTGATCTTGGCACCGAGCTCCTCGTACACCTCGCGGTGCAGGGCGTCGACGACGGTGGAGTCCTCCGGCTCCACCCCGCCACCAGGGGTGACCCAGTAGGGGTCCACACCGGGCTTGGTGCGCTTGATCAGGATCAGGTCGGCGCCGTCCAGCAGCACGGCACGGGCGGTGCGCTTGACCACGGGTCGGTCGGTCATGGGGAAAATGTGGCCCGGCTGGTTCCACGTGAAACATCGCGGAACGTCACGAGCGGCGACGCTCAGTTCCAGTCGGCCGCGGCTCGGAGCAGCCACTCATGGGCCCGCGCGATGTGCGGCATCGCCAGCGTTCCGGTGCGCACCGCCAGGAAGTACGTCCGCAGCGGCGGCACCGCCGGGTCGTGCAGGCGGACCAGGTCACCGCGCTCCAGCGCCTCAGCACCCAGATAGCGGGGCAGCACCGCGAGCCCGGCGCCCGTGACGGCGCAGGCGAGCACCGCCCGCAGGTCGGGGACGATGATCGTTCCGGGGACGGCCGGGCAGGTGTCGAAGACGGAGGCCCAGTAGCGGGCCACAAAGGGCAGCGACTCATGTACCTCGACCACGGGTACGCGCTCCAGCGCGGACATCCCGTCCCCGGTCCGCCCGGCGATGCCGATCTGCTTGGCCCAGCGGGGAGCGGCGACCAGGACGTGCTCCTCGTCGCAGAGCGGAGTCGCCGTGAGCAGAGCGCCGCGCGGACGGGCCGTACTGATGGCCAGATCATGATGTCCGGCGGCCAGCCCCTCCAGCGTCTCGTCCGCGTTTCCGAAGGAGGCGCGCAGCGCGAAACCCTGGCCATCCTCGCCGGTGAGCTCCGTGAGCGCGGGCAGCGCGCGCTCGGCGGTGAACTCGGGGGGCCCGGCCAGGTGCAGCGTACGTAAGGACGAGTCGTCGTCGAGGCCGGTCTCGGCTATCTCCACCAGGGCGTCCAGGTGCGGGGCGGCCTTGTGCGCCAGTTCCTCACCGATGGTCGTGGGGGTCACGCCGCGCGCCTGGCGCAGGAAGAGCGGCCGGCCGAGCTGCCGCTCCAGCGTGCGGATCTGCGAGGTGACGGCCGGCTGGGAGAGGCCGAGCAGGGCGGCGGCGCGAGTGAAGGAACCGGCCCGGTGAACCGTCACGAACGTGCGCAGCAAGGCCAGATCCACGAGAGCCCTTCCCCTCTTCCGCCCTTCTCCCGGCCCCCCGGCACCGCCCAACTATAAATATGTCGATAGGCGTCTGTCGCTACTGTGATTGGACACTGACACAGAGTCAACTAGCCTTGTGCACGCGGTTCTTCGCGCGCGGAACCGAGGGCGGTCCGAGTCACGAGGGGGGAGGCTCGGACCGCCCGCCGTACCGGAAACAGGGCCCGGGGCCGGTTCAGCCGGCGGACGTGTCCAGGGCCTGCAGCAGATCGGCCACCAGATCCTCCGGGTCCTCGGCGCCGACCGACAGGCGGACGAAGCCCTCCGGCACCGCGTCGCCGCCCCAGCGCCCGCGGCGCTCCGCCGTGGAGCGCAGGCCGCCGAAGCTGGTCGCGTCGTCCACCAGGCGCAGCGCGTCCAGAAAACGGTCGGCACGCGCGCGCGTGGGCAGCGTGAAGGACACCACGCACCCGTAGCGCCGCATCTGCCGCGCGGCGATCTCGTGCGACGGGTCGTCGGGCAGCCCTGGGTAGCGCAGCCCCGTGACCTCGGGCCGGCTCCGCAGCACCTCGGCGACCTTCAGGGCGGTGGCGTTCTGCCGGTCCGCGCGCAGCTGGAGGGTGGCGAGCGAGCGGTGGGCGAGCCAGGCCTCCATCGGGCCGGGGATGGCACCGACGATCTTGCGCCAGCGCCGTACCGCGGTCATGGCCTCGCCGCCGCGGCCGGCGACGTACCCCAGGAGGATGTCCCCGTGACCGGAGAGCTGCTTGGTGCCGCTGGCCACCACGAAGTCCGCGCCCAGCTCCAGCGGGCGCTGCCCGAGCGGCGTGGCGAGGGTGTTGTCGACGGCGACCAGCGCGCCCCGCGCGTGGGCCGCCTCGACCAGCCGCCGGATGTCGCAGACGTCGAGGCCGGGGTTGGAGGGCGACTCGATCCACAGCAGCTTCGCCCCCTCCAGCACGCCGAGCTGGGCGTCCCCGGCGGTGGGCGCGGTGCGCACCTCGATGCCGTACGCCTCCAGCTGCGCGCGCACCAGCGGCAGCACCTGGTAGCCGTCGTTCGGCAGGACGACCGCGTCGCCGGCGCGCAGCTGGGAGAAGAGCACCGAGGAGATCGCCGCCATGCCGGAGGCGAACACGAGCGTCTCCACGTCGTCCAGCCCGGGCGCCTCAAGACCGCCGATGGCGCTCTCCAGCAGCGTCCAGGTCGGGTTCTCGTCGCGGCCGTACGTGTACGGGCCGGTGGGGTCGCCCGGCAGATGGAAGTGGGCGGCGAACACCGGACCGGGCAGGGTCGGCTCGTGCTTGACCGGCTCGGGCAGCCCGGCGCGCACGGCGCGCGTGCCGTCGCCCGCCTCCCGCGGCAGCGCCGCCGCCTCGATGTTCCGTCCGTCGCCGGCTGAATCGTTCATGCCGCTCGTCCTTCCACTTGCTCGCGTACCGCGGCGAGCAGACCGGTGCTCGCCGCCTCCACCATCTCAAGGCACTCCTCGAAGCCGTCCGCGCCCCCGTAGTACGGGTCCGGTACGTCGAGGTCGTCGGCGGCGGGGTCGTAGGACCGCAGCAGCCGCACCTTGGCGGCGTCCCGCGCGGTGGGCGCCAGGCGGCGCAGGCCGCTCAGATGTCCGGCGTCCAGGGCGATGACGAGGTCCAGGCGGGCGAACCAGGAGGCGTCGAACCGCCGGGCCGTGTGGTCGACGGCGTAACCGTTGGCCTCGAGGACGTCCACGGTACGCGGGTCCGCGCCCTCGCCCTCGTGCCAGCCGTCCGTGCCGGCGCTGTCGGCCTCGACCAGCCCGTCGAGCCCGGCCTCGGTCAGGCGCGCGTGGAAGACGGCCTTGGCCATCGGTGAGCGGCAGATGTTGCCGGTGCAGACGAAACAGACGCGGTAGGTCATCGGGTCAGTCCTTGTCCGGCAGGACCATGTTCAGCGCCCAGGAGACGATCGAGATGATCAGGCCGCCGAGGACGGCGGTCCAGAATCCCTCCACATGGAAGCTGAGATCGAGCTTGTCGGCCAGCCAGGAGGTGAGCAGCAGCATCAGCGCGTTCACCACCAGGGTGAACAGGCCGAGGGTCAGGATGAACAGCGGAAACGTCAGCACCTGGACGATCGGCTTGACCAGAAGGTTCACCAGGCCGAAGACCAGCGCGACCAGGATCAGCGTGCCGGCCTTCTTGCCGGTGCCGCCCCCGGTCAGTGTGATCTTGTCGATGAGCCACACGGCGACCGCCAGGGCGGCCGCGTTCGCGATCGTCTTGACTACGAAATTCTTCATGTGTCTGATCGTGGCAGACACGATCGGCAACCAATGGTGAAGCAGGGGCGGACGAGGCGATGAAGGCATTCCGGCTGGACGAACTGGAGGCGGAACGCGCCGCCAACGACGGTGCCTACCTGCAGTTCCTGCGGGAGCGGAACATGTCGGTCGGCCTGTACGCGCTCGACGCCGGCACCGCCGATCCGCAGCAGCCGCACGCGCAGGACGAGGTGTACTTCGTCGTCAGCGGCCGGGCCGCGATCACCGTCGGCATGGAGACGACCCAGGTGGCCCGCGGCAGCGTGGTGTACGTGCCGGCCGGGGTCGCCCACAAGTTCCACCACATCAGTGAGGACCTGAGGGTGCTGGTGGTCTTCTCTCCGCCCGAGAGCTGACCTGCGGCCTCCGGGTTCCCTAGGGGATCGGTCAGGGGAGGACAAGGGCTGCCGGGCCCCCGCACCGAACCCGCGCCGCCTAGCATCGAGTGCAGGACATCAGGATTCCCGGACACCGGGAGAATTCCCGGGAACGGGAGAGACGAGGACGAGGGCGATGCGTGGGATCTTCGCGGGACTGCCGTGGTGGGTGAAGTGGATCGCGGTGCCGGTCATCGCCCTGGTCGTGTTCGGCGGCCTGATCGCCAGCGTGGTCGGGTTCGTGATCGGCCTGCTCTTCAAGCTGCTGGTCTTCGTGGCCCTGGTCGGCGGCCTGATCTACATCGTGCGGAAGTTCATGTCGAACTCCTCCTCCCGCAGCGACTGGTGAGGCACGTGGGGCACCGGTGGGGGTAACAGGAACCACCGGTTCCCTCGCGCGGGGGACATTTCCCCGGCAGGCCGCCTGCGCGCGGTGACAGGCGGTTAGAGTCCGGAACTCCAGGCGGGGACGACCCCGCAGCGGCGTACACCCCCACCCGTGTTCCCCGCAACGGCTGCCCCCTCGCTCCGGGAGTGCCCCTTGGCCACGGCTGACACCGCACCAGTCCACCCGCCCACGCTCCCCGCCCAGCCCCGCTCCCCGGCCCCCACCGTGGACGCCCCGCCCCCCGACCCGCCCACCGGGACCCTCATCGGCTCCGTGCAGCGGGCGATGCGCCTGCTGGAGTGCGTGGCCGGACACCGGTACGGCGCACCCGCCAAGCAATTGGCCCGGGAGACCGGCCTGGCCCTGCCCACGGCCTACCACCTGCTGCGCACCCTGGTGCACGAGGGCTATCTGCGCCGTGACAAGGGCCTGTTCTTCCTCGGCGCGGCGGCCGAACGGCTGAGCGGCAGTGCGGCACAGCAGAAACGTCGCAGCGCGCTGGCGGAGACTCTCGCCGGACTGAGCGAGACGATCGGCGCCACCGTGTACTACGCGGTGTACCGCGACGGGGAGGTCGACATCGTGTGCGTCGCGGACCCGCCGGGCGCTCCCGCGGTCGAGGAGTGGGCGGACTTCCGTGCGACCGCGCACGCGCATGCCATCGGCCAGTGCCTGCTGGCACAACTGGACGAAGCGGCCCGTCAGGACCACCTCGACCGCCATCCGGTGCGGCCCGTCACCCCATACACCGTGCGCGACGGCCACAGCCTGCTGCAGCGGCTGGAGCGCCTGGGGCGTACGGAGCCGGTGACCGAGTACCAGGAGTACGCGCTGGGCACGGTGTCCGGGGCGATCCCGCTCACCGTCGGCAGCGCGGTGGCGACCGTGGCCATTTCGCTGCCCGTGCACCAGGCCGACCGGCTGCTGCCCGCGATGCGGGAGTTGCAGAGCGAGGTGGGGCGACTGCTGGGGTCGCTCTCGCGCTCTATCAGTATGTGAAAACTAACTCCTTGTGATCTGGTGTGTACGTTCAGCAAGATGCCATCAGTGTTAGAGGTTGATTCCCGGCCAGTCGACGGCGAATGACGGGGTATGTGATGCGCGAGTCCGTACAGGCAGAGGTCATGATGAGCTTTCTCGTGTCCGAGGAGCTCTCCTTCCGTATCCCGGTGGAGCTGCGCTACGAGACCAGTGATCCCTACGCCGTGCGACTGACCTTCCACCTGCCCGGTGACGCCCCGGTGACCTGGGCCTTCGGACGCGAGCTGCTGATCGACGGGGTCGGCCGGCCCTGCGGCGACGGCGATGTGCGCATCTCTCCCGTCGATCCCGAGCCGCTGGCCGAAGTGCTGATCCGCCTTCAGGTCGGCGCCGACCAGGCGTTGTTCCGGTCCTCGGCGGCACCGCTGGTGGCCTTCCTCGACCGCACCGACAAACTGGTGCCGCTGGGCCAGGAGGGGGTGCTCGCCGACTTCGACGCACACCTCGACGAGGCGCTGGACCGCATCCTGGCCGAGGAACAGAGCGCGGGCTGAAGCGTTCCGGCAGTCCTGAGGCGGTGGCGTAACGCTTCGCCGGATGCCGTCCACCGTGCCGGAACGATCCTGCAAGCCGGTCCGGGCGCCGCGGCCGGCGGCCGGGCCCGGCGCCCCCGTCACCGCTTGCGGCGGCGCCCCCGGCCCCCGCGAGCCGCGGCCGGGGCGGCCGGGGCGGGAGTCCCCGCCGGGGCGGCGCCGGGGCCGGGCCGGTCGGCGGCGACGACGAGCGCCGCGAGCGCGGTGGTCACCGGCACCGAAGCCACCAGGCCGATGGAACCGACCAGGGTGCGCACGATCTCCTCCGCGACCAGCTCGCTGTTGGCCACCGAGCCGACGCTGCTCTGCGCGATCGAGAACAGCAGCAGCAACGGCAGCGCGGCGCCCGCGTAGGCGAGGACGAGTGTGTTGACCACGGACGCGATGTGGTCCCGGCCGATCCGGATGCCCGCGCGGTAAAGGCCCCGCCGACCCAGCGCCGGATTGGCCTCGTGCAGCTCCCAGACCACCGAGGTCTGCGTCACCGTCACATCGTCCAGCACACCGAGCGAACCGATGATGACCCCCGCCAGCAGCAGACCGCTCATGTCGATCGACGGGTACAGACCGTGGATCAGACCCGTGTTGTCGTCCGTGTCCCCGGTCAGCGCGGCCCAGCCGATGAAGAGCGAACCGAGGACGCCGATCAGCACCAGCGAGACCAGCGTGCCGAGCACCGCCACGGAGGTGCGGGCCGAAAGACCGTGGCACAGATACAGGGCGATCAGCATGATGGCGCTCGACCCGATCACCGCCACGAGCAGCGGGTTCGAACCCTGGAGGATCGCGGGCAGGATGAAGAAGTTCAGCACCAGGAAGCTGATCGCCAGCGCGACCAGCGCCATCACACCCCGCAGCCGCCCGACGACCACGACGGCGAGCGCGAAGATCCCGGCCAGCAGCGCCATCGGGAGGCTGCGGTTGATGTCGGAGACCGAGTACTGGAGGTCCTTCGGCGCGGAGGGCTCGTAGGAGACCACCACCTTCTGGCCTTGGCTCAGCTGCCGGGACTGGTCCGGCTGCACGATCTCGGTGAACGTACGGCCCTTGTCCTTGCCCGTGTCGACCCGGATCGTCGCCTTCTTGCAGGTGCCGCTCTCCTGCTGCTGCGCCGAGGAGCCCTCCGCGGTGGACGTGTCGCCGGTGGCGGGGACGTTGGAGCCGTTGACGTCCTGGCAGCTCATCGACGTCACCTTGGTGACCGTGGCCTGCTGCGTCTGCCGGTCGAAGCCCACCCCGGTGCGTTCGTGGGCCGGCGCGCCGCCCGGCCACAGCAGGGCGAGCCCCACCACCACGGCCGCGGCGAAGGGAACCAGGACCGCGGCGATGACCTTGCGCAGGTGGCGGGAGACGGGGGCGGCCGGGCCGTGACTGTGCGAGTGACCGTGTCCGCCGACGGGGCCGTGCCCGCCGTCACCCGGGCCGTGACCGTCCCCCGGACCTTGATTGCTGCCTCCAGGGCCGTGACTGTCTCCTGGACCTTGATTGCTGCCTCCAGGGCCGTGACCGTCCCCTGATCCGTGACCACCGCCCGCTGGACCGTGAACACCGCCCCCTGGACCCTGACCGCCCTGACTGCCATGACCGCCGCCGTGGCCGAGTCTGAGGCCGTGTCCTTCGCCCCCGGGTACGGGACCCCGCCCGTCGCCCAGCCCCGGCCCCCGCCCCGCCCCGCCGTGTCCGTACCCCTGTTGCGGCCCCGGGGCGGGCGCCCGGCCATGCCCGCGGTCCTCGGCGGCGGAGCCGTCTTCGCCCCAGGAGCCGCTGCCGTCGCCGCCGCCCGGGCCCGGTCCGCGGCGTGGTTCGGGCGGCGGAAAAGAAGGACGCTGCGTCGTGGTCACGGCCCGATCATCGCAAGAACGAAGGGGGCCCTCTGGTCACCGCGCCCGAATTGACGCTAGCGTGGAGGCACCTTTTGTACACGCGGGAGCTCGGAGCACCGGGCTGAGAGGGCGCTGACCTCCGTCCCAGCGATGTTTCACGGGAAACATCACCGAAGTTGGGTGATGTTCCCCACGAAGCGTCGGCAGACGGATACCGCTGCGTCGACCGCCGAACCTGTTACCGGGTAATGCCGGCGTAGGGAGTAGGTCTCATGACCATCAGGGACGCACGCACGCCTGCCTCCGTTCAGAACGAGGCCGGGAAGTCCATCGGCTGGCACAAGGCGTATGTCGAGGGTTCGCGCCCCGGCCTGCGGGTGCCGGTCCGTCAGGTGCACCTCACCAACGGGCAGTCGGTCACCCTGTACGACACCTCGGGCCCGTACACCGACCCGCTCGTCGACACCGATGTGCGCCGGGGGCTGCCCCCGCTGCGCGAGAACTGGATCATCGCCCGCGGTGACACTGAGGAGTACCCGGGCCGCCCCGTCCGCCCCGAGGACGACGGCGTCAAGCACACCTCGCCGCGCGGCGGTCTGCGCAACCTGGACGCGGTCTTCCCCGGTCGCCCCCGCCAGCCCCGGCGCGCCCGCGGCCAACAGGCGGTGACACAGCTCGCGTACGCGCGCCGCGGCGAGATCACCCCGGAGATGGAGTACGTGGCCGTCCGGGAGAACGTCGCGCCGGAGGTCGTACGCGAGGAGATCGCGGCGGGCCGGGCGGTCCTTCCGGCCAACGTCAACCACCCGGAGATCGAGCCGATGATCATCGGCAAGCGGTTCCTGGTGAAGGTCAACGCCAATATCGGCAACTCGGCGGTCACGTCCTCCATCGAGGAGGAGGTCGAGAAGATGACCTGGGCGACCCGCTGGGGCGCCGACACGGTCATGGACCTGTCCACCGGCCGCAACATCCACACCACCCGCGAGTGGGTGCTGCGCAACTCCCCCGTGCCCATCGGCACGGTCCCGCTCTACCAGGCACTGGAGAAGGTCGACGGCCGGGCGGAGGAGCTGACCTGGGAGGTCTACAAGGACACGGTGATCGAACAGGCCGAGCAGGGCGTGGACTACATGACGGTCCACGCGGGCGTACGCCTGCCGTACGTGCCGCTGACCGCCAACCGGAAGACCGGCATCGTCTCGCGCGGCGGCTCGATCATGGCGGCCTGGTGCCTGGCGCACCACAAGGAGTCGTTCCTGTACGAGCACTTCGAGGAGCTGTGCGAGATCCTCGCCGCCTACGACGTCACGTACTCGCTCGGCGACGGTCTTCGGCCGGGGTCGATCGCGGACGCCAACGACGAGGCGCAGTTCGCGGAGTTGCGCACGCTCGGGGAACTCAACACGATCGCCAAGCGTTTCAACGTACAGACCATGATCGAAGGCCCGGGACATGTCCCGATGCACAAGATCAAGGAGAACATCGACCTTCAGCAGGAGATCTGCGATGAAGCTCCGTTCTATACGCTCGGCCCGCTGACCACCGACGTCGCGCCGGCCTACGACCACATCACCTCCGGCATCGGTGCCGCGATGATCGCCTGGTGGGGCACGGCGATGCTCTGCTACGTCACGCCCAAGGAGCACCTGGGCCTGCCCAACCGGGACGACGTGAAGACCGGGGTCATCACCTACAAGATCGCCGCGCACGCCGCCGACCTCGCCAAGGGACACCCGGGCGCGCAGGAGTGGGACGACGCGCTGTCCGATGCCCGGTTCGAGTTCCGGTGGGAGGACCAGTTCAACCTCGCCCTCGACCCGGACACGGCACGGGAGTTCCACGACGAGACGCTGCCGGCCGAGCCTGCCAAGACGGCGCACTTCTGCTCGATGTGCGGGCCGAAGTTCTGCTCGATGAAGATCTCCCAGGACATCCGCCGCGAGCACGGTGGCGGCAAGGGGGAGATCGAGGCGGGCATGGCGCAGAAGTCGAAGGAGTTCGCGGAGGCGGGCAACCGCGTCTATCTGCCGATCGCGGACTGACCCGGCTGGCCCGGCTGACTCGACCGACCGGCTGACTCGGCCGACTCGACCGATCCGGCCGACCCGGGCTGACCCGGGGTGCCCCGGCTGACCCGGGGTGCCCCGGTCGACCCGCCGGCCAACCCGGCCGACCGGTCCGGTGAGTGGCGGGAGAGGGAAGTCCTCCGGTCCCGGTGCGCCACCGACGTGCGCTCCCCCTGGGCGGGACCCGCCCGCCGGGGAGCGCACACCGGTGGTCACTCGGGCCGGTGCTCCGGGCCGCCGAAGTCCGGGCTGGAGTAGTCCGGGCTCGAGTAGCTCGGGCGTGGACCGGCGGTGGATCCTTCGTCGGGGCTGGAGAAGCCGGGGCGGCCATAGCCGAGCTGCGGCATCCGGCCGGCCGGTGCGGACGGCCCCGTACCGCCCGGCGCCGACGCCGCCGCCGGATCGGCCAGGGCGTCCCGCAGGAACGGCACGATGCCCTGTTCCAGCAGGGCTTCGCGCCAGGCTTCCCTGGCCCGTGTCACCTCCCCGTCGCGTTCGCCGTACGCCGCGGCCTCGGCCGAGGGACGGTTGCGCAGCGCGGTGGTCAGCAGACCGACAGCGGCGACCAGGATCGTGATCGCGGTCAGGGCGCCGAACACCCACCCGGCGGTGAGCATGGTCCGGGCGAACGCCTGCTCCGGGTCGATCATCTTCAGGATGTACCCGACGAGCAGGAAGATCGCGGCGGCCGTACCGGTGAGGACGGGGGCCAGGACCGTGATGACGGCGCCCGCGCCCGCACCCGCGGTCTCGACGACCTCACCCATGGTGGCGGCGAGCCCCATCGAGTGCGTACCGGACTCGGTGGCACCCGGTTCGCGGGCGGACGACGGCGAGGCGGACGACGCCGGCTGGCGCAGTTCCTCGCGGACCTTCACATAGTGCTGGTACTCGGTCGCCGCCGCCGCGGTGATCAGGGCGGTGGCGCTGAGCGCCATGGTGCGCAGTTGTTCCGAGTTGAGCCGCTGTCCCACAGCGGCCAGTTCCGGGCGGTGTGGTGCGGAGCGCAGCGCCTCGTTGAGAACCCGCTCGTACTCTTGGCGGTCCTCGCTCAACAGGTGCTGCGGAACGCTGTTCATGTGCATCCCCCGATGCTCCGTAGGGCTTGGGGCTCGCATGCCAACGAGCCGTCGGGCAGAAACGGAGGGGAGCCTGCTACGGATAAGCCGATGGTAGAGCGGTGACGGCGCGGGGTGACAGGGGGTTTCCAGAAATTGGGTGCCGGCCCGGACATCCGCCAAGTGGGCCCGGACCGCCCGGGAAGCCCTCAGTCGGTCATCGGCAGTTGCTGGACCAGCAGTTTTCCGGCCATGGTCACGCCGCCGTCCATCGCGATGGCGAGTCCCTCGGCGTAGACATGCGGTCCTTCGACCGTCGGACCGGAGTTGTCCTCGCCGTCCTCGGAGCCGACCTCACCGAGCAGATACGGGATGGGGCTGTGCCCGTGCACGATGCGGGTGCCGCCGTATGTGCCGAGCAGCGAGCGCACGGCGTCGGCGCCGCCCTCGTCGCGGAAGGAGAAGCGCTTGGTGAACTTGCGGAACAGGTCCCACACCTCGTCCGCGTCATTGCGGGTGAGCGCCTCGTGGATGGTGTCGTTGACCTCTTCGATGGAACCGCCGTAGTCGAGGTAGGCGGTGGTGTCGGAGTGCACGAGGAGGTGGCCGTCGACCTCCTCCACGGCGTCCAGGCGGGCCATCCACTGAAGGTGGTGGTCCTGGAGGCGGTCCATGTCGGTCTTCTGGCCGCCGTTGAGCAGCCAGGCCGCCTGGAAGGTGGCGGTGCCCGCGCCCGAGTTGACGGGTGTGTCGCCGAACCGCTTTGCGCCGAGCAGCAGCAGCTCGTGGTTGCCCATCAGCGCCTTGCAGTAGCCGCCGGCCGCGGCGGCCTCGGCGGACAGCCGCATCACCAGGTCGATGACACCGATGCCGTCCGGGCCGCGGTCGGTGAAGTCGCCGAGGAACCACAGGCGGGCGGTGCCGGCGCACCACTGGCCGTCGGCGTCGATCAGGTCCTGCTCCTGGAGCGCGGCCACCAGCTCGTCGAGATAGCCGTGCACGTCGCCCACGACGTACAGCGGCCCGGGCCCCGTGGCGGGCTGTCCCACCGGGGCCGGTACGGGCTCGACGGCCACCTGCGCGGTCGGCGCGGTGTCCTGTCCGTCGACGACGGGCAGGTCGCGCTCGGTGGGGGGGTACCCCTGCGGCGGGGCCTGTTCGGGCGCCGGGGCGACGTCACCGGGGTGCGCGCCCTGGCCGTACGGACCGGTCTCGTGGACGTACGCGGGCACTCGGAAGTCGCGCAACGTCGCCGTCCGCTCCACCTCGGGTCCCTGACCGGCCCCCTGAGTCATCGACCCCTCCACCATCGCGCCGCTGCTGCACCGCTTCGGACTGCCTGGTCGCAGCGGCCCGCGGTGTCGTGGGCCCATCATAGGAATGCGGATCGCGCTGTGTGATGACCCAGGGGTGGTGAATCGGAACAGGTCCCCGTCAGGACGCGGTTTTCGCCCCGATTGGCCCGCTCTTCGCCCGCCCCTCAGTCACCTCACGGTCACCTCTTGACCGTCCTTCCCCGTCCGTTCCGCCGCCAAGCGGACGGGTCCTGCTGGGCCTGTCCCGCTGTCGAGGAGACGGTTCCTACTGGCCCTCGGGAGAGCGCGGCGGGCTGACCGTCGTGCGCGGCGGCCGGCGCTGGGAGGAGGTCCGCACAATCAGTTCGGTCGGTATCACCTGCTCGACCGGCTGGTTCGACTCGACGCTCTCGATGGCGTCGATGAGCAGCTGCACCACGGCCGTGCCGATGCGGCGCGGCTTGAGCGACAGGGTGGTGATGGGCGGCTCGGTGGCGGCGTACACAGTGGACTCGCTGCAGCAGACCAGCAGCAGGTCGTCGGGGACGCGCAGCCCGTAGCGGCGGGCCGCGGCGAGCAGGTCGGTGCCGTTGGGGTCGAAGAGGCCGTAGACGGCGTCCGGCCGGTCCGGACGGGCCAGCAGCCGGTCGGCGGCGACGGCGCCCGCGCACGGGTCGTGCGCCGGGTAGGCCTCGTAGACCGGGTCCTGGCCGACCCGCTCGCACCAGCGCAGGTACGCGGTGGTCGACAGGTGGGTGTAGGTGTCGGTGGTGGTGCCGGTGAGCAGGCCGATGCGGCGGGCGCCGGCGTCGGCGAGGTGGTCGAGGATGCCGAGGACGGCCGCCTCGTGGTCGTTGTCCACCCAGGCGGTGACCGGGAGCGCGCCGGCCGGGCGGCCGTCGGAGACGACCGGCAGGCCCTGGCGGACCAGTTCGCTGACGACCGGGTCCTGGTCGGAGGGGTCGATGACGACCGTGCCGTCCAGGGCGACGTTGGACCACACGTCGTGGCGGGAGGTCGCGGGGAGGATGACCAGCGCGTAGCCGCGCGCGAGCGCGGCCGACGTGGCGGCCCGCGCCATCTCGGCGAAGTAGGCGAACTCGGTGAAGGTGAAAGGTTCATTCCCGTACGTCGTCACCGTCAGGCCGATCAGTCCCGACTTGCCGGTACGGAGGGTGCGGGCGGCGGCCGACGGCCGGTAGCCCAGCCGGTCGGCGACCTCACGGACATGGCGTCGGGTGGCGTCCGGGAGCCTGCCCTTGCCGTTGAGGGCGTCGGAGACGGTTGTGATGGAGACTCCGGCGGCGGCGGCTACGTCTCTGATGCCCGCCCGGCCCGGCCGGCTGCCTCGACGTGAGGTTTCCGCGCGGCTCACCTGGTGCTTCCCTGCTGCTGTCATGGCGAGCCGATAGTAGGGCTCATGCAGTGGGGTAGGGCGGACGCATATGCGCGCGTTGACAGGCACGTTTCTGCATGGCGGGATGGGGTCAACTTCCTTGGAAAGCATGTCAGTTAGGTGATCTGACCCCCGGACGTGGTGTGTCGGCGCGTGCGGGCCTGCCAAGAGTGCGATGTTGCGAAGAGGTCTCAACTCACCACTACGGGGGACGCGCGCCACGGCGCAAGCCACCGGCGCGTAGATATATGTAGGGCGCGCCCCCGGAACGTACGCCTTCGGGTGCCGATGCCCCTGATGTCGGTGCGACTCGGTCCGCTTCCGGCTCGCCCTCGGTCCGGCCGCGGTTCTATCCATGTCCGGCCTCGGTCCGCTCTCGGTCCGCTCTCGGTCCGGCCTTGGTGTGACCGAGCAGCCCGTCCTCGACCGTACGCACCGGAGCCGAATCCTCATAAGGTGAGAAGTATTCGATGCCGGTGGTGGTCACGAGGAGGACTGCGGTGAGCGAGACGAGCCCGAAGCTGCGCGCCGAGCTGGAGGGGATCCCCACCTACAAGCCGGGCAAGCCCGCGGCGGCGGACGGGCCGGTGGCCTACAAGTTGTCCTCCAACGAGAACCCGTACCCGCCGCTGCCGGGCGTGATGGAGACCGTCATGGCGACGGCCGGTGCCTTCAACCGCTACCCCGACATGGCCTGTACGGGGCTGATGGCGGAGTTGTCCGAGCGGTTCGGTGTCCCGGTCTCCCACCTGGCCACCGGCACCGGTTCGGTGGGTGTGGCCCAGCAGCTGGTCCAGGCGACGGCGGGCCCCGGGGACGAGGTCATCTACGCCTGGCGGTCCTTCGAGGCGTACCCGATCATCACGCGGATCAGCGGCGCCACGGCGGTCCAGGTGCCGCTGACCGAGGGTGACGTGCACGACCTGGACGCGATGGCCGACGCGATCACCGACCGGACCCGGCTGATCTTCGTCTGCAACCCGAACAACCCGACCGGCACGGTGGTCGGGCGCGAGGAGCTGGAACGGTTCCTGGACCGGGTGCCCGGCGATGTGCTGGTGGTGCTGGACGAGGCGTACCGCGAGTTCATCCGTGACCCCCGGGTGCCGGACGGCGTCGAGCTGTACCGCGAGCGGCCCAATGTCTGTGTGCTGCGGACCTTCTCCAAGGCGTACGGGCTGGCCGGGCTCCGGGTCGGGTTCGCCGTGGCCCATGAGCCGGTGGCGGCGGCGCTGCGCAAGACTGCGGTGCCGTTCGGGGTGAGCCAGATCGCACAGGAGGCGGCGATCGCCTCGCTGCGTGCCGAGGACGAGCTGCTGGGCCGGGTCGGTTCGCTGGTGTGCGAGCGCACCCGGGTGGTCGAGGGGTTGCGGGCCCAGGGCTGGACGGTGCCGGAGACGCAGGCCAACTTCGTGTGGCTGCGGCTGGGGGAGCGCACGGTCGACTTCGCCGAGGCGTGCGAGCGGGCCGGCGTGGTGGTCCGGCCGTTCCCGGGTGACGGGGTGCGGGTGACGGTGGGGGAGAACGAGGCGAACGACATCTTCCTGAAGGTGGCGGAGGGGTACCGCAAGGGGCTGTGACCCGCACCTGCTCCAGCACCTGTTCCCTGCTCCCATACGCACCCACCGCCCTCCGCCCACCGCCCACTGCCCAGAGGCCCGTTTCACGTGAAACGGGCCTTTTGCGTTGGGGTTGACGTCACAGGGGACCCCCCTTCCAGCGTCGAAAAGCAGTAGGTCATAATTGCTTGTGAATGTGAACGCGTTCACAAGCGTGTCGGATCGCTCCCGGTATGGGTGTGTCATACACGCACAATCTGCCGCTGACCACGGCGATGTGAGGAGAGTGACGACGTGGACTTGGCCCTGGCGCCGGAGACCCTGGCGCGCTGGCAGTTCGGCATCACGACCGTCTACCACTTCCTGTTCGTACCCCTGACGATCTCGCTGGCCGCGCTCACGGCCGGCCTGGAGACCGCCTGGGTGCGCACCGGCAAGGAGAAGTACCTCCAGGCCACCAAGTTCTGGGGCAAGCTCTTCCTGATCAACATCGCGATGGGCGTGGTCACCGGCATCGTGCAGGAGTTCCAGTTCGGCATGAACTGGTCCGACTACTCCCGCTTCGTCGGCGACATCTTCGGCGCCCCGCTGGCCTTCGAGGCGCTGATCGCCTTCTTCTTCGAGTCGACCTTCATCGGCCTGTGGATCTTCGGCTGGGACAAGCTGCCCAAGAAGATCCACCTGGCCTGCATCTGGATGGTCTCGATCGGCACGCTGCTGTCGGCGTACTTCATCCTGGCGGCCAACTCCTGGATGCAGCACCCCGTCGGCTACAAGATCAACGAGGCCAAGGGCCGGGCGGAGCTGACCGACTTCTGGCAGGTGCTCACCCAGAACACCGCGCTCAACCAGGTCTTCCACAGCTTCTCCGCGGCCTTCCTGACCGGCGGCGCCTTCATGGTCGGCATCGCCGCCTTCCACCTGCGGCGCAAGAAGCACATCCCGGTGATGCGGACCTCGCTCCGCCTCGGCCTGGTCACCCTGGCCGTGGGCGGCCTGCTCACCGCGATCAGCGGCGACACCCTCGGCAAGGTCATGTACGAACAGCAGCCGATGAAGATGGCCGCCGCCGAGGCGCTCTGGGACGGCGAACAGCCGGCGCCGTTCTCCGTCTTCGCCTACGGGGACGTCGACGAGGGCCACAACAAGGTCGCCCTGGAGATCCCCGGCCTGCTGTCCTTCCTGGCGCACAGCGACTTCGACTCGTACGTGCCCGGCATCCACGACACCAACAAGGCCGAGCAGGAGAAGTTCGGCCCCGGTGACTACAAGCCCATCGTGCCGGTGGCCTACTGGGGCTTCCGGTGGATGATCGGCTTCGGAATGGCCTCGTTCTCGCTCGGCCTGGCCGGGCTGTGGCTGACCCGGAAGAAGTTCATGCTGCCGGCCGCCTGGCGCACCGGTGACGACGAGATACCGCATCTGGTCCTGCTGAGGAAGCCGCTCGGCAACCGCCTCTCCCGGCTGTACTGGCTGCTGGCCCTGTGGACGATGGGCTTCCCGCTGATCGCCAACTCCTGGGGCTGGATCTTCACCGAGATGGGCCGGCAGCCCTGGGTCGTCTACGGCCTCTTCCAGACCCGCGACGCGGTCTCCCCCGGCGTCTCGACGACCGAGGTCGTCATCTCGATGACCGCCTTCACCCTGCTGTACGCCGTGCTGGCCGTCATCGAGGTCAAGCTGATGGCCAAGTACGTCAAGGCCGGCCCGCCGGAACTCACCGAGGCCGACCTCAACCCGCCCACGAAGATCGGCGGCGACGTCCGCGACGCCGACAAGCCGATGGCCTTCTCGTACTAGGCGTAAGGGAGCTGCACCGTCATGGAACTGCACGACGTCTGGTTCGTCCTCATCGCCTTCCTGTGGACCGGCTACTTCTTCCTGGAGGGGTTCGACTTCGGGGTCGGTGTGCTGACCAAGCTGCTGGCCCGCGACCGGCCCGAGAAACGGGTGCTGATCAACACCATCGGCCCGGTCTGGGACGGCAACGAGGTCTGGCTGCTCACCGCCGGCGGCGCCACCTTCGCCGCCTTCCCCGAGTGGTACGCCACCCTCTTCTCCGGCTTCTACCTCCCCCTGCTGGTCATCCTGCTGTGCCTGATCATCCGGGGCGTGGCCTTCGAGTACCGGGTGAAGCGGCCCGAGGAGCGCTGGCAGCGCAACTGGGAACACGCGATCTTCTGGACCTCGCTGATCCCCGCGTTCCTGTGGGGCGTGGCCTTCGGCAACATCGTCGGCGGCGTGAAGATCGACCGGGACCTGGAGTACGTCGGCACCCTGGGGGACCTGTTCAACCCCTACGCGCTGCTCGGCGGGCTGGTGACGCTGACGCTGTTCACCTTCCACGGCACGGTGTTCACCGCACTCAAGACGGTCGGCGAGATCCGGGACCGGGCCCGGAAGCTGGCGCTGCGCGTCGGCCTGCTCACAGCCGTGCTGGCGCTGGTCTTCCTGGTGTGGACGCAGGCGGACAGCGGTGACGGCGCGAGCCTGGTCGCGCTGGTGGTGGCCGTCGCCGCACTGGTCGCCGCCCTGGCGGCCAACCAGGCCGGGCGCGAAGGATGGGCGTTCACGCTCTCCGGCGTCACCATCGTGGCCGCCATGGCCATGCTGTTCCTCACGCTCTTCCCGAACGTCATGCCGTCCACGCTGAACCCGGACTGGAGCCTGACCGTCACCAACGCCTCCTCCAGCCCGTACACCCTGAAGATCATGACCTGGCTGGCGGCGATCGGCACCCCCGTCGTCCTGCTCTACCAGGGATGGACGTACTGGATCTTCCGTAAGCGCATCGGCACTCAGCACCTCGCCGACGCCGCGCACTGAGTCCGCGCACTGAGTCCACGCACTGAGTCCGCGCATTGAGTCCGGGCATTGAGTCCGGGCATGAGTCCGGCCGGGGAGTGTTTCACGTGAAACCGATCGATCCACGTCTGCTGCGGTACGCCCGCACCACTCGGCTCTTCCTCGTGGCCGTCGTCGCCCTGGGCGCCGTCGGCGCTGGGCTGGTCATCGCGCAGGCGATGCTCATCGCCGAGATCGTGGTGGGCGCCTTCCAGCACGGTCTGGCGGCCACCGGACTCCGTACTCCGCTGCTGCTGTTGGTGGCCGTCGCCTGCGGCCGCGGTCTGGTGGGCTGGCTCACCGAGCTGGCCGCGCACCGCGCGAGCGCGGCCGTGAAGTCGGAGCTGCGCGGCAGGCTGCTGGCGCGGGCCACCGCGCTCGGTCCCGGCCGGCTCACCGGGCAGCGCACCGGTTCGCTGGTCGCCCTGGCCACCCGGGGAGTCGACGCGCTCGACGACTACTTCTCCCGCTACCTCCCGCAGTTGGGACTCGCGGTGGTCGTGCCGGTCGCCGTGCTGGTCCGGATCGTCACCGAGGACTGGCTGTCGGCGGTCATCATCGTCGTCACGCTGCCGCTCATCCCGGTCTTCATGGCGCTGATCGGCTGGGTCACCCAGTCCCGGATGGACCGGCAGTGGCGGCTGCTGTCCCGGCTGTCCGGGCACTTCCTGGACGTGGTCGCGGGCCTGCCGACACTGAAGGTCTTCGGCCGGGCCAAGGCACAGGCCGAGTCGATCAAGCGGATCACCGGCGACTACCGGCTGGCGACCATGCGGACGCTGCGGATCGCCTTCCTGTCCTCCTTCGCGCTGGAACTGCTCGCCACCCTCTCGGTGGCACTGGTCGCCGTGACCATCGGCATGCGCCTGGTCCACGGCGACATGGCCCTCTACGACGGCCTGGTCGTGCTGGTGCTTGCGCCCGAGGCGTATCTGCCGCTGCGGCAGGTCGGGGCGCAGTACCACGCGGCGGCCGAGGGGCTCGCCGCGGCCGAGGAGATCTTCGAGGTACTGGAGACCCCGGCGCCCGCGCCGGGCACCGGCCCGGTGCAGCGCCGGGGCGCCTTGTCCTTCGAGGGTGTGACGGTGCGGTACCCCGGCCGGGTGGCGGACGCCGTGGCGGACGTGAGCTTCACCGTCGAGCCCGGCGAGACGGTCGCCCTGGTCGGCCCGAGCGGGGCCGGCAAGTCCACCCTCCTCGACGTACTGCTGGGTTTCGTACGGCCGGTGGCGGGACGGGTGACGGTCGGCGGCGCCGATCTCGCCGGGCTGGACCCGGCCGCATGGCACGCCCAGGTGGCCTGGGTGCCGCAGCGCCCGCACCTGTACGCCACCACGATCGCCGAGAACGTACGGCTGGCCCGGTCCGGAGCGGACGACGCCGCCGTCCGCCGGGCGCTGCGGGACGCCGGGGCACTGGAGTTCGTGGACGCGCTGCCCGAGGGGGTCCGGACAGTGCTCGGCGAGGACGGGGCCGGGCTCTCCGCCGGGCAGCGGCAACGGCTGGCGCTGGCCCGGGCGTTCCTTGCCGACCGGCCTGTCCTGCTCCTTGACGAGCCGACGGCCGCGCTGGACGGGGCGACCGAGGCGGAGGTCGTGACGGCGGTACGGCGGCTCGCGGCGGGGCGGACGGTACTGCTCGTGGTGCACCGCCCCGCGCTGCTGGAGGTGGCGGACCGGGTGGTGCGGCTGGCGGCGCCCGAGCCCGAGTCCGGCACGCGGGCCGCGACGGTCAGGCCCACGGCACGGCCGGCAGGGACACCGGCCGGCCCGGCGGGCACCGCGACCGGCAACCCGGACGCCCCGGACCCCGCCCCCGGTGCCCGCCGCGGCGCCCTCGCCCGGGTGCGCGGGATGTCCGCCGGCCGGCGCGGTCGCCTCGGGCTCGCCCTGCTGCTCGGCAGTCTCGCGCTCGGCAGCGCCGTCGGCCTGATGGCGACCTCCGGATGGCTCATCTCGCGGGCCTCCCAGCAGCCGCCGGTGCTGTACCTGATGGTGGCCGTCACGGCGACCCGGACGTTCGGCATCGGACGGTCCGTCTTCCGCTACGCCGAGCGGCTGGTCTCGCACGACGCCGTGCTGCGCATGCTGGCCGACACCCGGGTCGCCGTGTACCGGCGGCTGGAGCGGATCGCGCCCGCCGGACTGCGCGGCAGCCGCCGCGGCGATCTGCTGTCCCGGCTCGTCGCGGACGTCGACGCGTTCCAGGACTACTGGCTGCGCTGGCTGCTGCCGGCCGGCGCCGCGCTGGTCGTCTCCGCCGCCGCCGTCGGCTTCACGGCCTGGCTGCTGCCCGTGGCCGGCGCGGTGCTCGCCGCCGGGCTGCTCGCCGCGGGCGTCGGCGTGCCGCTGGTCACCGGCGCGGTGGCCCGCCGGGCCGAGCGCAGGCTGGCCCCCGCCCGGGGCGCGCTCGCCACCGAGGTCACCGACCTGCTCACCGGCACCGCCGAACTGACCGTGGCCGGCGCCCTGCCCGCCCGCGCCGCCGTCGCCCGCCGGGCCGACGCCACGCTGACCCGGATCGCCTCCCGGGCGGCCACCGCCACCGCGCTGGGCGACGGACTCACCGCGCTGGTCTGCGGGCTGACCGTCGCCGCCGCCGCGCTCGTGGGCGTCCAGGCGGTCGCCGCCGACCGGCTCGGCGGCGTGCTCCTCGCCGTGGTCGTCCTCACCCCGCTGGCCGCCTTCGAGGCCGTCCTCGGCCTGCCGCTCGCCGCCCAGTACCGGGAGCGGGTACGTCGCAGCGCCGAGCGCGTCCACGAGGTGCTCGACGCCCCCGAACCCGTAGCGGAGCCGGAACGGCCCCGGCCGGCGCCCGCGACGCCGTTCCCGGTCGTCGTCAAGGGGCTCGCCGCCCGTCACCCCGGGCAGGACCGGGCGGCCGTGACCGGCCTGGACCTGACGCTGTCCCAGGGCCGCCGGGTCGCCGTGGTCGGGGCGTCCGGAGCGGGCAAGACGACGCTCGCGCAGGTGCTGCTGAGGTTCCTGGACCCGAGCGCGGGGTCGTACACGCTGGCCGGGGTGGACGCCCGCGCCCTGGACACCGACGACGTACGCCGGCTCGTCGGGCTGTGCGCGCAGGACGCGCACCTCTTCGACAGTTCGGTGCGGGAGAACCTGCTGCTGGCCAGGAAGGACGCCGACGAGGCCGCACTGCGCGACGCGCTGCGGCAGGCCCGGCTGCTGGAGTGGGCCGACGGCCTGCCCGACGGGCTCGACACGCTGGTCGGGGAGCACGGGGCGCGGCTGTCCGGCGGCCAGCGGCAGCGCCTCGCGCTGGCCCGCGCGCTGCTGGCCGACTTCCCGGTACTGGTGCTCGACGAGCCCGCCGAGCACCTCGACCTGCCGACCGCCGACGCGCTCACCGCCGATCTGCTGGCCGCCACCGAGGGCCGGACGACCCTGCTCATCACCCACCGGCTGGCCGGCCTGGAGAGCGTGGACGAGGTCGTCGTGCTCGACGCGGGACGGGTCGCGCAGCGCGGCACCTTCGCGGAGCTGGTGGCCGTGCCGGGGCCGCTGCGGTCGATGGCCGAGCGGGAGGCGGCCGCGGACCTGCTGGTGACGGCGGGGTAGCCGGCGGTGCCCTCGACGCCTGAAGTCCGACTTTCCGTAACAAATGGGTCTCATTAGGCTCAAGGCATGCCCGATCCCCCGTCTCCCGATCCCCCGTCTCCCGGCCCCCCGTCTCCCGGTCCCCGGCCGTCCGGGCCGGGAGCCGCCGCCGAGCTGCGCGTCCGGGTGCCGAAGCTGCTGGAGGCGATGCGCTCGGTCGGCAGCGGCCTGGAGCTGCGCTCCACCCTGGAGCGGATCTGCCGGACGGCGGCCGACCTGGCCGACGCGCGGTACGCGGCGCTGGGCGTCGTGGCCGAGGACGCCGAGAACGGTGACGGCCTCGCCTACTTCGTCCACCACGGCGCCGACGAGGCGACCGCCCGCCGGATCGGCCTGCCACCGGACCCGCGTACCGGACTGCTGGGCGCCCTGACCGACGGGCCGGGACCGGTCCGCCTCGCCGACCTGACCGCCGACCTGACCGCCGACCCGCGCGCCGGCGGACTCCCGGGCCGGCACCCGCCGACGCGGGACTTCCTCGGCGTACCCGTACGGGTGCAGGGCGAGATCTTCGGCACCCTGTATCTGGCCGGCAAACGCGGCGACGTGCCGTTCGACGACCACGACCTCGCCCTGGTCCGGGTGCTCGCCACCGAGGCGGGCATCGCCATCGGCAACGCCCGGCTGTACGAGGCCGCCCGGCAGCGGGAGCGCTGGATCGACGGATCGGTCGCCGTCACCACGGCCCTGCTGTCCGGCGCCGACGTGGACGACTCCCTCCAGGTGGTCGCCGAACAGGCGCGCCGGCTCTCCGAAGCCGTCGCCGGGATCGTGCTGCTGCCGGTCGCCGGGGGCGGGATGGAGATCGCGGCCGTCGCCGCGCGGCGGCCCGCGGAGTTCCTGGGCACGGTCGTCCCGCCGCACAGCGGTCTGGTCGCCGATCTGTTCGCCGGACGGTCCACGGTGGTGGACGACGCGGCCACCGACCCCCGGCTGGTCACCGGGATCGCCCGCAGTTACGGGCCCGCGCTGGTGCTGCCGCTGCGCAGCGACGAGCGAGTCCTCGGCGGTCTGGTGATGCCCAGGGCGCGCGGGGAGCGGCCGTTCACGCGCACCGAGCGGGCGCTCGCCGACCGGTTCGCCGCACAGGCCGCGCTGGCCCTGGTGATGGCGGAGGCGCAGCGCGACCGGGAACGGCTCGCCGTGTTCGAGGACCGCGACCGCATCGCCCGTGACCTGCACGAGCTCGTCATCCAGCGGCTGTTCGCGACCGGGATGACGCTGGAGCGCGCCGCGCGCGCCTCGGCCGTGCCCGAGGTACGGGACGGTGTCGGCAGGGCGGTGGCCGAACTCGACGTCACCATCCAGGAGATCCGCTCGGCCATCTTCGCGCTGCGGCAGCCCGCCGATGCTCCGCCGGGGCTGCGCACCCGTGTGCTGCGGGAGATCACCATGGCCGCCGTGCCGTTGGGCCACACCCCCGCGCACCGCTGTGTCGGGCCGGTCGACAGCGCGGTCGGCGAGGAGACCGGCCGCAATCTCGTGGCCGCCCTGCGCGAGGCGCTCTCCAACGCCTACCGGCACGCCCGGGCCTCGCGGACCGAGGTCGTCGTCGACGCGACGGTGACCCTGTCCGACGGCCGGCCGGGCGTCCGGCTGACCGTCGCCGACGACGGCGTGGGCCTCCCCGAGGGCGGCCGGCGCAGCGGCCTGCGCAACCTGGAGCGCCGCGCGCGGGCCCTCGGCGGTTCCAGCCGGACGGGTCCGGGCATCGGGGCCAAGGGTGCGGGCACCACCGTCGTGTGGGAAGCGCCGTACTGAACCCGGGAGGGGTTTTCGGGGGCGCGGTTGCCCCGTGTGCAGCAACCGCTCCCCCAGCCGTACGAGCTGAACATGACCCGGAGGGGCCGCAGGGTCCACGATCACTGGCATGCGCTCATCCCGCCGACATCCGCTGCTCGTTCCGGTGCTGCTGTGCGCACTCGCCGTACTGGCCGCCCGTCCCGGCTCGGACGGGGACGCCGGTCCCGGCTCCGAGGCCGGCGCGGAGGTGGTCCGGCTCTACCAGGACGCCGCCGCGGCGACCCGGCGCTACGAGGACGGGCGGCGCGCGGCGGAGGTCCGGCGGGCGGCGGCAGAGCGGGCCGAGGAGCTGCTGGAGCGTCAGCGCCGGGAGATCGCCGTCCTCAACGAGGACCTGGGCCGGATCGCCCGCGCCCAGTACCGCGGCGGGGGCGGGCTGCCGCTCACCGCGCGGATGCTCCTCGCGGACGACCCCGACCAGCTGATGCGCGGTCAGCGTGCCGTGGCGCGGGCGAACCGCACCGTCGGCAACGCCCTCGGCCGCAGCCGGCGGGCCGAGGCCCGGCTGGCCGCGGACCAGGCGAAGGCCGAGGCGGCCTGGCGGGAGCTGGACCGGCGCACCACCGAACTCGCCGTCCTCAAGCAGGACATCGAGCGCAAGCTGGCGGCGGCCCGGTCCAAGCTCCAGGGCCGGGCCGAGGCGTCGGCCGCCGCCGGGTCCTGCCCCGGCGCCGTCCGGCTCGACCAGTCGGCGGCCCGGCTCGGCCAGGACTGGGTGGCGCCGGTGGAGACGTACGACCTGTCCGCGTCCTTCGGCAGCGGCGGAACGCGGTGGGCGAACCGGCACACCGGGCAGGACTTCGCGGTGCCGGTCGGCACGCCGGTGCGGGCGGTCGGCGCCGGGCAGGTGGTGAAGGTGTCGTGCGGCGGCGCCTTCGGCATCCAGGTCGTCCTCCAGCACGCCGGCGGGTACTACACGCAGTACGCGCATCTGGCCGGCGTCGCCGTCGACCAGGGCGACCGCGTCGAGGCTGGCGAGTGGATCGGGCAGTCGGGCAGCACCGGCAACTCCACCGGACCGCATCTGCACTTCGAGGTGCGGGTCACCCCGGAAATGGGCTCGGCGCTGAACCCGGTGCCCTGGCTGGCGCAGCGGGGCGTGACGATCTGACCGCCACCTCGCACCCGATCGCCGCCTTGGCCGTGACTCGTGTCAGGCGGTCCGCGCGAGCAGCCGTTCGATGACGAGGGCGACCCCGTCGTCGTTGTTGGCGACCGTCCGCCCCGAGGCGGCGGCGACCGCGTCCGGGTGGGCGTTGCCCATCGCGTAGGACTGCCCCGCCCAGGTGAGCATCTCCACGTCGTTCGGCATGTCCCCGAAGGCGACGACCTCTTCGTGCGAGATGCCGCGCTCGGCGCAGCACAGGGCGAGCGTGCTGGCCTTGGAGACGTCCGGGCCGCTGATCTCCAGCAGGGCGCTGGGGCTGGACCGGGTGATGTTGGCGCGGTCGCCCACGGCGAGGCGGGCCAGGGTGAGGAAGGCGTCCGGCTCGATGGTGGGGTGGAAGGCGAGGATCTTGAGCACCGGCTCGTGGGGCGCCGGGCCGTCCGGCCCCAGCAGCTCCTCGGCCGGCCGGAGCACGTCGGGGACCTCCAGGTGCATCTTCGGATACTCCGGCTCCTGGTTGAAGCCGTACGTCTGCTCGACCGCGTACACCGTGCCGGGCGCCGCCTCGCGCAGCAGCCGTACGGTGTCCAGGGCGTTCTCCCGGGCCAGGCCCCGCACCTTCACGAACCGGTGGGCGCCGGGGCCGCCGTGCAGGTCGACCACGGCGGCGCCGTTGCCGCAGATGGCGAGGCCGTGGCCGTGCACATGGTCGCTGACCACGTCCATCCAGCGCGCGGGGCGGCCGGTGACGAAGAAGACCTCGATGCCCGCCTGCTCGGCCGCGGCCAGCGCGGCGACCGTGCGGGGGGAGACCGACTTGTCGTCGCGCAGCAGGGTTCCGTCGAGGTCGGTGGCGATGAGCCGGGGGCGAGCGGCGGCGGCCGGGGTCTGGGGCTGTCGAGTCGCTGAGGTCACCGGGCCATTGTCACGCAGCGGCCCGCACGGGCGTGCGGGAGTCCGCCCATCTGTGAGGTACGGCTCTCATCGGGCCGACCGCCCGTGTGAGCGGAAAACCTGTGTGAGCGACACCCGTGTGAGCGAGACCCGTGTGGGCGGAAAGCCGTGTGGGCGGAAAGCCGTGTGGGTGGAAAACCATGTGGGTGAGAACACGGTGGGAGCCGGTGCGGGCGGGACATCAGGCCAGCTGGGCCGGCGCCTCCATGGCGATCCGCTCGAAGACCTTCTCGTCCGTGGCGAAGCCCGAGTCCGGGATCGGCCAGTGCACGACGATCTCGGTGAAGCCCAGCTCCCGGTGGCGTCCGGCGAAGTCCACGAACGCGTCCAGGGAGCGGAGCGGCTCGTTGCGGTCCGGGGTGAAGCCGGTGAGCAGCACCTTGTCCAGCTCGTCCGCGTCACGGCCGAGCTCGGCACAGGCGTCGGCCAGCCGCTCCGCCTGCGTCCGCAGTGCCCGTACCGACTGCTCTGGGGTGCCCTCCTCGAACAGCTTCGGGTCGCCGGTGGTCACCCACGCCTGTCCGTACCGGGCGGCCAGCCGCAGCCCGCGCGGACCGGTCGCGGCCACCGCGAACGGCAGCCGGGGCCGCTGCGCACAGCCCGGGATGTTGCGCGCCTCGTGGGCCGCGTAGAAGTCGCCCTCGAAGGAGACCGCGTCCTCGGTCAGCAGCCGGTCGAGGAGCTGGAGGAACTCGGCGAACCGGTCGGCCCGTTCGCGCGGCGTCCAGGGCTCCTGGCCGAGCGCGGTGGCGTCGAAGCCGGTGCCGCCCGCTCCTATGCCCAGCGTGATCCGTCCGCCGGAGATGTCGTCGAGGGAGATCAGTTCCTTGGCGAGGGTCACGGGGTGCCGGAAGTTCGGTGAGGTGACCAGGGTGCCCAGCCGCATCCGCTCGGTGGCCGCCGCGGCGGCGGTCAGCGTCGGTACGGCACCGAACCAGGGGCCGTCGCGGAAGCTGCGCCAGGACAGATGGTCGTAGGTGTACGCGGCGTGGAAACCGAGCTGCTCGGCCCGGGTCCAAGTGGCACGGCCGCCCTCGTGCCAGCGGCGGTGGGGGAGGATCACGGTGCTCAGGCGCAGACTCATGGCACCGAGCCTAAGCGGCGCCGCCTGTTTCACGTGAAACACCCGCCACGCGAGGACCGGCGTCAGGAGAAGCGCAGATACTCCGGCGGTACCGCCGGCGTCAGCCACACCCCGTTGGCGCTGACCTGGAAGACATGGCCGTCGCGGTGCATCGCGGCGGCGTCCACCGGCAGCACCACCGGACGGCCGCGGCGGGCGCCGACCCGGGTGGCGGTCTCCCGGTCCGGTGAGAGATGGACGGCGTGCCGGTTCATCGGCCGGAGTCCTTCGGCCCGGATGGCGTCCAGGTGGCGGGCGACCGTGCCGTGGTAGAGGTACGGCGGCGGGGTCGCCGGGGGCAGGCCGAGGTCGACGTCGACGCTGTGGCCCTGGCTGGCGCGGATGCGGGTGCCTTCGACCGCGAAGCGCCGCTTGTCGTTGGTGGCGACCACGTGGTCCAGCTCCTGGCGGGAGAGGGGAAAGCCGTGGGCGGCGACCGCGGCGAGGAGCGCCTCGATCTCCACCCAGCCGCTCTCGTCGAGGGTGAGCCCGATCCGCTCTGGTTGGTGCCGCAGATGCTTGGACAGGTACTTCGACACCTTTACGGTGCGTCTGTCGTCGGTGCTTTCCTTGGTTCTCTTGTCTGGTTCGTTCATGCGACCAGCGTGCCGAATGAGATGCGCGTCACGCGAACGATTTCCGCGGTGAGGTTTGGTCCACAGCCAAGGGGCGTTATCCACAGGCCGGTTGGGGATTACTGTGGAGAACTGCGGCTTCACAGCGGCGGATTGCCCCGGGCGAGCGCACGCGTCGCCCCCGGCAGGAAGCGGGACAGCAGCCGTGCGCCACGGGCCTCCGGTGTGACCGGGACGACGGCCCGGTCGCGTACCACCGCCTCCAATATCGCGTCGGCGACCTTCCGCGCCGGGTAGTTCCGCAGCCCGTACAGCCGTGCCGTGCGCCGTCGCCGGCGCTGCTCCTCGTCGGCACCGGCGCCGGCGAACCGCGCGGTGGCGGTGATACCGGTGTCCACGAGACCGGGGCAGACGGCTGTGACGCCGATGCCCTTCCCGGCCAGTTCGGCGCGCAGGGACTCGCTCAGCATCAGCACCGCCGCCTTGGAGGCACCGTAGGCGGGCAGCAGACGCGAGGGCTGGTACGCCGCCGCCGAGGCGACGTTGACGATGTGCCCGCCCTGCCCGCGCTCGGCCATCGGCCGTCCGAAGAGCCGGCAGCCGTGGATCACACCCCACAGGTTGACCCCGAGAACGTCCCGCCAGTCCTCCGGCGTGGTGTCGAAGAAGGACCCCGACAGGCCGATGCCGGCGTTGTTCACCAGGACGTCCAGCACGCCGTACTCGGCGGCGACCTTCCCGGCGAGCTTCTCCATCGCCTGCTCGTCGGAGACATCGGTGGTCTCGGCCCAGGCGGCCGGCGCGCCCGCCGCCCGGGCCCGCTCGGCGGTGTCCTGGGCGGCCGCGCCGTTCCGGTCGACGGCGACCACGCGCGCGCCCGCCGTGGCGAACGCCAGCGCCGTGGCCCGCCCGATGCCGCCGCCCGCCCCGGTGACCAGCACGAGCTGCCCGCCGAACCGGTCGGCGTACTTCCCGCGCCCGGCGACCTCGACGCGCTTCCCACCCAGCCCCGCGCTCTCACTCAGCCCCGCGCTCCCACTCAGCCCCGCGCTCTCACTCAGCCCCGCTCTTCCGCCCAGCCTCGCGTTCCCACTCAACCCCGCCCTCGCGCCCAGCCCCGCCCTCGCGCCCAGCCCCGCCCTCGCACCCAGCCCCGTGCTCCCGTGCACCCCCGCGCTCCCGGCCCGCCCGTCCTCCACCCCCCTGTCTTCCCTGTCCTCGACAGCGGTCACGAACTCCCCGATCCACCCCGCCAGCAGATCCGGCCGGGTGCGCGGCACCCAGTGCCGGGCGGGCAGTGTGCGCCGGACCAGCCGCGGAGCCCACCGCTCCAGGTCGTCGTAGAGGTGCTCGGAGAGGAACGCGTCCCCCAGGGGCGTGACGAGCTGCACCGGCGCGTGGGCGTACGCGTCGGCGCGCGGGCGGCGCAGCCGGGGCCGTACGTTGTCCCGGTAGAGCCAGGCGCCGTGCGCCGCGTCGGCGGGCAGGGACGCGGTGGGGTAGCCGTCGGCGGGGGTCTTCTCCAGGCGGCGCAGGAGGCCGGGCCAGCTCGCGCCGAGCGGGCCGCGCCAGGCCAGTTCGGGCAGCACCGGCGTGTGCAGCAGGCAGACGTACCAGGACTTGGTGCCCTGGCCGAGGAGCTGGGCGGCCCGGCGCGGGGTGGGCCGGCGCAGCCGCTCGGCGATCCAGTGCCCGAAGTGGTCCAGGGACGGCCCCGACATCGAGGTGAGGGACGCGATCCGGCCCCGGGTGCGCTCCACCGTGACGAACTCCCAGGACTGCACCGAGCCCCAGTCGTGGCCGACCAGGTGCACCGGACGGTCCGGGCTGACCGCGTCCGCGACGGCCAGGAAGTCGTCCGTCAGCTTCGCCAGCGTGAACCCGCCGCGCAGCGGTTCCGGCGCCGTGGAGCGGCCGTGGCCGCGGACGTCGTAGGCGACCACGTGGAAGTGCTCGGCGAGCCGGGCCGCCACCAGCGACCACACCTCCTTGCTGTCCGGGTAACCGTGGACGAGGACGACCGTGGGGCGGTCGGGGCCCGGAGCGCCCAGTTCCGCCACGCACAGGTCGATCCCGCCGGTCCGCACCCGGCGCTCGCGCGCCCCCTCGAATCCCGTCACGTCTCCTCCGTCCCCGCACGCCGCTGTGCCGCCGCCGAATGTTCCAGTTGTTAGACGAACCGTCAACAGATCGGCCGGAACCGCCGTACCCGCCGTAGCCCCTAGGCAGGGTGCCCCCTAAGGACCCGTACGTCTGAGGTACGACACCAAGACGGCCCTCCGGTCTGACGACCCGGCCGGCCGCCGTCACTACCGTCGACGACGTGACTGTGATCGCGACCGAAAGCCTGAGCAAGCGGTTCCCCCGGGTGACCGCGCTCGACCGGCTGTCCGTGGACATCGGAGCCGGTGTGACCGGACTCGTCGGGGCCAACGGCGCCGGCAAGTCCACCCTGATCAAGATCCTGCTGGGTCTGTCCCCCGCCACCGAGGGCCGCGCCGAGGTGCTCGGCCTCGACGTGGCCAGCAAGGGAGCCGCCATCCGCGAACGGGTCGGCTACATGCCGGAGCACGACTGCCTGCCGCCCGACGTCTCGGCCACCGAGTTCGTCGTGCACATGGCCCGGATGTCCGGCCTGCCGCCCACCGCCGCGCGCGAGCGCACCGCGGACACCCTGCGCCACGTCGGCCTCTACGAGGAGCGCTACCGCCCGATCGGCGGCTACTCGACCGGCATGAAGCAGCGGGTGAAGCTGGCCCAGGCCCTGGTCCACGACCCGCAGCTGGTCTTCCTCGACGAGCCGACCAATGGCCTCGACCCGGTGGGCCGCGACGAGATGCTCGGCCTGATCCGCCGCATCCACACCGACTTCGGCATCTCCGTCCTGGTCACCTCCCACCTGCTGGGCGAGCTGGAACGCACCTGCGACCACGTCGTCGTCGTGGACGGCGGCAAGCTGCTGCGGGCCAGCTCCACCACCGACTTCACCCAGTCCACCACCACCCTCGCCGTCGAGGTCACCGACACCGACGAGCACCCGGACGGCACCCGCGCGGTGCGCGACGCGCTGCACGCGCGCGGGATCACCGTGGAGGACGGCAGCGGCCTGCCGGGCGCCGGGCACGTGCTGCTGCTCACCGCCACCGGCGACGAGACGTACGACCTGGTCCGGGACGTGATCGCCGACCTCGGTCTCGGCCTGGTCCGCATGGAGCAGCGCCGGCACCACATCTCGGAGGTCTTCAAGGACAGCGACGACGCACAGCGCAAGGAGGCGGTCCACCATGGCTGACCAGGCCGATCAGTCCCTGCTGGCCCCGCCGCCGGGCGACCAGACCCGCATCCACAACATCGGCTACCGCGCCTACGACGGCCCCCGCCTCGGCCGCGCCTACGCCCGCCGCTCGCTCTACTCGCAGTCCCTGCGCGGCTCCTACGGACTCGGCCGCTCGGTCAAGTCCAAGGTGCTGCCGATGCTGCTGTTCGTCGTCATGTGCCTGCCCGCCGGCATCATGGTCGCCGTCGCCGTCTTCACCAAGGCGAAGGACCTGCCGGTGGACTACACGCGGTACGCGATCATCCTCCAGGCGGTCATCAGCCTGTACATCGCCTCCCAGGCACCCCAGTCGGTCTCCCGCGACCTGCGCTTCAAGACCGTGCCCCTTTACTTCTCCCGGCCGATCGAAACCTCCGACTACGTCCGCGCCAAGTACGCGGCGCTGGCCTCGGCGCTGTTCGTCCTGACCGCCGCGCCGCTGATCGTGCTCTATGTGGGCGCCCTGCTCGCCAAACTCGACTTCGCCGACCAGACGAAGGGATTCGCTCAGGGACTGGTCTCCGTGGCGCTGCTCTCGCTGCTGTTCGCCGGTATCGGCCTGGTCATCGCCGCCGTCACGCCGCGCCGCGGCTTCGGCATCGCGGCCGTCATCGCCGTCCTGACCATCACCTACGGCGCGGTCTCCACCCTCCAGGCCATCGCCGACGTGCAGGACAGCACCGGCGCCATCGCCTGGATCGGCCTGTTCTCCCCGATCACCCTCATCGACGGCGTGCAGTCCGCCTTCCTGGGCGCCGCCTCCGCCTTCCCCGGCGGCCACGGCCCCGGCACCGCGGCGGGCCTGGTCTACGTCCTCGTCACCCTCGGCCTGATCGCCGGCTGCTACGGCCTCCTGACACGCCGCTACAAGAAGGTGGGACTGTGACCACCCTGAACATCGACCACGTCTCCCGCTGGTTCGGCAACGTGGTCGCCGTCAACGACATCACCATGACCATCGGCCCCGGCGTCACCGGTCTGCTCGGCCCCAACGGCGCCGGCAAGTCCACCCTCATCAACATGATGGGCGGCTTCCTGGCCCCCTCCACCGGCACCGTCACCCTCGACGGACAGCCGGTCTGGCGCAACGAGGCCATCTACCGGCACATCGGCATCGTCCCCGAGCGGGAGGCGATGTACGACTTCCTCACCGGCAAGGAGTTCGTCGTCGCCAACGCCGAACTGCACGGCCTCGGCGCCAAGGCGGCCCAGCGCGCCCTGGCCACCGTCGAGATGGAGTACGCGCAGGACCGCAAGATCGCCACGTACTCCAAGGGCATGCGGCAGCGCGTGAAGATGGCGAGCGCCCTGGTGCACGACCCCTCGCTCCTCCTCCTCGACGAACCGTTCAACGGCATGGACCCGCGCCAGCGCATGCAGCTGATGAACCTGCTGCGCCGCATGGGCGACGAGGGCCGCACCGTGCTGTTCTCCTCGCACATCCTCGAAGAGGTCGAACAGCTCGCCTGGCACATCGAGGTCATCGTCGCCGGACGGCACGCGGCCAGCGGCGACTTCCGCCGCATCCGCCGCCTGATGACCGACCGCCCGCACCGCTACCTGGTCCGCTCCAGCGACGACCGGGCGCTGGCCGCGGCCCTGATCGCCGACCCGTCCACCTCCGGCATCGAGGTCGACCACGCCGAGGGCGCGCTGCGCGTCCAGGCCGTCGACTTCGCCCGGTTCACCGCCCTGCTGCCCAAGGTCGCCCGCGACCACGGCATCCGGCTGCTCACGGTCTCGCCGTCCGACGAGTCCCTCGAGTCCGTCTTCTCGTACCTCGTAGCGGCGTAGGAGGCCGAAGAATGTACGACCCCACAGTCGCCCGGCTCACCTACCGGGCCCTGCTCGGCCGCCGCCGGGCCCTCATCCTGGGCGCCCTGCCGCTGCTGCTGATCGTCATCGCGGTCGCGGTGCGCGCCCTGACCGGCGCCGACGACCAGACCGCGTCCGACGTCCTCGGCGGCTTCGCGCTCGCCACCATGGTGCCGATCATCGGCGTCATCGCCGGCACCGGTGCGATCGGCCCGGAGATCGACGACGGCTCGGTGGTGTACCTGCTGTCCAAGCCGCTCAAACGGCCGACCATCATCTTCACCAAGCTGATCGTCGCCATCGCCGTGACGATGGTCTTCTCCGCGCTGCCCACGCTGCTGGCCGGCCTGATCCTCAACGGCAACGGCCAGCAGGTCGCCGTCGCCTACACGGTCGCCGCCCTGGTCGCCTCCATCGCCTACGCCGCGCTCTTCCTCCTGCTCGGCACGGTCTCCCGGCACGCGGTCGTGTTCGGCCTGGTCTACGCGCTGGTCTGGGAGGCCCTGTTCGGCTCCCTGGTGCCCGGCGCCCGCACCCTCAGCGTCCAGCAGTGGTCGCTGGCGGTCGCCCAGGACATCGCCGGCGGCGAACTGGTCACCTCCGACGTCGGCCTGACCACCGCCACCGTCCTGCTGATCGCCGTGACCGTACTCGCCACCTGGTACGCCGGGCAGAAACTGCGCGCGCTGACCCTGGCCGGGGAGGAGTGAGCGTCAGCCGCCGTCCGCCGCGCGTCGAACTCCAGGCCCTCGTCCCGCTGTTGTCGCGCCGCCGGAACGGGCGGCGCGGAGCCGTCCCGTCGGCCGATCACCCACGGTGTTAATCCAGTGGCGGCCCGCACTGTGCGTCCCGCACACTTGTGTAATGTCCGAGCCGCCGCGTCGCGGGGGCGCCGCAGACCGGGAGAGGAGCGGGGCGATGCCCGGGTACGGCAGTACGTCCAGCTCCCGACAGGGCGGCCCGCGACGGGCTCCGGAGTAGTCACCACCACACTCCGCGCAGCCCGTTTCGCACGGGAAGCCGCCCGGGGCGGCCGCTTCGAGCACGCGGTGCACGGCACTCGCGTGGGCCGCCCACCCGGAGGATTGGCCGAGTGGAAAGGCACCGGCCCGCGCCGCGGGTTTCCGCAGCGCGGGCCGCGGTCGGGCCGGCCGGGCCCGCGCACGTTCGATCCGTGCATCCTCCGCCGTCGACGGCAGGTCAGCCGAGGCCGTCGAGCAGCCGCTCCAGCACCACCGCGATACCGTCCGCGTCGTTCGACGACGTCACCTCGTCCGCCACCGCCCTCAGCTCCGGGTGCGCGTTGGCCATCGCCACGCCGCGCGCCGCCCAGCCGAACATCGGCACGTCGTTGGGCATGTCCCCGAAGGCGATGGTGTCCGCCGCCCGCAGCTTCAGCCGGCGGGCCGCCAGCGACAGGCCGGTCGCCTTGGACAGCCCCAGCGGCAGCAGCTCGACGACTCCGGCACCGGCCATCACGACCGTGACGAAACCGCCCGCGGTCCGCCGGGCCACCGCGGCCAGCTCGTCGTCGGACAGCGTCGGATGCTGGATGTAGATCTTGTTGAGCGGCGCCGACCACAGGTCGGAGGCGTCCGTGAACGGAGTCGCCGGGAGGGCGCCGCCGACCGCGTAGCCGGGTCCGACCAGCACCTCGCCGTCCAGCCCGTCCCGGCTCGCCGCCAGGTACAGCGGCCCGGTCTCGGCCTCGATCTTTGCCAGCGCCACCCCGGCCAGTTGCCGGTCCAGCGTGACCGAGGTCAGCAGCCGGTGCTCCCCGGCGTGGTACACCTGCGCGCCCTGCCCGCAGACGGCCAGCCCGTCGTACCCGAGGTCGTCCAGGATGTGCCGGGTCCACGGGACCGCGCGGCCGGTGACCACGATGTGCGCGGCGCCCGCCGCGGTGGCCGCGGCGAGCGCGTCCCGGGTGCGCGCGGAGACCGTGTCGTCGGTGCGCAGCAGCGTGCCGTCGAGATCGGTCGCGACCAGGCGGTACGGGAAGCCCGCGGCACCCGGGGCGGAGGCGGCGTCGCTCACTTGGCCACCGGCTCCAGGACCTCCCGGCCGCCCAGGTACGGCCGCAGCACCTCGGGCACCCGGACCGAACCGTCGGCCTGCTGGTGGTTCTCCAGGATCGCCACGATCGTGCGCGGTACGGCGCACAGCGTGCCGTTCAGCGTCGCCAGCGGGCGCACCTTCTTGTCCTCGCGCACCCGGATCGACAGGCGGCGGGACTGGAACTCGGTGCAGTCCGAGGTCGAGGTCAGCTCGCGGTACTTGCCCTGGGTCGGGATCCACGCCTCGCAGTCGAACTTGCGGGCCGCCGAGGCGCCCAGGTCCGCCGAGGCCACGTCGATCACCCGGAACGGCAGCTCGAGCGAGGTCAGCCACTGCTTCTCCCACTCCAGCAGCCGCTGGTGCTCGGCCTGCGCGTCCTCGGGCAGGACGTAGGAGAACATCTCGACCTTGTCGAACTGGTGCACGCGGAAGATGCCCCGGGTGTCCTTGCCGTGCGAGCCCGCCTCGCGGCGGAAGCAGGGCGAGAAGCCGGCGTAGCGCAGCGGCAGCCGGTCGGCGTCGAGGATCTCGTCCATGTGGTACGCGGCGAGCGGCACCTCGGAGGTGCCGACCAGGTAGAGGTCGTCCTTGTCGAGGTGGTAGACGTCCTGTGCGGCCTGGCCGAGGAAGCCGGTGCCGGCCATCGACTGCGGGCGGACCAGCGCCGGGGTCAGCATCGGCGTGAAGCCGGCCGCGGTGGCCTGCGCGATCGCCGCGTTGACCAGGGCCAGCTCCAGCAGGGCGCCGACGCCGGTCAGGAAGTAGAAGCGGGAGCCGGAGACCTTGGCGCCGCGCTCGACGTCGATGGCGCCGAGCAGCTGGCCGAGCTCCAGGTGGTCCTTGGGCTCGAAGCCCTCGGCGGCGAAGTCGCGGTGCGTGCCGTGCGTCTCCAGGGTGACGAAGTCCTCCTCGCCGCCCACCGGGACCTCGGGGTGGACCAGGTTGCCGAGCCTCTGGAGCAGTTCCTGGGTCTCCGCGTCGGCGGCGTCGCGCTCGGCGTCGGCGGCCTTGACGTCGGCGGCGAGCTGGCTCGCGCGCTTCAGCAACTCGGCCTTCTCGTCGCCGGTGGCCTTGCCGATGAGCTTGCCGAGGCCCTTTTGCTCATTGCGCAGCTCGTCGAAGCGGACGCCGGACGACCTGCGCCGCTCGTCGGCGGAGAGGAGGGAGTCGACGAGCGCGACGTCCTCTCCACGGGCGCGCTGGGAGGCGCGCACACGGTCGGGGTCCTCACGGAGCAGGCGAAGGTCAATCACACGGCCAAGGCTACCGGTGACCGGTGACGGCGATCGACCCACTATTGACCGGGGCCGGTCGCCGCGAGGCCAAGAAAAGGCGTGCCATGGGGACTTGGGGCGCGTCCGGGGTTCCGCTGTCCACAGGAATCCACCGCCCCGGAAAGTTATCCACAGGCTGTGCGGAAGTTCTGTGGACTACGGAAGTGATCATTCCTAATGGGACATCCGGGACGGAGAATTCCTCTTTCAAACCCGCCGCACGCGCACGTACGAGTGGAAAGGGGTCACTCTGGAGAATGACGGGCGAGAAACGGGTGGACGAAGGGTGACCTGCGGGTCTGTGGACGGAGATGGGGCCTGTAGGGGGATTTGTCGACTGAATCGCCTTTCGTTGTCGACTTGTCCCCAGGTCGAGACGTCGCCCTGTGGATAACCCCTGTGGATAACTAAGATCCGCAGATACGACCGTCGGAATCGTCGAGCCGAACCCTCAGAACCGGCCGTCCTGGCACCGGGCGACCCACTCCGCCGCCGCCACGAACTCCTTGTCCGAGGTACCCGGGAACCGGTCGCCCGTCTCGGCCGGGTCGACGCCCGCGCGCGGGTACGAGCCGAGATAGCGCACCTGGAGGCAGATCCGCTTCAGCCCCATCAGCGCCTCGGCCATCCGCCGGTCGGAGATGTGCCCCTCGGCGTCGATGCAGAAGCAGTAGTTGCCGATGCCGGCGCCGGTCGGCCGGGACTGGAGCAGCATCAGGTTGATGCCCCGGGTGGCGAACTCGCCCAGCAGGTCGCGCAGGGCGCCGGGGTGATCGTCGCGCTGCCACAGCACCACGGAGGTCTTGTCGGCGCCGGTCGGCGCGGCCGGCCGGGCAGGGCGGCCGACCAGCACGAACCGGGTCTGGGCGTTGTGCGGCGAGTCGTGGATGCCGGTCTCCAGCGGCTCGAGACCGTACCGGGCGGCGGCGAACTCGCCGGCGAAGGCGGCGTCGTAGCGGCCCTCCTGGACCAGCCGGGCGCCGTCCGCGTTGGAGGCGGCCGACTCCCAGACGGCCTCCGGGAGGTGGGCCTTGAGCCAGTTGCGCACCTGCGGCTGGGCGGCCGGGTGGGCGGTGACCGTCTTGATGTCCGACAGCTTGATACCGGGGCGGACCAGCAGCGCGAAGGTGATCGACAGCAGCACCTCGCGGTAGATCATCAGCGGCTGGCCGGAGACCAGCTCGTCCAGGGTGGTGGTGATGCCGCCCTCGACGGAGTTCTCGATCGGTACGAACGCGGCCTCGGCCTCGCCGACGCGCACGGCGTCGAGCGCGGACTGCACGGAGACGTACGGGACCAACTCGCGGGTCGCGGCCTCCGGGAGCGTACGCAGGGCGACTTCGGTGAAGGTGCCCTCGGGACCGAGATAGGCGTAACTGGCTGGCATGGCCTCACCCTAGTGCGCCCTGCCGCCGCCCCGTGCGCCGATCGCGCACGCCTCACCCGCTCACCCCCGCTCCTCCTCCCCGCTCGCCCCCGACCCTTCCTCGCCGTCCCTTCCTCGCCGCTCACCCCTCCAGCAGCCGCTGCCCGACGTACTCCCCCTGCGCCGCGCCGCCCGGCACCGCGAACAGACCACTCGCCTCGTGCCGGATGAACGTCGACAGGGCGTCCCCCCGGTCCAGCTTCCGCTGGACCGGCACGAAGCCGCGCAGCGGATCGGCCTGCCAGCAGATGAACAGCAGACCGGCGTCCGGGACCCCGTCCGTGTCGAAACCGTCGTGGTACGAGAAGGGGCGGCGGAGCATGGCCGCGCCGCCGTTCTGGTCGGGGCGGGTGATACGGGCGTGGGCGTTGATCGGGACCACCAGGTTCCCCGCCCGGTCGGTCTTCTCCAGGTCCATCTCGGTCGTCTCGCCGCCCCCGGACAGCGGCGCCCCGTCGGCCTTGCGGCGCCCGATGACGTCCTCCTGCTCCTTTGCCGACAACTCCTCCCAGTCGTCCAGGAGCATCCGGATGCGGCGTACGACGGCGTAGGAGCCGTTCGCCATCCAGGCGGGGTCGGTGGAGCCGGACTCCGGCACCCAGATCCGCTGGTCGAAGTCGGACTCGGCGGGCTTGGGATTGCGGGTGCCGTCGACCTGGCCCATCAGGTTGCGCACGGTCATGGGGTGGGCGGTGGCGCCCGGCGAGCGGTTGAAGCCGTTCATCTGCCAGCGGATACGGGCGGCCGAACCGGTGTCCTTCTGGAGGGCACGCAGGGCGTGGAAGGCGACCAGGGCGTCGTTGGCGCCGATCTGCACCCACAGGTCGCCGTTGCTGCGGTTCTTGTCGAGGTGGTCGGAGGAGAAGTCGGGGAGCGGGTCGAGGGAGACCGGGCGCTGTTTCTCCAGTCCGGTCCGGCCGAAGAAGCTGTGGCCGAACCCAAAGGTGACGGTGAGGGAGGACGGTCCGGCGTCCCGGGCCACACCGGTGTCGCCGGTGGCGGCCGTCTCGCCCGCCATCAGCCGCCGGGCGGTGTCGGACCAGCGGCGCAGCAGCGCGGCGGCCTCCTTGCGGCCGGCGCCCGCGGTCAGGTCGAAGGCGACGAGATGACCGCGGGCCTGGGCGGCTGTGGTGATGCCGGGCTGATGTTTCACGTGAAACGCCACCTGCTCCGCGCCGAGCGAGGTCAGCGGCGTGGCCTCGGCGGGCGCGGCGGCGTATCCGGCGGCACCGCCGGCGGCGCCGAGCACCAGCCCGGTGGCTCCGGCGGTGCTGAGCAGCCGGCGGCGGGAGACGCCCGCCGGGGCGGCGGCGGTCTCTTCGACGACCGGGGCTTCGGGGGTGCGAGCCTCCGGAATGGACTGGTCAGCCATGTGCGGTTCAGCCGATCTGCGCGTTCTTGGAGACGGTCACCTGGTCGATGTCGGAGGTCCGCACGGTCGCGGCGACCTTCCAGTCGCCGGCCATGGGGAGCTGCACGTCACTCGCCGACCAGTGTCCGGTGGTGATGTGGTCGGGGGCCACGGGCAGCGGCCCGATGTCCTTGGCCTCCAGGGTGAAGGCGAGCTTCACCTCGGGGATGTCGACGGCGCGGCCGTTGGGGTCCTCGACGTAGACGTGCACGTCGTTGGCGCCCACCCGGGCCGGGTCGACCTCGACGCGGACGACACCCTTGCCGTTCTCGCCGCCGGTGTCGAAGGGCATGTCGAGGGTGACGGCCCCGGACGCCGAGGCGTCGGCGGAGGCGGCGGACGAGGTGGCGGCCCTGGCGTCCTGTTCGGTACGTCCCGGCTCGGTCTGGGTCAGGACGGTGGTGACGGCGAGCAGCACCACCGCCACACCGGTCTCCGCGAGGACCGAGCGGCGCAGCCCGAAGCGGTGCGGGTCGGCGTCGCGCTCGCGCTTCTGCCGTGCCGCGTCCACGGCGGCCCGCTGCCGGGCGAGCTGGGCGGCCCGTTTGGCGTTGCCCACGGGCTTGACCCCGCCCGCGCTCTTCGCGCCGACGGCCGTGGTGCTGGAGATCCCGGCCCGCTCCTGCTCCCGGGGCCGGGGCACCGCGCCCGCCGTCTCCGCCAGCCGGGCCGTCCAGCGCCGGGACAGGTACGCGATGCCGACGAGCACCGCCACCAGCGCGATCTTGGCGAGCAGCAGCTGTCCGTACCGGGTGTCGGTGAACGCCGACCAGGACCCCAGCTGGCGCCAGGACTGATACGTACCGGTGATCACCAGCGCGACCACGCTGCCGAAGGCGACCGTGGAGAAGCGGCGGACGGCGGCGGTGTCGACCGGGGTGTCGGCGGGAGCCTTGTAGAGGGCGACGAGCAGGGTGGTGAGACCGCCGAGCCAGGCGGCGACGGCCAGCAGATGGACGACGTCGGCCGGCATGGCGATGCCGGGCTGGAGGCCGACCGAGGCGTGCTCGGCCATCGCCCAGGTGGCGGCGAGACCGGCCGCGACGACGGTTCCGCCGACCGCGAGCCCGAAGGTCAGATCCCGCTTCTCCGCGTCCTCACGTTTGTCGTAGGCGCCGAAGAGCACCGCGACGAACAGCGCCGCCGCGGCGAGCAGCAGCAGCCGGGAGACCAGGGCGGCACCCGTCTTGGTCTGGAGCACCTGGCCGAGCAGCTCCAGGTCGAAGATGTCGGCGGCCTTGCCGGAACCGGTGTAGGAGCCGCGCAGCAGGAGCATGGCGAGGGTGGCGGCGGTGAGCGCGAGCCAACCGGAGACGACCAGGCGCTGCACGGTCCGCACGCCCGAACCACGCGGCCAGCAGGCCAGCACGAAGGCGGCGCCGCCGACCAGGACGGCGAAGCCAGCGTAGGCGGTGTAGCGGCCCAGCCCGTAGAGCCAGCCGACGACCCCGCCGCCCGCCTCCTGGCCCGCGGCCGACACCGAGGTCTTGGAGGGGGCGCCGATGGAGAAGGTGAAGGCGCCGGAGACCGGGTGGCTGTCGGCGGAGACGACCTGGTAGGTCACCGTGTACGTGCCGTCCGGCAGCCCTGAGTGCAGGGCGACGCCGTAGGTGGTGCCGCTGACGTTGGCGGGCTTGCCGTCGTCGACGCGGGCGCCCTTGGGGTCGAGTACGCGCAGTGCGTCGTCGCCCAGGGAGACCGACTCGGAGAAGGTCAGGGACACCCGGGCCGGGGCCTGGTCGACCACCGCCCCCTGCCGGGGGTCGCTGCCGGTCAGCGCGGCGTGTGCGGCGGCCGGGGCGGCGCCGGCCAGCAGCGCGCCGGCCGTGGCCAGGAGCAGCAGCACCAGGTTCCGGACGCGTGGGGCGATGGTCGGTGTCAACGTGGTCCCTCCCTCAGTCCCCGGCGGTGGGCCGGTAGGTGGCCGGTTTCACCGGCATCTCGACCGTGACCGGGTCGGAGTCGGCGAAGTGCAGTTCGACGGCGATGGTCTGACCCTGCTTCGGCTGCCGCTTCAGCTTCTCGAACATCAGGTGGTCGCCGCCGCTCTGAAAGGCGAGCCGCCCGTGCGCCGGCACCGGGAGGCGGTCGACCTGCCGCATGGCCCCGTCGACGGTCTCGTGCACGGTGACCTCGCCGGCGTCGCTGGTGACGGAGGTCAGTTCGTCCTCCGTGTCCCCGTTGTTGGTGACGGTCAGGAAACCGGCCGCCATGCTGTCGGAGACCGGCTGCGGCATGTAGGCGGCGCTGACCGAGAGGTCGGCGGCGGAGTCACCGGCCCCGCACCCGGCGAGGGCGAGCGCGCCGGTCAGTACGGCCGCCGCGCACCGGGCGGGGCGCCGGCTCACGGCTTCTCCCCCTTGATCAGCTTGGGCAGGTCCTTGGTGTAGTCGTCCACCGTGGCGTCCTCGCCGTAGAGCACGTATCCGCCGTCGGTCTTCGGGGAGAAGGCGATGACCTGGGTGCCGTGGGTGGAGACGATCTTGCCGTTCTTGTCCTTGGTGGGCGCTTCGATGGAGATGCCGAGGGTGCGGGCGCCGGCCTGGATGGTGTCGAAGTCGCCGGTGAGGCCGATGACCTGCGGGTCGATGCCCTTGAGCCACTTGCCGAGGGCGGCCGGGGTGTCGCGTTCGGGGTCGGTGGTGACGAACACGACGCGCAGCTCGTCCTGTTCGGCCTTGGGCAGCTGCTTCTTGGCCACGGCGATGTTGTTCATCGTCAGCGGGCAGACGTCGGGGCAGTTGGTGTAGCCGAAGTAGATCAGGGTCGGCTTGCCGGCCGTCTCCTCGCGGAGGTCGTACTTCTCGCCCGCGGTGTCGGTGAGCACCAGGTCCGGCTTCTCGAAGGGCTGGTCGAGCACGGTGGCGGCCTGCTGCGCGGCGGGGTCCTCGGAGACCACGGTCACCGGCGAGTCGGCGGAGTCGTCACCGCTGCCGCAGGCGGTGAGGGTCAGGGATGCGGCGGCGAGCAGGGCGGCCGCGGCGAACGTCTTCTTGCGCATAGCGAAATGTCCCAGTTGTGAGTGCTCCGGTCGCGCACCGGGGCCCGGCTGAGCGGGTCCCGGCGCGCGACCGGACGTGCGGGCCGCCTCAGGCGGTGGTGGAGCGCCGGCGCCCGGCGAGCACGCCGTAGGCCACGCCCGCGGCGCCGACGACGATGCCGACGACGCCCAGGACGCGGGCGGTGGTGTCGGTGGAGCCGGAGTCGTCGGAGTCGGCGGAGGCGGCCTCGGTGGTCCCGGCCGCCGCCGTGCTGTCGTCGGACGCCGCCCCGGAGGAGCCGTCGGTGTCACCGTCGGCCGCGGTCAGTTCGAGTACCGGAGCCGGGTTGTCGGGCTCTTCCTGGCCCTCCTGCTGCACCTCGATCCAGCGCACGACCTCCTTGTTGGAGTACGTCTGGATCGCCTTGAAGACCAGTTCGTTCGCGTCCTCGGGCAGGGCGCCGACGGAGAGCGGGAACTTCTGGAAGAAGCCGGGCTCGATGCCGTCGCCGGTGGCCGTCCAGGTCACCTTGGTGACGGCCTCGGTGAGCTTCTCGCCGTGCGACTCGAGCGGCTCGTCCAGCTTGCTCGTGGTGACGACGGCCTTCCAGCCCTCGACCGGCTGCGGCATCACCGACGCCAGCGGGTGGTCGGTGGGCATGGTGACCTCCAGCTTGGTGGTGGAGGCGTTGTCCCGCTCGTTGGGGACCTTGAAGTCGACGGTGGCGTAACCGCCCTGGGCGGCCTCGCCCTCCGGCTGCACGGTGACGTGCGCGAAGGCGGGCGCGGACAGGACGAGGACGGTGGCGCCGGCTACGGCGCCGGCGGCGGCGACACGGGAAGCCTTCATGAAGGGCACTCCGCTTCTGGTGATGTCCGGGACCTCTGGTGAGGTCCGGGACGGATGGAAGAGGGGGGCGCGCACGCGCGCGTGCCGCACGACGGCGTCCCCCCTGTCCACCGGTGGCGGAGAGCGGCGGTCGCGTCGTGTCAGGCGGCGAGAACGAGCGCGGCGCTCGGCGGTCCGCGCCGGATCACCGTGTGCTGGAGTGCGGTGGTACGCGGCCGCGGTACGGGCAGCAGGGCCGTACCCGGCGGACGCGCGCTGTCGTCCGGCGCGCCCGGCAGCCCGGCGCGCAGGGCCCGTACCAGGGAGAAGGCGGCGCGCAGGGAACGGACCAGCGCGCCCTCGGTGACGAGGTGCGCCGAGTGCGCCGACAGGTCGGCCAGCCGGGCCAGGGCCAGGTCCCCGCGGCGCAGCAGCCAGCCGGCGGCTATCGCGGCCAGCGCGTGGCCCAGCAGCATCGGCAGGGACGGCAGCAGGGCGGCGGGCGAACCGGCGGCGGCCGACAGGGCGTCCGCCGGATGGTGTGCGGCGGCCGTGTGCACGGCGGAGTCCGGCTGGACCCGCGCGTCGCTGAGGATGCGCTGCGCCTGCGCCGGGCTGAGCGCCGCCGCGGTGGTCCCGCACACCAGCCGCGCGGCCTGCTGCGCCAGCGAGAGATCCGGCGTCGCGGCGGTGGCCGTCGTGGCGGTGGCCGTGACGCCGTGCTGGCCGAGTCCGAACAGCGCGTGCAGCGCGGTCTGGCCGGCCGCGAGCAGGGCCGCGATCCCGGGCAGCGACCGCTGCCGTCCGGCGAGCGGCGCGGCGACCACAACCGCCCCGAGGAACCCGGCGGCCAGCGACCACAGCGGGACGGTCGCGCAGGAGGCGAGGGCGTGCCCCGCCCCGGCCAGCACGACGCAGACCGCGGCGAACACCGCGGCCCGCAGGATCCGGAGGTCGTTCCCGGAGCGCGTCGGGGGCCGGTGGGGGGCAGTCATGGCGGGCTCATCATCGCACTGGACCCACCCGCACCGTGCGGCAGGTCCACAAGATGCCGTACGACCGGAAGGTCCCCGTCTGCCGGGGTGCGCCCGCTGCGCGAGCCCTCCGGTACCGGCCCCGGTGCGGGGGTCCGTGTACACCGGCGGACGCCGGGGCGCATCCGCCGTATGGGCGGTCTCACGTCAACCCCGCGCTTACGTCAGGGCGCGTCGGGCAATACGTAACGGTATGTCGAGCCGCGCCCAGGAGGCTGGTGGAGCATGAGCATCTGGTGGTCACTCCATCTGCGGCGCGAGGCCGCGAGCGTGCCGCTGGCCCGCCGCCTGCTGCTCGGCGCCATGGAGACGGCGGGCGTCGACCCGGACATCTCCTACGACCTCTCCGTCGCCCTCACCGAGGCGTGCGCCAACGCCGTCGAGCACGGCGGGGACGAAGCGTCCGGCGGCCCCGCCGCGGCCTATCGCGTCACGGCCTACCTGGACGGCGAGCGGTGCCGCATCGAGGTCGCCGACACCGGGCCCGGGTTCACCGGCGGCCGCCCGGCCCGCCCGGCGCCCGCGCCCGCCGACGCCGAGCACGGCCGGGGGCTGTGCCTCATCCGGGAGCTCGCCGACCACGTGCACATCGGCAGCGCGACGGCGCGCGGCGGCGCGGTGGTGAGCTTCGACAAGATCATCAAGTGGCGGAACGACATCCCGCTCGTGGCGGTGTGAGGGCCGGGCGCCCCGGCCCCCCAGAGTCGGACCGGGCGCCCCGGCCCCCACAGTCGGACCGGGCGCCCCGGCCCCCACAGTCGGACCGGGTGGCCCGAGCCCCACGGTCGCGTCAGCCCTTGAGCGCGGCCATCCACGCCTCGACCTCGTCGGACCGGCGCGGCAGCCCGTCCGACAGGTTCCGGTTGCCGTCCGCGGTGACCAGGATGTCGTCCTCGATCCGCACCCCGATGCCCCGGTACTCCTCGGGCACGGTCAGGTCGTCGGCCTGGAAGTACAGACCCGGCTCGACGGTGAGCACCATGCCGGGCTCCAGCGTGCCGTCGACGTACGTCTCCACCCGCGCGGCGGCGCAGTCGTGCACGTCGAGGCCGAGCATGTGCCCGGTGCCGTGCAGCGTCCACCGGCGCTGCAGGCCCAGCTCCAGCACCCGCTCGACGGGGCCCTCGACGAGCCCCCACTCGACCAGCCTCGCGGCCAGCACCCGCTGCGCGGCGTCGTGGAAGTCCCGGTACTTGCCGCCCGGCTTGACCGCCGCGATGCCGGCCTCCTGGGCCTCGTAGACGGCGTCGTAGACCTTCTTCTGCACCTCGCTGTAGGTGCCGTTGACCGGCAGCGTGCGGGTGACGTCGGCGGTGTAGTACGTGTGCGTCTCCACGCCCGCGTCGAGCAGCAGCAGGTCGCCGGAGCGGACCGGGCCGTCGTTGCGCACCCAGTGCAGGGTGCAGGCGTGCGGGCCGGCCGCGGCGATGGTGCCGTAGCCGACGTCGTTGCCCTCCACCCGGGCGCGCAGGAAGAAGGTGCCCTCGATGTAGCGCTCGCTGGTCGCCCGGGCCTGGTCGAGGACCTTCACCACGTCCTCGAAGCCGCGCACGGTCGAGTCGACCGCCTTCTGCAGCTCGCCGATCTCGAAGTCGTCCTTCACCAGGCGGGCCTCGGACAGGAAGACGCGCAGTTCCTCGTCGCGCTCGGCGGTGACCTTGTCGGTCAGTGCCGCCTCGATGCCGGCGTCGTGCCCGCGCACCACCCGCACCGGTCCGGTGGCCTCGCGCAGCTTCTCCGTCAGCTCGCGCACGTCGGAGGCGGGGATGCCGTACAGCTTCTCGGCCTCGGTGAGGGAGTGGCGGCGGCCGACCCACAGCTCACCCTGGCCGTTCAGCCAGAACTCGCCGTTCTCCCGGTCCGAGCGCGGCAGCAGGTAGATCGTGGCCCGGTGCCCGGCACCGACGGGCTCCAGGACCAGTACGCCGTCCTCGGTCTGGTTCCCGGTCAGATAGGCGTACTCGACCGAGGCGCGGAAGGCGTACTCGGTGTCGTTCGAGCGGGTCTTCAGGTTGCCCGCGGGGATCACCAGGCGCTCGCCGGGGAACCGGGCGGACAGCGCGGCCCGCCGGGCGGCGGTCTCGGCCGCCTGGGCGATCGGCGCCAGGTCGCGCAGCTCGGTGTCGGCCCAGCCGGACTTCATGTTCTCGGCGAGCTCGTCGGACACGCCCGGGTACAGCCCGTTCTTGCGCTGCTTGATCGGCTCTTCGGACTCTGTCTCCGGGGTCTCCGGGGTGAGCTCCTCCGCCACGGTCATCCTCCTAGATACGGCACTGGACCACCCCCCATCGTACGGTCGCGCGGAAGGGGGCCCAGGGGCGTATCGCCTGTTACACCGTGGTGGCGGCTGGTCGCGGTCCGCTAGTCGAACCGCACCGCCAGCAGCACGACGTCCTCCTCGGAGTCCGCCGCGTCCAGGCCGTCCGGCAGCACCGTGCGCAGCACGTGGTCGGCGACCGCGTCCGGATCGCGCCGGGCGGCCCGCGGCACCCCGGCGGCGGCCGCGTGCAGGCGGGCGAAGGCCCGGTCCACCGGGTCGCCGGTACGGCGCAGCAGTCCGTCGGTGTACAGCAGAACCGTCTCTCCGGGCCCGGCCAGCACCTCCGCGCTCGGCGCCTCCCAGCAGGCCAGCATGTTCAGCGGCGCGGAGACCGAGGTCTCCACGAACTCCGTGCGCCGCTCCCCGGTGAGCAGCGGCGGACTGTGCCCGGCGCCGGCCAGCGTGATCCGGCGCAGCGCGGGCTCGCAGTAGCCGAACAGGGCGGTGGCCGAACGGGCCGGCTCGGTCAGGCGCAGCAGCAGCTCCAGATCGGACAGGACGGCCACCGGGTCCTCGCCCTCCATCACCGCGTACGCCCGCAGCGAGGCGCGCAGCCGGCCCGCCGCGGCCGGCGCGCCGGCCCCGGCGCCGGTGACGGAGCCGACCGCGAGGCCGAGCGCGGCGTCCGGCAGCGGCAGCGCGTCGTACCAGTCGCCGCCGCCGCGCGGGCCGGTGCGGTGCCGGGCGGCGAGCCGGACACCGGGGGTCCGCGGCAGCCGCGCGGGCAGCAGCTCCCCGGCGATCGTGGCCATCCGCGCGCGTACGCGCTCCAGTTCGCGCAGCCGGTCCAGGTGCTCGGCGGCCTGGCGGACGTACAGCCCGGCCAGATGCCGCTGCCGCTCGCGCGGCTCGGCGGGTTCGTCGTACAGCCATACGGCGGCGCCCAGCCGGCCGGCGGTCCCGGTCCGCAGCGGCAGCGCGTAGCTGGCGGCGTAGCCGAGGCGGACGGCGACGTCGCGGTGCCGGGGGTCGAGTCCCTCCTCGGCGAGCAGATCGGGCTCGGCGAGGCCGCCGTCGCCGACCGGCGGCCCGTCCAGGATCCGTCCGTACGCCAGTGCGGCGCGCGGCACGGTCTCCAGGTGGCCGAGGTCGGCGCGGGTCAGGCCGAGGCCGGTCGAGCTGTCCGGGCCGAGTCCGTCCGCGGGTTCCAGGACGATCAGGCCGCGGCGCGCGCCCACCAGGGCGGCCCCGGCGCGCAGCAGTTCGTCGAGGGCGTCGGCGAGGGTGCCGGTGCGCAGCAGGCGTTCGGTCAGTTCGTGCAGCGTGGTGAGGTCGGACACCCAGCCGGCGAGGCGGTCCTGGAGGAGGGCGCCCGGGGCGCCGGGGGAGTGCGGACGGGCCGCGGGGGCGCCCGGTGCGACGGGCGCGACAGTGTGTGCGGGTGAGGGAACCGTTGAATCGATTCCGGCCACTTTCGAAGGGTGGGGCGCGTTCATGGCAGTCGGCTTCCCGACCGGCTCTTACTGCTCAAAAGCATCGCAAACCCCCATGTCATTCTGCGTCGCCGGCAGTGTCTCCACATGTACACGCACTCGTGAGGAGATGTCCAGCATTGTCCTGCTGGGATTCCTGGTGTCCATGAGGCGTAAGTGACTTTCTTCTTGGTGTTGTGCGAAAAAACAAAGTTGGCCGGAAACTGCCCCGGAGGACGTCTTGTTGCGGTCGACTGGTGGTGCTTCACGGAGCGTCACAGCGGTCGTGATGGGTACGTACTCGGTGAAAGCCAGGGGTGGTTGACGCCCATCCGGAACCTGGCGATGGACCCGGGCGTCCTATCCACCGACGACCGTGCCCCATCCTCCCGTGGCGGAGGCGGAGAGAAATACGCGGGACGGCAAAACGCCAGACTCCGCCACCCCCGCGCCACGCCCATGCTTTTGATAGACGCAGTATGGACGGACCGGCCGCGGACGCAGCCGATGCTCGACCCGTAGGGGTTCCCCTTGCCTCCGGCGAGGTGTGATGCGCCGACAGTTACGCGCAGCAGATACGAGCAGATGTGCGCAGCAGATACGCGTAGTGAAGAGATCGACACATGGTGTGATGTGGACCTCGGTGTTGCCAGGCGTGCAACGGAAAGGAACGAGCGCTCATGCGCGAGATCCTCGGAAGGCGACGCAGGCTCCTGTCCCGGCGCGGCGACGGGGGGCCTGACCTGATCAGCGCGGCCCTGACCTACGCCACCCAATGGCAGTGGCCCGTTCTCCCGGGCGTGGCGGCGGACCCACAGGGGCGTTCCGGCTGCTCCTGCCCCGACCCGGAGTGCACGGTGCCCGGTGCGCACCCCTTCGACCCCGGGCTGCTCGCGGCCACCGCCGACGGGCGCATGGTGCGCTGGTGGTGGGCCAACCGGCCGGCCGCCCCGATCATCCTGGCCACGGGCGGCAGCGCGCCGTGCGCCGTGTCCCTGCCCGCGCTGCCGGCCGCCCGGGCGCTGGTCGCGCTCGACCGGATGGGCATGCGGCTCGGCCCGGTCGTCGCCTCGTCGGCCCGCTGGTCGATCCTCGTCAAGCCATACTCCATGGAGCAGTTGGGCGAGCTGCTCTACGCCAAGGACTTCGTCCCCGGCTCGCTGCGGTTCCACGGCGAGGGCGGCTACCTCGCGCTGCCCCCGACCGAGTGCGGCGCGGGCCCCGTCCGCTGGGAGCGGGCTCCGCTGCCCGGCTCGTCCTCGCCCTGGGTGCCCGACGTGGAGGCCGTGGTCGACGCGGTGGTCGACGCCCTGACCCGTACGGGTGTCAGCGCGCCCGAGTTGTAGGGGCGGGGGTCCGGCCAACTCGCCCGGGTGCAAGGGGAGTTGTCGCCCAGGCGCACGGGGAGTGGGGTCGCGACCGCGTTCGGTGAACGAGAGCGGACGCACAAAGACCCGGTTGCTGGCGACGGGGGATGCACCAGCAACCGGGCTACTCGAACGGTAACAAGAGATCGGCGGTTAGCAAATTCCGTCTCGGTGTTTCCGGTCATCGACTTGCCTGTCCCGGCCGGGAGTTGTGACCGGAGTCACCCCTCCCGCACTCCTCGTCGGCGGGCGCCGTCAGCTGAGCGTGACCTGCCGGTTGGTCAGGCCGCCGCGGGCCCGGCGCTCCTCCGCGGTGAGCGGCGCGTCCGCCTCCAGCGCCTCGGCGAGACGCTCGGCGAACTCCGCCGCCGGCTTCTCGATGTCCGGCGCGGACACGGCGCTCGGCAGGTCCCAGACCGGCACGATCAGCCCGTGGGCGCGGAACGAGCCGACCAGCCGGGTGCCCTCGCCGAGGGACGACCGGCCCGCCGCGTGCAGCCGCGCCAGTGCGTCCAGGAGCCGCTCCTCCTCGTGCGGCATGACCCAGCGCAGGTGGTTCTTCTCCGGCGTCTCGCACCAGTAGGCGGCGTCCACGCCCTGGAGCCGGACGGTCGGGATGGCCGCGGCGTTGGCCCGCTCCAGGGAGGCGGCCACCTCGGGCGTGGCGTTCTCCGCGTCCGGCACCCAGAACTCGAAGCCCTCGTGCACCACTGGCGCGAAAACGCCGTCGGCGTCGAGCAGGTCCTGGAGCCGCGGCCCGTCGGCCGGAGCCCGGCCGGCCTGGACCGGCGTACCCGGCTCGGCGCTCAGGGCGCGCCGGAGGGTGTCGGCGAGGTCGCGGCTGATGTCACCGGAAGGCGTGTCGTTCTGGAGACCGAGCAGCACCGAGCCGTCGTCGCGGCGCAGCGCCGGCCAGGCCATCGGCAGCACCGTGGCCAGGGTGACGGACGGCACGCCCTCGGGCAGGCCGCCCTTGAGCGGCAGCTCGGCCGTGGCGGCCGGCACCAGCTCGCGCAGCGCCACCCAGTCGCACTCGCCGGGCAGCCCCTCGAACGGGCGCTGCACCAGCTCGGTCACGGCCTGCGCGGCGGCCCGGCCGTGACAGGCCTTGTAACGGCGACCGCTGCCGCAGGGGCAGGGCTCGCGGGCGCCGACGACCGGGACCTCCGCGTCGAGCTGCGGCCGCTTGGCCTTCGTCTGGGGTCGCTTCTTGGCCATCGTGGGTGTCTCCCGGTTACGGCTCTTCTGGTACGGGCGCGAGCCTAGCCGTTCCCGTCCTGGCCGACGGGACCCTGTGGACAACTCCCTGTGAGCGACTCCTCGTGGGCAACTCCCTGTGGGCAACTCCCCGTGGGCAACTCGTCGCTGCGGTCGGCGGTGGGGGACCGCGGTTGGCGACTCCTGGCGTCCGCCCGGATCGTCCTGGCGTCCGCATTGTTCGCCCTGGCGTCAGCCGGATCCCCCTGGAGCCCCGGATCGGGTCAGCCCAGATCGTCGAAGGCGTCCGCGAAGTCCAGTCCCGGGATGTCGGCCACCGCCGGGGCGCCCACCCGCGCGGCGAAGTCGTCACGCCGGTGCCCCGCGTCCGGGTCGTACACGTCGTCGTGCACGACGACCCAGACCGTGACCTCGCCCCGGGCGTCGTCGCGTACACCCCAGTCGTCGGCCAGCGCGGTGATGATGTTGAGCCCGCGGCCCCCGTGGGCCGTCACCGAGGGTGTGGCCGGGGCCGGACGGGTCGGTCCGCCGCCGTCGGTCACCTCGACCAGGAGCCGGCCGCCGGCGTCCACCCGCCAGGCGGCACGGACGTCACCGTCCCCGGCCAGGGCGTCGCCCAGCGGCCGGCCATGTTTGCAGGCATTGCTCAAGAGTTCGGAAAGGATCAGTACGGCGTCGTCGATGACCGCTTCCGTGACCCCGCCCTTGCGCAGCTGATCACGCATGCGGTGTCTTGCCTTCCCCACGCCCGAAGGGCCATGGGGAACGGTCATGCTCGACGACGTCGGCACCTCCTGTGCCACCACCAACGCCACCCCCGAGACCTCCTTTGCCCCACGCCACGGTGTGGATGCCCCATTGGCCTGAACCGGAAACCGGCCGATCCCCGCCCGGTGACGCATTCGACACAGCCGAACACGATCCGAACGCGCCGGAGCACTCCCCGTAACCGGATGGCCGATTCGCGCCGGTTCGACCGCCGGACCGGCGTACCGACCGGCGTACCGACCGGCGTACCGGCCGGGGTCTCCGCAGCTGGAGGTCTCAGCGGCCACCGGTCTCGGCGGCCAGCGGTCTCAGCGACCGGAGGTCTCAGCGGCCGAGATGATCCAGCACCGCGCGGGGCCGGTTGGTGATGATGGCGTCCACGCCCAGACTCACGCAGAGGTCCACGTCCCGCGCCTCGTTCACGGTCCAGACGTGCACCTGGTGGCCGGCCCGCTTGAGGCGCTCGACATAGGCGGGATGGCTGCGCGCGATGCGCACCGAGGGGCCCGCGATCCGGACACCGGCCGGCAGCCGCCCGTCGCGCAGCCGGGGCGAGACGAACTGCGTCAGGTAGACGGTGGGCAGCGTCGGCGCGGCGGCCCGCACCCGGTGCAGCGAACGCGCCGAGAAGCTCATCACGCGCACGCGCGTGTCGTCCGCGTCGGCCGGCGCGTCGAGCCCGAACCGCTTCAGCAGCGTCAGCAGCCGCTCCTCCACCTGCCCCGCCCAACGCGTGGGGTGCTTGGTCTCGATGGCCAGTTCCACCCGGCGCCCCGCGTCGGCCACCAGCTCAAGCAGCCGTTCCAGGGTGAGTACGGACGTCGCCTCCCGGTCCTCCGGCCGGTGCTCCCACTGCGGCTCCTCGCCGCGGATCCGCCACGCCTCGCGCGTCTTCCGGGAGCCGAAGTCCAGCGCCGCCAGATCGGCCAGCTCCATCGCCGAGACCGCGCCGCGGCCGTTGGACGTACGGTTGACGCGCCGGTCGTGCACGCACACGAGGTGGCCGTCGGCCGTCAGGCGCACATCGCACTCAAGGGCGTCCGCACCCTCTTCGATGGCCTTGGTGTACGCGGCGAGGGTGTGCTCGGGGGCCTCTTCCGAGGCCCCGCGGTGGGCGACGACCTGGATACGGTGCTGTCGTGCGTGGGTCACCGCGTCATGGTGTCACCGCGCGGGGGCGGGTGGCAGCCGGATGTGGCGGCACGGACGGTCCATCCTGACCGGTATGTCTTACATTCCCTATGTAAGAAATAACCGCGGACCCACAGGGACCGCTTATGGTGCTCTGACGGCCCGTGGGAAAAGCTGACGGCATACAAAAAGACATGCACAGCTACACCGCGTCGGACCCGTCCGGGCCGGCGCGCACGAGCGTGGCTGAGTGCGACTCAGTGTGACCGAACAACAGCCGTGGATCGAGGAGTAAAGCTGTGAGCACCGAGAACGAGGGCACCGCGGTTCCTCCGGCCCCGTCCGCACCCCCCGTGCCGGTGGACACTCCCGCAGCCGCCTCCCCGCAGCCGCCGGCAGCACAGGGCGGCGCTGCCCAGGGGTACCCCGGCGGCCAGGGCGACCCGGCGCAGGGCCAGCAGGCCGGACCGGCCCCGCACGGGGCCGGGGCCGCCACGCAGGGCTCGACACCCGACGCCTCCTGGCCGCCGCCCCCGCCGCCGGCCGCCCCGTACGGAGGCGGTGGCGACGGCACGGGCGGCGGGGCCGGCTACGGCGGTGGCGACGGCTCCGGCGGCTGGGGCGCCGCGTACCAGCCGCCCGCGCCGAAGTCCGGCGGCGGCGGACGCGGTGGACTGGTCGCCGCCGTCCTGGTTGCGGCCCTGGTGGCGGGCGGTCTGGGCGGTGGCCTCGGCTACACGCTGGCCGAGAACAACGACTCGGGCTCCACCACGGTCTCCGCCTCGGACACCGGCGGCTCGGTCAAGCGCGACGCGGGCACCATCGCGGGCGTGGCCGCCAAGGCGCTGCCCAGCACGGTCACCATCGAGGCCGAGAGCACCAGCGGCGAGGGCGGCACCGGGACCGGCTTCGTCTTCGACAAGCAGGGCCACATCCTCACCAACAACCACGTGGTGGCCGAGGCGGTGGACGGCGGCAAGCTCACCGCCACCTTCCCGGACGGCAAGAAGTACAACGCCTCGGTGGTCGGCCACGCGCAGGGCTACGACGTCGCCGTCATCAAACTGGCGAACGCCCCCTCGAACCTGAACCCGCTCCCGCTGGGCAACTCCGACAAGGTGGCCGTGGGCGACTCAACGATCGCCATCGGCGCCCCGTTCGGCCTGTCCAACACCGTCACCACCGGCATCATCAGCGCCAAGAACCGCCCGGTCGCCTCCAGTGACGGCAGCGCCGACAGCAAGGCGTCCTACATGAGCGCCCTGCAGACCGACGCCTCCATCAACCCCGGTAACTCCGGCGGCCCGCTGCTGGACGCCCAGGGCAACGTCATCGGCATCAACTCCGCGATCCAGTCCGCGAGCAACGGCCTCGGCGGCACCGGCCAGGCCGGCTCCATCGGCCTCGGCTTCGCCATCCCGATCAACCAGGCCAAGTACGTCGCCCAGCAGCTGATCAAGACCGGCAAGCCGGTGTACGCGAAGATCGGCGCCTCGGTCTCCCTGGAGGAGACGACGGACGGCGCGCAGATCACCGAGCAGGGCGTCAGCGGCGCCGAGCCCGTGGAGTCCGGCGGCCCCGCCGACAAGGCCGGCCTCAAGCCCGGCGACGTCATCACCAAGCTGGACGACCGCGTGATCGACAGCGGCCCCACCCTGATCGGCGAGATCTGGACCCACGAGCCCGGCGACAAGGTCAAGGTCACCTACAAGCGCGACGGCAAGGAAAACACGGTCGACCTCACCCTGGGCTCCAAGTCCGGCGACGACTGACCGGCCCGCTCCCGGTACGCTGTACCCGCTCCGCCCCAGCTGGCCGGAGCGGGGTGGGTTGCCCGAGCGGCCTAAGGGAACGGTCTTGAAAACCGTCGTGGCAGCGATGTCACCGTGGGTTCAAATCCCACACCCACCGCAGGTGAACGGCCCCTGACCAGTACGTATGGTCAGGGGCCGTCGCCATGTCCGGCGCCGCCGTTCCGCTGGCTTCCCTGTCGGCTGGTATGGCGTCTTGACCGCTGCCCGCCAACTCCCCCTCCCGGAATGCCAGCCTGATCGCCCAGTGTTACGCCCGGCCAGTCGTCGGCCGTGACACTCGACAGCCAGTCAGGGCCGGTGCCCCGTCATTCGTGCCGCCGAGGCCAAGGTGGCGCGGGCCTCCTGTTCGGTCAGGCCGGTGTGGAGGGCCGCGGTGAGCAGGGCGTCGGTGAGGGCGGGGCCGAGGTCCTCCTCGTAGGCGCGGCAGGCTGCCCAGAACAGGCGGGTGTTGCGCTGTCCCTCGTGGGCGGAGCGGACGAACTGGACGAGGCCCTGACCGTGGGCGGCGGACGGGGCGGGCGTGGTGGTGCGGTGGTGTGTGCGGGGCGCGGGGAGCAGGAGGCGCAGCAGGGCGCGTGGGCAGGGCGCCGGCGCGAGGTGCGCGGTGCCGGGGGCCGTGGTGTACGCGCCGTGCCGGGTGCGGGAGCCGGGGCCGACGAGGTAGCCGCCGGCGCCGCGGACGTCGATGCCGGGTGCGAGGCGGCCTGCCGAGTTCGGGACGACGACGTCGGGCGGGCCGGTCAGCCACAGGTGGCGGCCGCCGCTGGGGGTGAGGACGACCACCGTGGGCGGGATCGTGAACAGGTGCCGCAGGGCCAGTTCGCGCAGGGCGGTCGAGGAGCCGGTGTCCGGTGTCGTGTCCAGGTCGACGCCGATGAGGTGGTGCGGCGGCAGGCCGCAGGCGATGCCGTAGCCCGTGGCCCAGGGAGCGGCGGCGAACAGTTCGCGGACGCGGGCCGGGTCGGTGGCGGCGTCGTGGACCCCGTGGCCGAGGCGGCCGCACTCGCCGTGGCAGGGGGCGGGGTCGGGGTCGTCGCGGTGGGGGGAGCGCAGCGCCGGGAGTTTGGTCCGGGACAGCGGGATGACGGCCAGGCCGCGTTCGGCGGCTGACAGGGCGTGTGCGAGGGCCAGCGTCGTGGCCTGCCGGTCGGTGGTGGCCATGACTTTATTTTCGTACGCGCGTTCGATGAAGGGAAGGGGCGTGCGTGCGACACGCCGGGGCGGGACGGTTGGGGGTGGGTGTGCCGGAACGCTTCACCTCTTGCGGTGCTTGGGGTGTTGCTGTCCCTCCTGTCCTGAGCTGAGACGCAAGGGGCGCAAAAGGGTTTATCGACTTGTCCTCACGCTTGAGGGCGAATCAGGGCGAGGGGGGTGGTTCGCCGGGGATCCGATGGGCAACTCTGATCACGCGACGTCGTGCACAGCACCGGGGCGGATGGCCAACTTCCCTGGTGAACAGGTCGGTTCAGATCAGGTTCAGGTACTTCTCGCGTCTTCGGCAGCAGCCGGTGCGCACCTTTCTGGAGGAACACACATGGCAAGCATCCGTACCGCCCGCGTCATCGCCGCCGTCTCCGCCCTGCCGCTCGCCGCCGCCCTCTTCGCCGGCGTGGCCACCGCGGACAACGGCGCCCTCGCGGACGACGGATCCAGCTCGACCGCCGCCGAGGCCTACGCGGGCATCATCGGCAGCGGCGTCGGCGACGACAACAACGGCAACTCGGCGACCACGCAGCAGCAGGCGGTCGGCTCGGGCGCCACGAACCAGAACAACACCGCGCAGGTCGACGGCTCCCGGTTCGCGTACATCAACCAGGGCAACGACAACGTCTCCGTCAACTTCACCCCGCTGTGGTGGTGAGCTGAGGGGCCGGCGCGGGTGCGGGCTCACCGGCATCGGTCCCTCGCTCCGAAGCTGAAGAGCGGGTGTGCTTCTTGGGGTCGCGTTGCGTCCGCGCGGCGGTACTTCGGTACCGCCGCGCAGGCGTTCCCGGCATCGGACGCGAAGGCTCTCCCCGGCCCGCGCCCAACGGCCGGCCTCAGGGTCTTGGCACGGGGTGAACCCTCACTCGCCTCCACCCCTCGTCCACCTTCAGGAGGTGGAGCCGGCCCCACCCCTACAACCTGAGGCGGAGCCCGCTTCGGGACCTGCGGCCGATCCGGGGCCGTATCCGTCGCTCATAGCGTTGAGACATGACCACACCCGTCTGCACCAGGGCATCGGACGCCGCCAGGCCGGCGACGCAGACCTCGCCCAGGACGTCTGCCAGGACGTCCCCCAGGACGCCGAGCAGGACACCGCCCAGGAGCTCGCCCAGGAGCTCGCCCAGGGCCCAGCCGAAGACCTCGTCGAAGGCTCTGCCCAAGGTCTCACCCAAGGTTCCGTCCGAGGTCTCGCCCAAGGTCTCGCCTCAGGTTTCGTCCCAGGTCTCGTCCCAGGTCTTGTCCAAGGCCCTGCCCAAGGTCTCGCCGCAGCAGCCGTTCGCGTACCCGTCCTTCGCGTCGTACGTGCGGGCCCGGCAGCCGGTGCTGCTGCGCACCGCACGGTCGCTGACCGCGAACCCGAGCGACGCCGAGGACCTGTTGCAGACCGCGCTCACCAAGACGTACGTCGCCTGGGAGCGGATCGAGGACCACCGCGCGCTGGACGGCTATGTCCGGCGGGCCCTGCTGAACACCCGGACGTCGCAGTGGCGCAAGCGCAAGGTCGACGAGTTCGCGTGCGACGAACTGCCCGAGCCGGAGCCCGTGCCCGGCGGCAGCGACCCGGCCGAGCAGCAGGCGCTGCACGACGCGATGTGGCGGGCGATCCTGCGGCTGCCCGCCCGCCAGCGGGCGATGGTCGTCCTCAGGTACTACGAGGATCTCAGCGAGGCCCAGACGGCCGAAGTGCTCGGCGTCTCCGTCGGCACGGTGAAGTCGGCGGTCTCCCGTGCCCTCGGCAAACTCCGGGACGACCCGGAACTCGACCCCGAGCTCGGCATATCCAGGTGACGCGGGCGCCCGCGAGCGGCTGAGGCCGGCCTTCGCGAGCGGCCGGGCGCGGCCCCGCGAGTGGGCCGAGCGGGGTGCGATCGGTGATCGATCACCGATACCTAGTGACATACCGCGTGGTACGTGCGCAGAATCAGCGCACCCCTTACCGCCGCGTAGGCAATGTCGCCCCGGGAGGTCACCGTGCTGAGCACGATGCAGGACGTACCGCTGCTCATTTCCAGGATCCTGACCCACGGGTCGACCGTCCACGGCACCTCCCAGGTGACCACCTGGACCGGCGAGGGGGAGCCGCACCGCCGTTCCTTCGCCGAGATCGGCGCCCGCGCCGCCCAGCTCGCGCACGCCCTGCGCGACGACCTGGGAGTCGGCGACGACGACCGGATCGCGACGCTCATGTGGAACAACAGCGAACATATCGAGGCATACTTCGCGATCCCCTCCATGGGCGCGGTCCTGCACACCCTCAATCTCCGCCTCCCGCCCGAGCAGCTCGCCTGGATCGTGAACCACGCGGCCGACCGCGTCGTGATCACCAACGGTTCGCTGATCCCGCTGCTCGCCCCGCTGCTGCCGCACCTGAAGACGGTCGAGCACGTCATCGTCTCCGGCGCGGGCGACCGGGCCCCGCTCGCCGCGGCCGCCGTCCAGGTGCACGAGTACGAGGACCTGATCGCCGGGAAGCCGGCCGCCTACGACTGGCCGGAGCTGGACGAACGCGCGGCGGCGGCCATGTGCTACACCTCCGGCACCACCGGCGACCCCAAGGGCGTGGTGTACAGCCACCGCAGCGTCTATCTGCACTCCATGCAGGTCAACATGGCCCAGTCGATGGGCCTGACCGACCAGGACACCTCGCTGGTGGTCGTGCCCCAGTTCCATGTGAACGCGTGGGGTCTGCCCCATGCCACCTTCATGACCGGCGTCAACATGCTGATGCCGGACCGGTTCCTCCAGCCCGCGCCGCTGGCCCGGATGATCGAGAGCGAGCGGCCGACGCACGCCGCCGCCGTCCCCACCATCTGGCAGGGGCTGCTCGCCGAGCTGACCGCCGAGCCCCGGGACGTCTCCTCCCTCACCCAGGTGACCATCGGCGGCTCCGCCTGCCCGCCGTCGCTGATGGAGGCGTTCGACGCGTTGGGCATGCGGGTGCGGCACGCCTGGGGCATGACCGAGACGTCCCCGCTGGGCACGGTGTGCCTGCCGCCCGCCCACACCATCGGCACCGACGAGGAGTTCGCGTACCGTCTCACCCAGGGCCGGTTCGCGGCCGGCGTCGAGGCCCGCCTCACCGGCCCGGGCGGCGAACGGCTGCCCTGGGACGGCGAGTCGGCCGGTGAGCTGGAGGTCCGGGGCCCCTGGATCGCCGGCGCCTACTACGGCGGACCCGCCGCCGAACCGCTGCGTCCCGCCGACAAGTTCAGCGAGGACGGCTGGCTGAAGACGGGCGACGTCGGGACCATCTCCCCCGACGGCTATCTCACCCTCACCGACCGCGCCAAGGACGTCATCAAGTCCGGCGGCGAGTGGATCTCGTCCGTCGACCTGGAGAACGCGCTGATGGCCCATCCCGAGGTGGCCGAGGCCGCCGTCGTTGCCGTGCCCGACGACAAGTGGGGCGAGCGTCCACTGGCCACGGTGGTCCTCCGGGAGGGCGCCACCGCCGATTTCGAGAGCCTGCGCGCCTTCCTCGCCGACGAGCGGGGAATCGCCAAGTGGCAGCTCCCGGAGCGCTGGACGGTCATCGAGGCGGTGCCGAAGACGAGCGTCGGCAAGTTCGACAAGAAGGTGCTGCGCCGCCGGTACGCCGCGGGGGAGCTGCCGGTCACGCGGCTGTGAGCGAACCGGGGGGGCGTTCGGGTCCGTAGGGCGGTCAGGGGGGGTAGTCAGGGAGCAGGGTGGTGGTCCAGGGGGTAGTCAGGGAGCAAGGTGATGGTCCAGGGGGCAGGGCGGCGGTCCAGGGGGCGGTCAGGAAAGCACCGAGGGCCGCCCTCCGCTCGTGACCTCGCCTGCCCCCGCGCCCGTACGTCCGCCGGGAGCCCGAACCCACCCATACGTCCGTCCGTCCGCCGGGAGCCCGAGCCCACCCATACGTCCGTCCGTCCGCCGAACCCCACCGTCACACCCCCGTGACCGCCCTGCTCCCGCGCGCCGGCACCGAAGTCGTCACCCAGCCCAGCACCAGCCAGGCCCCGGCCACCGCGCACACACCGCCCCAGCCCCAGTGGGTGAAGGCGGTGCCCGCGAGGGCCGAGGCGGTGGCGCCGCCCGCGAAGCCCGCGACGACGTAGGCCGTGTTGGCGGTGGCCGGGGCCGAGGTGGTGGTCAGGGCGAGGGTCTGGTTGGCGATGTGGGAGGCGACCAGGGCCGCGTGCACCAGGACCGCCGCCGCGCACAGCGCCGCCATGACCTGACCGCCCAGCCAGAACAGCGGCACCGACACGGCGGCGACCCCGTACGCGGTCCGCACCACCCTGGCGGCGCCGAACCGGTCCACCAGCCCGCCCGCGAGCGGCGCGACCACGCTCGCCGTCAGCCCGAAGAGACCGAACAGCCCGGCCGCGGCGGTGGTCATGCCGTACCCGTCGACCGCGCTGCCACCGGTGAGGAGCAGTGCCAGGGAGGTCCACATGGCGCTCCACGCGCCGTACATCCCGGCCTGCCGCACGCACGCGCGCCACAGGTCGGGCGAGTGCCGCAGCACCCCCGGCAGCGCGGCGAGCCCGGCGAACAGCGGTCCGCTGTGCCGGGGCGTCTCCCGGGGCAGCACGGCCGCGGTCGCCAGGCCCAGCACGGCGGTCAGCGCGGCGGCGCCCAGGAAGACCCAGCGCCAGCCGAACGCCTGCCCGGCGAGGCCGCCGGCCACCCGGGCCGCCACGATGCCGGTGAACAGACCCGCGATCACGGCCGCGACGTGCCGGGCCCGGTGGTGCGCGGGGGCGCGCTGGGCGACCAGCGGGACCAGGAGCTGTGGTACGACGGTGGCGGCCGAGGCGATCAGTACGGCACCGGCGAGGGCGTACGTCCCGTTCGTCGCCGCGCCGGCCACCAGGGCCACGGCGGCGGCCAGCGTCAGCACGGCGACCAGCCGCCGCCGGTTCACCCGGTCCCCGAGCGGGGCGAAGAAGAGCAGGCCGGCCGCGTAGCCGAACTGCGCGACCGAGGCGAGCCAGGCCACCGCCGAGGGGGTGGAGCCGAAGTCGCGGGCGATGAGGGGGAGCAGCGGGGCCGCTATGTAGATGTTGGCGGCCGTGGCGGCCGTGCAGACGGCGATCAGGGGGAGGAAGAGGCGGGAGCGGAGGGTGGGCCGCGGGGTGGCGGCGCGGGCCGCCGCCCCGGGTCCGGTTCCGGACGCTTCGGTGGTGGGTGCTGGTGACGACATGGGGCGGGACGACTCCTTCGCGCGCACGCTGACTTGCAACCAGTTCGGTGACCAGGCCGGTGACCAGGCCGGTGACCAGGCCGGTGACCAGTCCGGTGACCAGTCGGGTGACCAGTCTTACAACTAACTGGTTGGTTGGTAGGTGACAACCCAAGAGCGTGCCGCCGCATTCCCGTCCGGTCAACCAAACAGTTGGTTACCGAGCCGGGCGGATACTCTGGCCGCATGTCAGCAAGGGACCCCGAAGCCACCAAGGCGCGGATCTTCGCGGCGGCGGTGGCGGAATTCGCCGCGCACGGGGTCGCGGGCGCCCGCATCGACCGGATCGCGGCCGAGGCCGAGGCCAACAAGCAGTTGATCTACGCCTACTACGGCAACAAGACGGAGCTGTTCGCGACCGTCCTCGAGCACAAGATGCTCGACCTGGCCATAGCGGTCCCCGTCGATCCGGACGACATCGAGGGCTGGATCGACCGCCTGATGGACTACCACGCCGACCACCCCGAGCTGCTGCGCCTGCTCTTCTGGGAGGGCCTGGAGTACGGCGCGGAAGAACTCCCGCACGAGGCCGAACGCCAGCAGCACTACGTCCGCAAGGTCGCCGCCCTGCGCGACGGCCAGCGGCGCGGCGTGGTCACCGACGCGATCCCCGCCGCCGACCTCCTCTTCCTGCTGGTCGCGATGACCAACTGGGCGATGGTCGTCCCCCAGATGAAACGCATCCTGGTCGGCGGCGAGGTCCCCGACGCCGCCCGCCTGCGCACCTCCATCAAGGAGGCGGCCCGCAGGATCATCGCCGTCGAGGGGCGCTGAGCCGGGGGCCGGTGAGCCGAGGGGCGGTCAGCCGAGGGTCGATGGGCCGGGCCGCCGGGCCGCCGAGCCGAAGGCCGTCAATTAGTCCCGATCCGGGCCAGCAGCTCCACGATCCGGGCCTGCACCTCGGCGCTGGTGGACCGCTCCGCGAGGAACAGCACCGTCTCCCCCGAGGCCAGCCGCGGCAGGTCGGCCTGGTCGACGGCGGCGGTGTAGACGACGAGCGGAGTGCGGTTGAGCTGCCCGTTGGCGCGCAGCCAGTCGATGATCCCGGCGAACCCGGCGCCCGGCTCCCGCCGCCGCATCCGCATCAGGTCCATCACGACCAGGTTCGGCCGGAACTGCCCCGCCAGCGTCACCGCGTCCGCGTCGCTCGCGGCCCGCGCCACCTGCATCCCGCGCCGCTCCAGCGTCGCCGTCAGCGCCAGCGCGATCTCCGCGTGCTCCTCGATCAGCAGCACCCGCGGCGGATGCTGCTCACTGTCCCGCGGCGCCAGCGCCTTCAGCAGTACGGCCGGATCGGCCCCGTAGGCGGCGTCCCGGGACGCCTGCCCCAGCCCGGCGGTCACCATCACCGGCACCTCGGCCGCGACGGCGGCCTGCCGCAGCGACTGCAACGCGGTACGCGTGATCGGCCCGGTCAGCGGGTCCACGAACAGCGCGGCGGGGAACGCCGCGATCTGCGCGTCCACCTCCTCGCGCGAGTGCACGACGACCGGCCGGTAACCGCGGTCGCTCAGCGCCTGCTGGGTACTGACGTCCGGCGCGGGCCACACCAGCAGCCGGCGCGGGTTGTCCAGCGGCTCCGGCGGCAGCTCGTCGTCCATCGGCTGCGGCCGCGGCGGATCGGCGACCTCCACCGCCCCGCCGGGCCCGTCCAGCGGCTCGGGCCCCTCGGCGGCGTCCTTGTCCGGTGCTCCTATGGCGTACGACCGTCCGGTGCCCTCGGTCGGCTGCCCGATCCGGGCCGGCTGCTCGGGATGCGGGCGGGCCGCCCCCGGCGTCGCCTGCGTGCCCGGCTCCGGGCGGCCGGCGGCCGGGTCGGGCGGGGTACCGAGCTTGCGGCGGCGGCCGGAACCGTTCGGGTGGTGCGGGGCGGGCGTGGCCGTCGGCTGCTGCACCTGGGCCGCCTGCCGGTTGAACGGCATGCCCTGCCCCAGCGTCCGCACACTGATCGCCCGCCCCTGCGTGGAGTCGGGATCGACCGGGGCCGCGGCCTCGGCGGGCAGCGGCTGGGCCGCCCGGGGCGCGTTCTCCGGCGGCAGCGGGGTGCCCCGCCCGGAGGTGGTCTCGGCGGCGGGCGCCTGCGGCGGTACGGGGAGACCGGCGCCGGAGGTGTCACCGGCGGCGGGCCACGGCTGCGGGCGGGAGGACGCCGGTGCCGGTGCCGGTTGCGGGGGCAGCGGCTGACCGTCCGCCTCCCCCGCGTCCAACGGCTCCGGCGGCGCGCCGACCGCCCGGCGGCGCCGACCCGTCGGCGCGTTGGTGGGGTGCGGCTGCGGCGGGGTGTGCTCGTCGGCCTGATCCTGCGGAACGGCGTCATGCCGCCCACCGTCCCCCGTCACCCCGCCGACGGGGCTGGGAGAAGGGGCGACCGGGGCGTGCGCCGGGAGCGGGGCGTGGCCTGCGGCGGGGGCCGGTGGTACGGGGTGCTGTCCCGGTGCCTGGACGGGCATCTGCCCGGGGACCTGGACCGTGGCCTGGACCGGCATCCGGCCCGGAGCCGACCCGGACGGCTGCCCCCCGGCCGGGACCGGGGGGTGCCCCGGAGCCGGTACGGAAGTCTGGCCCGGAGCCGGTACGGGGATCTGCCCCGTCGCCTGGATGGGCATCTGCCCGGGGACCTGAACAGGGGCCTGTCCGGTGTTCGGGCCCGGGGCCTGCCCGGCAGCGGGGACCGTCATCTGCCCCGGAACCGGTACCTGTTGTCCCGGTACCTGGCCCGGAGCCGCGACCGATGGCTGTCCCGAAGCCGTGGCTGGGGGCTGTCCCGGGGCCGCGACCGGAGATGGTCCCGCGCCCGGAACCGCGACCGGTCCCGGTCCCTGCCCCTGCTCGGGAACCTGACCCGCAGCCGGTACTGGCACCTGAGCCTGCGCCTGCGCCTGCACCCGCGCCTGCGCCTGCACCCGCGCCTGCGCCTGCACCCGCGCTTGCGCCTGACCCGCAGCCGGTACCGATCCCTGTCCCGGCACGGAACCCTGTCCGGGCACCGAAGCCTGCGCACCCCCCGGATGCGCACCCCCTGGTGCCACCGAAGCCTGAGCCACTCCCGGCATCGTCGGCATACCCGGCATATCTGGTGCCCCCGGCACCCCTACCCCCTGCTCGGAAACCGCCGTGGACGGGCGGTCCGCGTCGGCCGGTGGCAGGGCGAAGACCTGGCGCGGGCCCGCCTCCTGTGCGGCGGCGCGCTCGGCCGCCGAGGCCAGGGCCCGGCGCCGGCGCCCGGTCGGCTGACCCGCCTCGGACTGCTCGTCCTGGTTCCCCGCACCGCCTTCGCCGCCCTCGCCGCCCTGCGCGGGCAGCGCCGGCGGCAACGCGTGCTGTTCGCCGTCGCGGCCGAGGGCGCGCCGCCCGGCGGCCTCGGGGCCGGGCATGCCGCGCGGCGGAACCGTCCCGCCCAGGTTGTTGCCCGTGGCCGCGGTCCCGGCGGCGTGCTCGGCCGCCGTGACGACGGCCCCCTCGGTGACCCCGGGAAGTCCTGCGGCCGACGCCTCCAGAGCGGCCGGGCCGCCACCCGCGTCCTCCGCGGGCCGCCCGCGCCGCCGCCCGGACCCGTCGGCCGGGGCAGGGGCCGGCGCCGCCGCGGGCTCCGGGACCGCGCGCCGCCTGCGCCGGCCGGTCGGCGTACCGCTTTCCGTAACGCCTTCCGTGCCACCGCCCCCGCCGGGCCCTCCGACCTCGCTCTCCAGGAAGGCGTCGACCGAGGCGCGCCGCGCCCGGCGCCGGCCTCCGCCACCGCCGGGTCCCGGCTCGCCGGAGACCGGCTGGTCCGGGACCGCGACGACCCCGGCGGGAGCCGGTACGGCGGCCTCGACGGCCCCCGCCCCACCGCCGATCGGGACTTCGAGGACGTACGCGCTGCCGCTCATCCCCGGCACCTCGTGCGTCTGGAGGACGCCGCCGTGGGCCCGGACGATGCCGCGGACGATCGGCTGGTGCACCGGGTCTCCACCGGCGTACGGCCCGCGTACCTCGATGCGGACCACCTCGCCGCGCTGGGCGGCGGCCACCACGACGGTGTTGTCCATGTAACCGCCCGCCGAGACGGGCGCGTTGCCGGTCGCGTCGACTCCGGCGACGTCGGCGACGAGGTGCGCGAGGGCGGTCGCCAGCAGCCGGGCGTCGACCTCGGCCTCGATGGGCGGCGCGTGCACGGCGAACTGCACCCGCCCCGGCCCGACCAGCTCCACCGCGCCGTCGACCCCGGCCGCGACGACCGCGTCGAGCATGACCTTGGTGCGTGCGACCCCGCCGCCCTCGCTGCCCTGGGCGTCGAGGCGCTGGTAGCCGAGCACGTTGTCGATGAGAGTGGTGATGCGGGAGTAGCCCGCCGAGAGGTGGTGCAGCACCTGGTTGGCCTCGGGCCACAGCTGCCCGGCGTCGTCGGAGGCGAGCGCGGCCAGCTCCCGCCGCAGCTCCTCCAGCGGTCCGCGCAGCGAGGCGCCGAGCAGCGTCAGCAACTGCTCGTGCCGGCCGGACAGGGCCTCGTACCGGTCCTTCTCGCGCTCGCCGAGCGCGGCGTACCGCTCCTCGTTCGCGGCCAGCGTCTCCTCGTGCTGCTCGCGCAGTTCCTCCAGCTCGGCCGTGTGCCGTTCGCGCAGCGCGGTCAGCTCGGCGGTGTGCTCCTCGGCGAGCCGTTCCAGCTCCGCCGCGTGCCGCTCGGCTGCCTGCTCCTTCTCCTCCAGCAGCGCGTCGTAGGGCCGCCGGTCGGTGAAGGTCATCACGGCGCCGACGAGCTGGTCGCCGTCGCGGACCGGGGCGGTGGTCAGGTCCACCGGCAACGGGTCGCCGCTCTTGGTGAACACCACCTGCCCGCGCACCCGGTGCTTGCGCCCGGACCGCAGGGTGTCGGCGAGCGGCGACTCGTCGTACGGGAAGGGGGAGCCGTCGGCGCGGGAGTGCAGGACGAGGGTGTGCAGCTCGCGGCCGCCGAGGTCGCTGGCGCGGTAGCCGAGGATCTGGGCAGCGGCCGGGTTGACCAGGACGATCCGGCCGTCGGTGTCGGTGCCGACGACACCCTCGGCCGCGGCCCGCAGGATCATCTCGGTCTGCCGCTGCGAACGGGCCAGTTCGGCCTCGGTGTCGACGGTGCCGGACAGGTCGCGGACGACGAGCATCAGCAGTTCGTCGCCGGGGGAGCCGTAGGCGTCGTAGGCCGGCTGGCCGGAGTCGAGGTTGGCGCTGGCCACCTCGACGGGGAACTCGGAGCCGTCGGTGCGCCGCGCGACCATGCGGGTCGGCTTGGTGCGGGCCCGGGGGTCGATGTGGTCGGGGCGCCGCATGGAGCCGGGGATGAGTTTGGAGTCGAACTCCGGGAGCAGGTCCAGCAGCCCGCGGCCGACCAGCGCGGTGCCGGGCGCCTCGAATGCCTCCAGCGCGATGGTGTTCGCGTTGACGACGGTTCCGTTGGCGTTGACCAGGACCAACGCGTCCGGCAGCGCGTCCAGTATGGCTGCGAGGCGAGCAGCGCCCCGGGATGGCCTGCCGCTCACGAGACGCCTTCCTCCCTGTTACCGCACCTTGCCGACCGCTCGGGCCATCTTGCCAACCGGCCCGCGACGTGTCACCCGAGGGAGTCTAAGGGCTGGGGTCGCGCCCGCGGCGCCGGATGCGAGGGAGGTCGCACGTCGAAGTGACGTAGAACGCGTGTCCGTGCGCCCTGACGTCGCGGGACCTTTGCGAGACCTTCGCGGAACCGTTCCGCCCCCTGTCCCCGGTCTGTACCGGCCGTCCTCGGACCGCTCAGACAGTGGGCCGCAGGTCGGGCAGGAGCGGGACCAGCCGGTCCCAGCGGCCGATCTGGCAGCCGTCGCGCCGGTCGTACGCGGCGTCGACGCGGTGGCCGGCCCAGGTGCCGGTGATGTGCGCGGTGGCCGGGCCGCCGTACTGGAAGGTGCACATGCTGCCCTCGGGGACGGGGGCGAAGGCGTCCTGCCCGGCCCGCGTGCTCCGGTCGACCACGGCACAGGCGCCGTCCGGGTCGGGATGGCTGCCGCCGCCGGGACGGCAGTACAGCTCGTACGTGCCGTCCCTGCCGTCGCCCGCGTCGCGCACGGTGACGGTGAGGTGATCGGCCCGGTCCTCGTCCCTCACGGGTGGCGGGGCGAGGTGGTCGGCCGGGGCGGCGGGGGTGGCGGCGACGGGCGCGGCGGCGGACAGGGGGGAGAGGGCGGCGATGCCGAGGGCGGTGGCGCCGAGGAGGCGGATGACATGCAACATGACCTGATCAACGCGTCAACCCGCCGGACGTTGCGGTCGCCCTGACGACGGTAAGGACTTTGCCCTGCGGGCCGCCCGCCTAGTACCGTGGGGGCCGATTGGTGACACCACGCTCGGCTGTGTCATCATCGGCAGGCACCGCTCGCGCTCACGCGAGGGGCTGCGTTGTCTGGAGGCGTCGCCTAGTCCGGTCTATGGCGCCGCACTGCTAATGCGGTTTGGGTTTTAAAGCCCATCGAGGGTTCAAATCCCTCCGCCTCCGCACGAGAACACGAAGCCCCGGCCCCGGCCGGGGCTTCGTCGTTTCCGCAGGTCACAAGGGGTAGGGCAAACGGATTTCACATGGCGGCGGCAGTCATGTAATGTTCTTCCTGTCGCCGCGACGGGCCGGAAGGAACGGGGCGGGGACGACAACAGAACAGCAGCAAGACAAGCACTCGTAGCTTAACGGATAGAGCATCTGACTACGGATCAGAAGGTTGCAGGTTCGAATCCTGCCGAGTGCACAACCGAGCAAGAGGCCCTGTGGAGAGATCCACAGGGCCTCTTGCCTTTCCCCCGTTCCGCCGGCGCCGTGCGGCCCTGGCCGGGCGGGGGCGTTGTCAGTGGTGGGCTCTACTCTCGACAGAGATGGCACGGATGTGGCGGTGCGCGGGGCTCCGGTGGTCGGCGGAGGGGCCCGTGCTGGTCTGGGACGGCGGGCGGCGTACTGCGCTGACCTGGGGAAAGCGGGTGGCCTTCGGGGTCGCGGAAGGGGGTGGACGCGGATGTGCGGGAGCGCGGGGGAACGTCTGCCCGCTGGGGGCGGTCGTGCCGGGGCGGAGTACGGGGGGCCGGTGCGAGGAGTGTGCCCGGCTGGACCGGGTGCACTCGGTGGCCGCCGACACGATCGCGGACGACCCGCGTCCGTACCGGGTGTATCTGGCCTGGTTCGGGCCCGGGCTGGTGAAGGTCGGGATCACCGCGCTGGAGCGCGGGCCGGCCCGGTTGCTGGAGCAGGGGGCGGTCTGCTTCGGCTGGCTGGGCAGCGGGCCGCTGATGGCCGCGCGGCGCACGGAGGAGTTGCTGCGGGCCGCCCTGCGGGTGCCCGACCGGATTCCGTACGCGCACAAGCGCGCGGTGCGGGCGGTGCTGCCCGGTACGGCGGCGGAGCGCGCGGCGGAGATCGAGGAACTGCACGGGCGGGCGGTGGGACTGCGCGGCTGGCCGGAGGCGTTGACGCCGGAGCCGTTCCGGGCGGTCGATCACGCCGGGGTGTTCGGGCTGGCGGAGGCGTCCGGCGCCGCTCCGCCGGTGGCAGAGGTGACCGAGCTGGTCGGGGGAGGGACGGTCGGTGGTGAGCTGGTGGCGGCGGCCGGGCCGGATCTGCATCTGGCGACGGCGCGTGGGGTCGTCGTACTGGATACGCGGCTGATGAGCGGATGGGGACTGGGGCCGGCCGGCGATGAGGACCGGTTCGACCTGCCGGTGCGGGCGTTGCGGGCGGTGGCGGCCGAAGGGCGGCAGGACGGGCTGTTCTGACGCCGGGCTGTTCTGACGCCGGTCGCCGGCGGTGTGCGGCGGGCGAGCTTGCCGGCCGGTGCGTACCGGCATTTATACGGGGGGTGCGCGGCGGGTCCTGCGGCCTGGTGTGCGTATGGCCTCGGCGGCCGGACGTGGTGGTTGCGGCTGGGCGTGGTGGTTGCGGCCGGGCGTGGCGGTTTCGCGTCCGCGCGCGGCGGGCCCTGCTGCCTGGTACGTGGGAGCCTCAGCGTCCGTGTCTGACGGTTTCGGTGTTCGGTGCGTATGGGGTCCCGGCGGCCGTGCGTGACGGTTTCGGTGTTCGGTGCGTTTCGGATCCCGGCGTTCGTGCGCCACGGTCTCAACGACCGGTTGAGCGCCGGATCCTGGCGCTGGTGCGCGCGGTTCCGCCCCTTCCCGGTCCACATCCGGTCCGGCGTTCAGGCCCGCGCCCCCGCCTCCGCCCCAGGCGCACGACAACCCCCGCCCCCCCCCCGGGTCCGCCGGTCCCGCCGGTACCCCCGGTCCGCGTCCGCCAGTCTCGCGGGTCTGCCGGTACCCGGGTCCACCGGCCCCCGGCCGGGCCCCCGGGTCCACCAGCCCCCGGCCCCCGGGCCCCCCGGCCCCACCGAGCGCCCCAGCCCCGCCACCCCCCTCCCCAGCTCCGCCCCCCCCGGATCCGCCCCCCGCCCCGCCCATCCCCCCTTCCTCCCCGCCTCCGCCAAGCCCCCCGACCATGGGGAAGAGGTTTCCTGAGAGGTGCCTGTGGGTTTCTCAGATAAATCACAGGTTGTGGAAAGCGTGCTCTCAGAGGTCCCCGACATGGTTTGGAACATGACCACGACCTCGCCCCAGGGGCGCACCGAACTGCTGAGGCCGGACGGGAGCCCCGTCCGAGTGCTTGTGGTGGACGACGAGTTGTCGATCACCGAACTGTTGTCCATGGCCCTGCGGTACGAAGGCTGGCAGATCCGCAGTGCCGGGGACGGACAGGGCGCGATCCAGACCGCCCGCGAGTTCCGCCCCGACGCCGTCGTACTGGACATGATGCTGCCGGACATGGACGGGCTGAGCGTGCTCGGCCGGCTGCGGCGCGAGCTGCCCGATGTGCCGGTGCTGTTCCTGACCGCGAAGGACGCGGTCGAGGACCGTATCGCCGGGCTGACGGCGGGCGGGGACGACTACGTCACCAAGCCGTTCAGCCTGGAGGAGGTCGTCGCGCGGCTGCGCGGGCTGATCCGCCGGTCCGGCGCGGCCGACCGCCGGTCCGACTCCGTACTGGTCGTCGGTGACCTCACCCTCGACGAGGACAGCCACGAGGTGACGCGCGGCGGGGACAACATCCACCTCACCGCCACCGAGTTCGAACTGCTCCGCTTCCTCATGCGCAACCCGCGGCGGGTGCTCAGCAAGGCGCAGATCCTCGACCGGGTCTGGTCCTACGACTTCGGCGGCCAGGCCAACGTCGTCGAGCTGTACATCTCGTATCTGCGGCGCAAGATCGACGCCGGCCGCGAGCCGATGATCCACACCCGGCGCGGCGCCGGTTACCTGATCAAGCCCGCGGTGTCATGACGGGCCGGCGACCGCGCCGGCGCCCGCGTCGGCCGCGTCCGCGCACCCTGCGGACGCGGCTCGTCGTCGCGTCGGTGGCGCTGATCGCGGTGGTGTGCGCGGTGATCGGCAGCGTGACCACGCTGGCGCTGCGGTCGCATCTGTACGAGCAGCTGGACGGGCAGCTCGGTGAGGTCGCCATGCGCGCCTCGGGCGACTTCACGCCCCCGGGCAGCCCGACGGACACCGGCAAGGGCAGCGGCAGCGATGGCGTCGTCGGCGACGCGAAGCCCGACGCCCAGAAGGACGACGGGCAGAAGCTGGACGAGATGACCGACGTCACCGACTTCGTCTCGCACGGCCCGCAGCCCGGTGCCACCATCGCGGCGAAGGTGGTCGACGGCGAGATCACGGAGGCCGCGTACGGCAAGAAGTCCGACGAGGACTACTCGCTGGACGCCAAATCGCTCAACGCCGCGCAGACCGCCGCGCTCGCCGCCGTGCCCCAGGACGGCCACGAGCACACCGTGGAGGTACCCGGCCTCGGCGAGTACCGGGTCACCTACAAGTCGGGCACCAGGGGCGCCTTCTACGTCGCCATCCCGACCGCCGACGTCGACAACACCATCAACACCCTGATCATCGTCGAGGTGAGCGTCACCGCGGCCGGCCTGATCGCCGCCTCGCTGGCCGGACTGATCATCGTCGGCGTGGCCACCCGCCCGCTGCGCAAGGTCGCCGCCACCGCCACCCGGGTCTCCGAACTCCCCCTGCACTCCGGCGAGGTCAACCTCAACGAGCGGGTCCCGGAGTCCGAGTGCGACCCGCACACCGAGGTCGGCCGGGTGGGCGCCGCGCTCAACCGCATGCTCGACCATGTGCACGGCGCGCTGCACGCCCGGCAGGAGAGCGAGACCCGGGTCCGGCAGTTCGTCGCGGACGCCAGCCATGAGCTGCGCACCCCGCTCGCCTCCATCCGCGGGTACGCCGAACTCACCCGCCGAGGACGCGAACAGGTCGGGCCCGACACCCGGCACGCGCTGGGCCGGATCGAGTCCGAGGCGGGCCGGATGACCCTGCTCGTCGAGGATCTGCTGCTGCTCGCCCGGCTGGACGCCGGACGGCCGCTCCAGTTCGAGCAGACCGACCTCGTCCCGCTCGTGGTGGACACCGTCAGCGACGCCCGCGCGGCCGGTATGGACCACAACTGGCGCCTCGACCTGCCCGACGAACCGGCGCTGGTCTCGGCGGACGCCGCCCGGCTCCAGCAGGTGCTGGTCAACCTGCTCGGCAACGCCCGCAACCACACCCCGCCCGGCACCACGGTCACCGCCCGGGTGCGCCGCCAGGGCACCTGGCACTGCCTGGACATCGAGGACAACGGGCCGGGCATCCCGGCCGAGTTGCTGCCGCGCGTCTTCGAACGGTTCGCGCGCGGCGACACCGCCCGCTCCCGGGCCACCGGTTCGACCGGCCTGGGGCTGGCCATCGTGCAGGCCGTGTCGACCGCGCACGGCGGCGCGGTGACCGTGGACAGCGTGCCCGGACGGACGGTGTTCACCGTGTATGTACCCGCGCTTCCCGCTCCCGTGGCCGGCCCGCCCGACCCCCGGACAAACTGGGCATCGCACTCACAGTCGCAGCACAGCGTCACCACACGGGTGCGACAGGGCGGTTGAGAAAAGTCGGTGCCATGCGAACCGACTCTTCTCCGGGCACCCTGCCGGCGCGGGAGCACCTCCCGGCCGCGGGGGCCGGTACGCCTGTCCTGGACGTAGTGATCCCCGTCTACAACGAGGAGAAGGACCTCCAGCCGTGCGTGCGCAGACTGCACGAGCACCTCGCCCGCACCTTCCCGTACGCCTTCCGCATCACGATCGCGGACAACGCGTCCACCGACACCACCCCGCAGGAAGCGGCGCGGCTGGCGGCGGAGCTGGCCGAGGTGCGCTCCTTCCGGCTGGAGCAGAAGGGCCGCGGCCGGGCTCTGCGGACCGTCTGGTCGGCGTCCGACGCCCCGGTCCTCGCCTACATGGACGTCGACCTGTCCACCGACCTCAACGCACTGCTGCCGCTGGTCGCCCCGCTGATCTCCGGCCACTCGGACCTCGCGATCGGCTCCCGGCTGGCCCGCTCCTCCCGGGTGGTGCGCGGCGCGAAGCGGGAGTTCATCTCCCGCTCCTACAACCTCATCCTGCGCGGCTCGCTCCAGGCCCGCTTCTCCGACGCGCAGTGCGGCTTCAAGGCGATCCGCCGGGACGTCGCCCAGGTGCTGCTGCCGCTGGTGGAGGACACCGGCTGGTTCTTCGACACCGAGATGCTGGTGCTCGCCGAGCGCGCCGGGCTGCGCATCCACGAGATCCCGGTCGACTGGGTCGACGACCCCGACTCCACCGTGCACATCGTCAAGACGGCCACCGACGACCTCAAGGGCGTCTGGCGGGTCGGGCGCGCGCTGGCCACCGGTTCGCTGCCGCTGGACCGGCTGGCCCGGCCGTTCGGCGACGACCCGCGCGACCGGGACATCAAGGACGTGCCGCGCGGACTGACCCGGCAGCTCGTCGGGTTCTGCGTCGTCGGCGCCCTCTCCACCCTCTTCTACCTGCTCCTCTACAGCGGCTTCCGGACCTTCTCCGGCTCGCAGATCGCCAACGCGCTCGCGCTGCTGGTCTCGGCGGTCGCCAACACCGCCGCCAACCGGCGGCTGACCTTCGGCGTGCGCGGCCGCGGCGGCGCGGTCCGGCACCAGGCCCAGGGCCTGGTCGTGTTCGGCATCGGCCTGGTGCTGACCAGCGGTTCGCTGGCCGCCCTCAACGCGGCCACCGACGGCGCGGCGCACTCCACCGAACTGGCGGTGCTCATCGCCGCCAACCTCGCGGCGACGGTGCTGCGGTTCCTGCTCTTCCGGGCGTGGGTGTTCCCGGAGCGGGACGAGGACCGCCCCGGCGTCCCCGAGCCGTCCACCGTGGTGGCCGGCCACCGGCCGACGGCCCCGTACGACCCGAACCCCTACGGCCACCCCCCGCTGCCGCGGCGCCCGGCCGCCCCGTACGAGACCCACCGGGACGCGATGACGCGGCTCCCCGCCGACACCGACCCGAGGAACCCCCGATGACCACGCAATTCGACGCGACGACCGGGCAGGGGGCCACCGACCCCGCCACCGAGGGCCCGCCCCCGACCCCGCCTCCGACCGGGCCTCCGACCGAGCCCCCGACCGGGCCTCCCGAGGCGCCGAAGCAGCCCCTGGCACGGAGACTGTGGCGCGGCCGTCCCGAGGACCCGCGCTGGGCCCGCCCGGCCTTCCTCGGCCTGCTGCTGGTCACCGCGGCGCTCTACCTCTACAACTTGAGCGCCTCCGGCTACGCCAACTCCTTCTACTCGGCGGCCGTGCAGGCCGGCAGCCAGTCCTGGAAGGCGTTCTTCTTCGGCTCCCTCGACTCGGCCAACGCCATCACCGTCGACAAGCCCTCGGCGTTCATGTGGCCGATGGAGCTGTCGGTCCGGATCTTCGGGCTCAACTCGTGGGCGATCCTGACCCCGCAGGTGCTGATGGGCGTCGGCACGGTCGCGGTGCTGTACGCGGGCGTGCGCCGCCGGTTCGGACCGGTGGCCGGACTGATCGCGGGGGCGGTGCTCGCGCTGACGCCGGTGGCGGCGCTGATGTTCCGGTTCAACAACCCGGACGCGCTGCTGGCCCTGCTGATGGCGCTCACTGTGTACTTCGTCACCCGCGCCCTGGAGGACGGCCGCACCAAGTGGCTGCTGTGGGCCGGGGCGGCGGTCGGTTTCGCGTTCCTCGCCAAGACCCTCCAGGCGTTCCTGATCCTGCCGCCGCTGGCCGTGGTGTACGCGGTCTGCGCGCCGGTCCGGGTGCGCAAGCGGTTCGCGCAACTGGGCCTGGCGGCCGTGGCGATGATCGTCGCCGGCGGCTGGTGGGTGGCGATCGTCGAGCTGTGGCCGGCCTCCTCGCGGCCGTACATCGGCGGCTCGCAGAACAACAGCTTCCTGGAGCTGACCTTCGGCTACAACGGGCTCGGCCGGATCAACGGCGAGGAGACCGGCAGCGTCGGCGGCGGTGGCGGCACGGGCGGCACCGGCCAGTGGGGCGAGACCGGCTGGGACCGGATGTTCAACTCCGAGATCGGCGGCCAGATCTCCTGGCTGCTCCCGGCCGCCCTGATCCTGCTGGTCGGCGCCCTGGTCCTGACCCGCCGGGCGGCCCGTACCGACGCGGCCCGGGCCACGCTGCTGGCCTGGGGCGGCTCGCTGGTGATGACGATGGCCGTCTTCAGCTACATGGCCGGCATCTTCCACCAGTACTACACGATCGCCCTCGCCCCCTACCTGGCCGCCGTGGTCGGCATCGGCGCCGCGGCGCTGTGGGAGAAGCGGCGTGAGCTGTGGGTCGCGCTCGTGCTGGCCGCCACCGTCACGGCGACCGCGGCCTGGGGGTACGTACTCCTCAACCGCACGCCCGACTACTTCCCGTGGCTGAAGTGGCTGGTCCTGGTCGGCGGTCTGGTGGCCGCGCTCGGTCTGGTCTTCGCCGGGCGGCTGTCCCGGCAACTGGCGCTGGCCACGGCGGCACTGGGCCTGGCGGCCGCGCTGGCCGGACCCACCGCGTACACGCTGAGCACCCTCGCCGAGGGCCACACCGGTTCCATCGTCACGGCCGGTCCGTCCGGCGCGAGCATGATGGGCGGCCCGGGCGGCGGCGGCCAGGGCGGCGGACCCGGCGGTGGCGGCGGCATGCCGGGCGGCACCGGCCAGGGCGGCGGCATGCCGGGCCAGAACCAGCAGGGCGGCGGCAACGCCCCCGGCGGCACCGGCGGTACGGGCGGCACCGGCGGCTTCCCCGGCGGCGGCATGCCCGGCCAGAACCAGAACGGCGGCACCCAGCTGCCCCAGGGCGGCGCCGAGAGCGGCGGCATGGGCGGCGGAGGCGGCGGCATGGGCGGCCTGCTCAACGGTGCCGACGTCGACTCCGCGGCCAAGAAGCTGCTGGAGACCGACGCCGACGACTACACCTGGGCGGCGGCCGCGATCGGCGCCCAGAACGCCGCCAGCTACCAGCTGGCCACCGGCGACCCGGTGATGGCCATCGGCGGCTTCAACGGCACCGACCCCTCACCCACGCTGGCCCAGTTCAAGAAGTACGTGGCGGACGGCAAGATCCACTACTTCGTCTCCAGCGGCACCGGGGGCGGCATGGGCAGCGACTCCGACAGCGGTACGTCGGCGCAGATCACCTCCTGGGTGGAGGCGAACTTCAAGGAGGTCACGGCCGGTTCGGCCACCTTCTACGACCTCACCCAGCCGGCCGGCGACAGCTGACGGCACCCGCGTCCCGGCGCGGCCGGTCCGGAGCGGGGCGTCAGCCCTCCTCCGCCAGCCGCGCCGGGAAGCCGCCGGTGGCCACCGGCCCCCACTTCCCGGGGGTGACCCGGATGATCGACTTGCCCTGCTTGAGCATCGCCGCCCGGTACTCGGCCCAGTCGGGGTGCTCGCCGGCGATGTTGCGGTAGTACTCGACGAGCGGCTCCACCGAGTCCGGGCTGTCGACGACCTCGGCGGTGCCGTCGATCTGCACCCACGGGCCGTTCCACTCGTCGCTCAGCACGACCAGGCTCACCCGGGCGTCACGCCGGGCGTTGCGGGTCTTGGCCCGCTCCGGGTACGTGGAGACCACGATCCGGCCGGCGTCGTCGACCCCGCAGGTCAGCGGCGACGCCTGGGGGCCGCCGTCGGCCCGCCGGGTCAGCAGCAGCGCCCGGTGCCGGGGCCGGACGAAGTCGAGCAACTCGGCCAAGGAGACGCGGGTGTTCGTCGCGATGTTCGGTGCCATACCCCCAGCTTAGGGGGGGGCTGCCGATGGACCTGCGCGGCATCGCGGCGCCCGGCACGCACGCCGCGCGGCGGCCCCGCCGACATGGGGCCGCCGCCCCACCCGCGAAGCCCGGGTCACCGTCCCGGCACCCCGCGGACCCTGGGCCGCTGCCCCAGGCCGGATCACCATTGCCTAGGCCACGGCCCCGCCGGCCCGTCCCAGCGCCTCCGGGACGTTGTCGTGCACCGGTATGTCCCGGCGCAGGCCGGAGAGTTCGAGGACGCGGCTGGGCACGCCGTGCGGGGTGGCGACCAGCCGCAGCCGGACCCGGCCGGGCAGCCGGTGGCGTACCTCGTCGAGCAGCCGGACACCCTGGGAGTCCATGAAGACGGTCCCGGTCAGGTCCAGGACCAGCAGCCGCAGCGGTTCGGCCCCGGGCCGGCGGCCGGCCGCTTCGAGGACGAGCGGGAGCAGCCCCGGGGCGTTGCAGAAGTCGATCTCCGGGGGCAGTGCGAGCACGGTGCTGCCCGGTGGTTCGTGCGGCGCACCGGGTGGGGGGAGGAAGGTCACGTCACTCACCTGACAGACGTCCGTCCGGCTTCCGAAAAGGGGTGGCCGCTTCCTGACCCGGCACCCATTCCACCACGCCGACGGCCGGGCGCGGAAGGTGCTCGGGCGGACGGTCGGCCGGGCGTCACCTGTGTGCAACCGAGCAGCTAGAGTGCTGTCCGTCCTGTGCTCGCAGTCGGGAATGTGCTGCGGAGCTCTCCTGCGCACGGCCGTATGGCCGTGCATGCCGAAGAGGTTCGTGGTGACTGCGTCCGAATTTACCGATGTGCCGCGTTTTCCGGCTGGTTTCGAGCTGGCCGAGGTCCTGACCGCGGCGGCTCGGGAACTGCACGCGACGGTCACTCCGGGCGGCACCCTGCGCACCGCCGTCAAGCTGGCGGTGACCCTGGTGCCCGGGGCCGAGCAGGCGGGCATCTCGGTGGTCGAGCGCGGCAGTCAGCGCCGGGTGCTGGCCTGGACCGACGAGGCCGTACGGGCCGCGGAGTCGCGCCCCGGGGGCCGGGAGCCGCACCCGTTCCTGGACCGCCTGTGGTCGGTGCCGGTGGCCCGGCTGGAGGACAGCCTGGCCGAGGTGCCCGGCACCGCGCTGGCCGACTCCGGGCTGCGCTCCGCGCTGGCCCTGCGGCTCCGCTCCGACCGGCGCAGTCTCACCGTCCTGACCGCCTACGCCAGCCGCCCGCGCGCCTTCGACGACGACGCCACCCGGGTCGGCCGGCTGTTCACCGCGCACGTCAGCCTGGCCCTGGACTCGGCGACCGAACGCGAGCAGCTCACCGAGGCGATGCGTACCCGGGACCTGATCGGCCAGGCCACCGGCATCCTGATGGAACGCATGGAGATCGACGCGGCCGGCGCCTTCGAGAGCCTGGTCAAGGCGTCCCAGCGGGAGAACGTCAAACTGCGCGACCTGGCCCGCCGCATCGTCGACACCCAGGAGGCCCCGGGTGGACGGGGCACCGGCGAGCGCTGAGCCGGGCCGGGGAACCGGACCGGACCGAAGCGCCCCCAGGCGTTAACGAGCGGTGACGGGATATCCGTACGGTCATGACCGCCGAGCCGCCCGACACGCTGGACCATGCCTTGGTGCGCAGCCAGGGCCTCGACACCCTGCTGCGCGATCTCACCGACCGCGCGGTGCGGGACGTGTCCGGCGCCGTCGCGTGCAGCATCACCGTGCGCCGCTCCGACCGGCTGCTGACCCTGGCCGGCAGCCGGGGCCTGCCGGCCGGGCTGGACCTCAGGCAGTACGAGAACGGCTCCGGTCCCTGCGTGGACGCGGCTCAGACGGAGAGCCCGCGTTACGTACCCGATCTGGCCACCGAGACCCGCTGGCCGGCGTACACCGAGTACGCGCGCGCCACCGGCGTGCGCTGTGTGCTGGCGCTGCCGCTCGCCCTGGAGGGCGAGACCGGCGCCGCCCTCAATCTGTACGGCCTGGAGCCGGGTTCGCTGGCGGAGGACAGGGAGACGGCCCGCGCCTTCGCGGAGCGGGCCGCCGGTGCCGTCGACGCGGCGCTGCGCATCGAACGGCAGCGTTCCTCGGTCGCCGACGTGCGCACCGCCCTGCTGTCCCGCAGCGTCATCGATCAGGCGGTCGGCATCCTGATGTCCCGGGAACGGGTCGACGCCCGGGTCGCCCTGGACCGGCTGCGCCGGGTCTCGCAGAACCGGAACGTCAAGCTGCGGGACCTGTGCCAGGACCTGGTGGACCGGGTGGCCGGCGGGACCGGCGGGACCGGCTCAGGCGGCCGGCAGTGAGTCCCCCTGCACCGCCTGGATGTCCAGCTCGACCCTGAGGGTGGTGCCGATGGCGGCGATGCCGGCCTGGAGGACCTGGTTGTAGTTCATGGCGAAGTCCTCGCGGCGCAGCTCGGTGGTGGCCTTGAAGGCCGCCCGGGTGCCGCCCCACGGGTCGGCGCCGGTGCCCAGGTAGGACAGGTCCAGGTCGACCGGGCGGACCACGCCGTGCAGGCCCAGCTCGCCGTGCACGGTCCAGCGGTCCCGGCCGGCCACCGAGACGCCGGTGGAACGGTAGGTGATGTCGGGGAAGCGTTCGACGTCCAGGAAGTCGGCGGACTTCAGGTGCGTGTCCCGCATGCCGTTGCCCGTGTCGACGGACGCGGCCTTGATGACCGCCTCCACCCGGGACTTGGTGACGTCGTCCGGGGCGATCTCCACCAGCCCGGCGAAGTCCGTGAACCGGCCGTGCACGCTGGAGATGCCCAGGTGCTGGGCGACCGCGGCGACGCTGGAGTGCGCCGGGTCGATGGTCCAGGGTCCCGGCGGCGGCAGTTCGGTGCCGCCCTGCCGGGCCAGCGTGACCGTGCCGATCTCGGCCCGGCCGCTGGCGGTCACGATCGCGCTGGACGCGGCCGGCGCGTAGCCGACGGCGGTGACGATCACCGTGTACGCGCCCGGCGTCAGCTCGGTGCTGTCCCGTACGGCCCCCTCGGCGTCCGCCTCGGCGCGCAGTACCTGCGTGCCGGTCATGTCGGTCACCGTGACGACCGCGTGCGACACGGCCCATCCGTCCCGCGTTCGGATCCTCGCGGTCAGTCCCATCCCGTTTTCTCCCTGGAAAGCCTGGTGAAGCCTCGGAAAGGCTCAAAAAATGGTCGTAAAGAAACCGGCCCGCGGCGGCGTACGCACCTCCGCTCAGAGCGCGCACGCCACCACGGGCCGGGGTCTCGCTACTCGCCGGGGTGGGCGAGTTCGATGTCGTGGCCGTCCGCGCCCTGGCCGCTCACGGTCAGGGAGGTGGCCACCGGCGGGTAGCCCGTCGCGATGACGGTGTACTCGCCGCTGTCCAGGTCGGTGAAGGCGTACGCCCCGTCCGACCCGGTGGTGGCGGTGCCGACCACGTTGCCGGCCGCGTCGACCAGCGTGACGCGGGCGTCGGCCAGCGCGCCGTGCGGCGCCTTGACGACGCCCTGCACCCGGGCGCCGGCCTCCAGGTCGACCTCGACCCGGGTGACCCCGGTGCCGCCGACCTCGACGGGCAGCGCGCGCGGCCGGAACCCGGCGGCGTTGACCGCCACGGTCACCGTGCCGGGCACCAGCTCGGCGAGGGTGAAGTCGCCGTTGTCGCCGGTGGTGGAGGTGGCCAGCAGGTCGCCGCGGACGTCGGTCACGATGACCATCGCGTCCTTGACCGGCTGCCCGTTGGCCGCGGCCCGCACCAGACCGGTCAGCCCGCTGGTGCCGCTGAGCAGCACGTCGTACGCGACCGGCTCGTCGTTGACCACGATCGTGGACGCCTGCGGCTGGTAGCCGTCGGCGGAGGCGATCAGGACGTAGGAACCGGCGCCCGGCGCGTCCACCGCGTAGGAGCCGTCGGCCTGCGCGACCGAGCGGCCGAGCTGGCGTCCGCCGAGCGAGATCAGCGTGACCGCGGCCTGCGCCACGGGCGCGCTCTCGGCACCGCGGACGAAGCCGCGCACCGGGATGCCGCCCGAGGCGGGGGCCTGGGACCCACCGGCACCGGTGGCCGCCGTGGCGACCGCGGCGAGCCGCTGGGTCTGGGCGGCGCCCGGCTCGGCGACCGAGGAGGCGGCGACACCGGCCGGGACCGGCTCGGCGGCCGGGGCGACGGCCTCGGCGGGAGCCGGGGCGGCCGGGGCGGCACTCTGGCCGGCGGCCTCGGCGGCCTGGGCCAGCGCGCCGCTGGTGCGCAGCGGCACCTCCTTGATGAACAGCGTCACCAGCAGACCGAGGAAGGCGATCGGCGCGACGATCAGGAAGATGTCGGCGATGCCGTGCCCGTAGGCGCTCTCCAGCCACTCGCGGATGCCCGGGGGCAGCAGGTCCATGTCCGGGATCGAGCTGCCGCCGGCCGCCTTCGCGGCCGCCGCCTGCTCCTGCGGGCTGAGCTGCCCGATGGTGTCGGAGGCGTAGTGGCTGATCCGGGTCGACATGATCGAGCCGAGCACGGAGACGCCGACCGCACCGCCGAGGGACCGGAAGAAGGTCACCGTGGAGGACGCGGCACCCAGGTCGCTCGGGGCCACCTGGTTCTGCGTGCAGAGCACCAGGTTCTGCATCATCATGCCGACGCCGAGACCCATCAGCGCCATGAAGATCGCGATGCGCCAGTACGGGGTGTCGTACCGCATGCTGCTCAGCAGGCCGAGGCCGGCCGTCAGCAGGACGCCGCCGGAGACCAGCCACGCCTTCCACTTGCCGGTGCGGGTGATGACCTGACCGGAGACGGTGGAGGAGACGAACAGACCGCCGATCATCGGGATCGTCATGACACCCGACATGGTCGGGGACTTGTCCCGGGCGAGCTGGAAGTACTGGCTGAAGTAGACGGTGCCCGCGAACATCGCGATACCGACGAACAGCGAGGCGATCGACGCCAGCGTGATGGTGCGGTTCTTGAACAGGCGCAGCGGGATGATCGGCTCGCTGGCCTTGGTCTCGACGAAGCAGAAGATCAGCGCGAGGACGACGGAACCGCCGACCATGACACCGGTCTGCCACGACATCCAGTCGTACTTGTCGTCGGCGAAGGTCACCCAGATGAGCAGCAGGCAGACGGCGGCGGTGATGAAGAAGGCACCGGCCCAGTCGACCTTGACCTTGCGCTTGATGTTCGGCAGGTGCAGCGTCTTCTGGAGCACGATCAGCGCGATGAGCGCGAACGGCGCGCCGACGAAGAGGCAGTAGCGCCAGCCGAGCCAGCTGGTGTCGGTGATGACACCGCCGAGCAGCGGGCCACCGACGGTGGCGACCGCGAAGGTCGCGCCGAGGTAGCCGGAGTACCGGCCGCGTTCCCGCGGCGAGATCATCGCGGCCATGATGATCTGGGCCAGGGCGGACAGACCGCCGGCCCCCAGGCCCTGGATGACACGCGCGCTGATCAGCATCGCCGGGTTCTGCGCGAGACCGGCGACGATCGAGCCGACGACGTAGACGATCAGGGCTATCTGGACCAGGGCCTTCTTGTCGACCAGGTCCGCGAGCTTGCCCCACAGCGGGGTGGAGGCGGTCATCGCCAGCAGCGAGGCGGTGACGACCCAGGTGTAGGCGCTCTGTCCGCCGCCCAGGTCACCGATGATCTCGGGCAGGGCGTTGGTGACGATGGTCGAGGACAGGATGGCGGCGAACATGCCGAGCAGCAGCCCGGACAGCGCCTCCATGATCTGCCGGTGCGACATAGGAGCGCCGCCTTCGGAGGAGCCTCCCCCGTGCTTGGCATGAGCCCGCACACCGGCTGGTGTGGTCGTTGCCATGGACTTCCTTTGCTTACGTGGTGATCGCGGGTGTACGGGTGGACTGCTCGGGCACGTTCGGCGCGGTGGTCCGCCCCGGTGCCGTCCGGCAGTCGTCGAAACTCGCCCTGAGCCGGGCCATGAGGCCCGCGAGCTGGCCGACCTCGTCGTCGGTCCAGTCGCCCAGGCGGTGGGCGAGCAGCTGTGTGGTCCGTTCGGACAGCTCGTCGAGCTGCGTCTGGCCCTCGGGCGTCAGCCGCAGGATGCGCGAGCGTTTGTCGGCCGGGTCGGGGGACCGTTCGATCCAACCCCGATCGGCGATGTGGGCGACATGGCGGCTGGTCACCGACATGTCCACGGCGAGCAAGTCGGAGAGCTTGCTCATGCGCATGTCGCCGTAGCGGCCGAGCAACGTCAGTACGGCGACGGAACCGCCGGGGCAGTCGGCCGGAAGGATCCGGCCCAGCTCCCGTTTCACGGCGCCGAAGGCGCTGAACTGGCGGATCAGCTCCTCGTACTGCGCCTTCTCGGCCATCTGCACCTCCCGGTTTGTTGCTTAGGGCAACCATAAGATCTGTTGGTTGCTGAAGGCAAATAAAGAAGGTAAGAGAGCGCTAAAAGCTTGGCAAAGGCAAGTATTGCGACCGTAAACATGCAGGTGGCGGCAGCCGACCGGTGATCGGCCCGTGGCCGGTCGTTGGCCGGTCCGCCCGGCGGACCCGCACTTGGGACCTTCCGCCGGATTCGCTAGTGTCTCGGCCCATGGCTAACACCCAGGGCCCCCAGGGCAATTACGATCCCGCAGGCAGCACCCAGATGTTCCGCGCGTTCGTCGACGAGGACGGCCCGGGAACCCGGCAGGCGGCGCCCGCCGCCTCCTCCGGCCCCCGCGTCGGCCTGATCATCGGCATCGTGGTGGCCGTCGTGGTCATCGCGGCGGTGGCCTGGCTGGCGCTCAAGTGACTCGCTGACGCGTCCCCTCTTCCGCCTGCGCCGCGCTACCGCTTCCGCGGGGTGCGGCGCTTGGTTTTGGCGGGGTGCGGCGCCCGGTTCTGGCGGGATGCGGCGCCCGGTTCTGCGGGCGGTTCGCCGAAGGCGCGTGTCGGGCGGGTGGGAGCGGGTCGCGGGGGTGGGCCGTGGGGTGGGTGGTGTGCCCCGGGTGTGCCCCGAGGTGAGTGGGGTGGGGGAGCGGAGGAGTGCCGGGGGTTCGGACGTGGGCGGCGCGCCCCCTGCGTACGCGGGCTGTCGGACCCGCGCCGCTGCGACGCCCCACCGTCCTCTGCGACGCCCTCTCGGGACGTCTTTCTTACCCGGCGCGCCCCGGGTGCCGACACCGCCGACACCGCCGGCACCTACGGCTCAGTCGGAGATGAGGCCCTCGCGGAGCTGGGACAGGGTGCGGGTGAGGAGCCGGGAGACGTGCATCTGGGAGATGCCGACCTCCTCGCCGATCTGGGACTGGGTCATGTTGGCGAAGAAGCGGAGCATGATGATCCGCCGTTCCCGGGGTGGCAGTTTGGCCAGCAGCGGCTTGAGGGACTCGCGGTACTCCACGCCCTCCAGCGCCGTGTCCTCGTAGCCCAGGCGGTCCGCCAGCGAGCCCTCGCCGCCGTCGTCCTCGGGGGCCGGCGAGTCCAGCGAGGACGCCGTGTACGCGTTGCCGACCGCGAGGCCGTCGACGACGTCCTCCTCGGACACCCCGAGCACGGTGGCCAGTTCACCGACGGTCGGCGAGCGGTCCAGCTTCTGGGACAGCTCGTCGGACGCCTTGGTCAGGGCGAGACGCAGCTCCTGGAGCCGGCGCGGTACGCGGACCGACCAGGACGTGTCCCGGAAGAACCGCTTGATCTCGCCGACCACGGTCGGCATCGCGAACGTCGGGAACTCCACGCCCCGTTCGCAGTCGAACCGGTCGATCGCCTTGATCAGGCCGATCGTGCCGACCTGGACGATGTCCTCCATCGGCTCGTTGCGGGAGCGGAACCGCGCGGCGGCGTACCGCACCAGCGGGAGGTTGAGCTCGATCAGCGTGTCCCGGACGTAGGCCCGCTCCGGGCTGTCCTCGTCGAGGGCGGCGAGCCGCAGGAACAGGGAGCGGGACAGGGTGCGGGTGTCGATGGCCTCCGGCGCCGGGAGAGCGACGAGAGCCGGGAGAGGCTGAGCCGGCACTGCGTCGAGCGCAGCGGTCTCGTCGATGGAGCCGAGCGCATCGAGCGCGTCGGGCGCGGTCTCGCTCTCGGCGAGCGCGAGCACCTTCGAGCTGCCCTGGTCTGCGGACATGCCACCCCCTTTGGGTCGCGGGACGGTCGTGACTTCGCGCTCCCACTTCAGGAGCGCAGCCTTCACCTGAATACCGGAGCCGGAGCTCTGGCAAACGCGTCTCCCGCAGAATGTCACATGTCGGCAACACGCTGTAGTGACATGTCGACATGCGAGATGTGAAAACCCCCTGGAAACAGGGGGTCTGACGGACTTTCGGGCCTGAATCGCCCACATCGGCCCTGGTGAGCGATTCGCTCTCCCCGGTTATAGCCCGCTCGCGCTTGCGATTACGCGTCGATCCGGTTCGCGGACCTCAAACGCTGGAAGCTACGCGCGAGTAGCCGCGAGACATGCATCTGGGAGACGCCGAGTTCCGCACTGATCTGCGACTGGGTGAGATTGCTGTAGTAGCGCAGCAGCAGAATGCGCTGCTCCCGTTCGGGGAGCTGGACGAGGAGGTGGCGGACGAGGTCCCGGTGCTCCACACCGTCGAGGGCGGGGTCCTCGTAGCCGAGCCGGTCCAGCAGTCCCGGCAGTCCGTCGCCCTCCTGCGCGGCCTCCAGCGAGGTGGCGTGGTACGACCGTCCCGCCTCGATGCAGGACAGCACCTCCTCCTCGCTGATCCGCAGCCGCTCGGCGATCTCGGCGGTGGTCGGGGAGCGCCCGAAGGCGGTCGTGAGGTCCTCGGTCGCGCTGTTCACCTGGACCCACAGCTCGTGCAGCCGGCGCGGTACGTGGACGGTGCGGACGTTGTCGCGGAAGTACCGCTTGATCTCGCCGACCACGGTCGGCATCGCGAACGTCGGGAACTGCACGCCGCGCTCCGGGTCGAAGCGGTCGATGGCGTTGATGAGCCCGATCGTGCCGACCTGGACCACGTCCTCCATCGGCTCGTTGCGGGAGCGGAAGCGGGCGGCGGCGTAGCGCACCAGGGGGAGGTTGGCCTCGATGAGCGCCGCGCGCACCCGGGTGTGCTCCGGCGTGCCCGGCGTGAGGTCCTTCAGTTCGGCGAAGAGCACCTGGGTCAGGGCCCGGGTGTCGGCGCCCCGGCTGCTGCGCTGGGGCACGGGCGCCTCCTGGGGCGGCGCCTGAGGTGCAGTACTGGCCGACACGGTCAACTCCACCTCATGATCTGTTCAACGCATCCGGCGACTATCCGTCAACTCATCCGTCAAAAGCGGTCATAGCATCACAAGACATGTGCACTGTGTGCAAGCACCGCATAACCTCGTGTTGAAGGTGAAACAGCAAGGAAAGGTGCATACAACGCGAAGAACCCCACACCGGAACGGTGCAGGGTCGAAACGGGCGTCGGGGCCGGAGCCGGGGCCGGGCTAGAACTCGTAGTCCGCCATCACCCAGGTGGCGAACTCGCGCCACAGCGCGACGCCCGCCTGGTGCGCCGGGTGCGCCAGGTAGCGCTGGAGGGCGTCGGTGTCGTCGACGGCCGAGTTGATGGCGAAGTCGTAGGCGATGGGGCGGTCGCTGATGTTCCAGGCGCACTCCCAGAAGCGGAGTTCGCCGATCTGGTCGCCGAGGGCGCGGAACGCCTCGACGCCCTCGACCACGCGCGGGTCGTCGCGCGTGACGCCCTCGTTCAGCTTGAACAGGACCAGGTGCCGGATCATCGCTGTGCCGTCCTCACTGTCCGCCGTGGGCGACCCAGGACATGAAGTCGCCGATGGCCTTGGCCGCGTCGGAGATGCCCTCGAACCCTATCTGGACGTAGTCCGCGGCCTTGGCGGGGTCCGTGATGATCAGGTACAGCACGAAGACCACGACCACATAGACGGCGATCTTCTTCGCGTTCACCGCCACCGCGGCCTCCCCTGTCGCTGGCATCCCGGTGTCCGGGCTGCTGTCCGAGCGCTGCTCATGATCGCACGAAGGGCCCCGTCTTTCGACGGAGCCCTTGTGAAAAAGCGGTAGCGGAGGGATTTGAACCCTCGGTGACTTGCGCCACACTCGCTTTCGAGGCGAGCTCCTTCGGCCGCTCGGACACGCTACCGGGAGAGACCTTACCGCACGGTGGGGGGTGCTTCGAAATCGGTATTCAGCGGTGCCGGAAGAAGTCGGTGAGCAGGGCGGCGCACTCCTCGCCGCGGACCTCTCCGATCACCTCGGGCCGGTGGTTGAGCCGCCGGTCGCGTACGACGTCCCACAGCGAGCCGGCCGCGCCCGCCTTCTCGTCGCGGGCGCCGTAGACCACCCGGTCCACCCGGGACTGCACGAGGGCGCCCGCGCACATCACGCAGGGCTCCAGCGTGACGACGAGCGTGCAGCCGGTCAGCCGCCACTCGCCGAGCCGGGCCGCGGCCCGCCGGATCGCGAGGACCTCGGCGTGCGCGGTCGGATCGCCGGTGGCCTCGCGCTCGTTGTGCCCGGCGGCGAGCACCGCGGTGCCGTCCGGGGACAGCACGACGGCGCCGACCGGGACGTCCCCGCCGGCGGCGGCCCGGCGCGCCTCGTCCAGGGCGATCCGCATCGCGGGCCGCCAGGGGTCGCGCACCGGGTCCGCCACCGGTTCGGGAGCGCCGGGAGTGCCGGGAGCGCCCGGAGCTCCGGGAGTACCGGGGGTGTCGGGAACCCTTGGTGCTCCGGGTGCTCCGGGTGCTCCGGGTGTGCCGGAGGCGTCGGAGGGGTTCGGTGGGGTCAGCGGACGGTCTCCAGTACCTCGGAGGCGCCCAGCGACTCGGCGATCTCCATGAGCGCGTCCTCGGTCATCGAGAGCAGTTCCTTCCTGCTCACGCCGAGGTCGTCCAGGACCCCGGCGTCGCCCACCGGCCCGTGCGGTACGGCGTCGGCGGCCGGGGTGTCCGCGGCGGCGTCGGGTTCGTCGTCGTCGGACTCACCGTCCTCGGTGCCGTCGAGGTCGAGGGCGTCCAGGTCGGTGCCGTCGTCGCCGGGTTCCCGGCCGAGCAGTTCATCGGTGAGCAGGATCTCGCCGTAGCTGCTGCGGGCAGCGGCGGCGGCGTCGGAGACGTAGATACGGGGGTCCTCCTCGCCGTCCACCCGGACGACACCGAACCACCCGCCCTCCTGCTCGATCAGGACGAGGACGGTGTCCTCGTCGGGAGTGGCTTCCCGGGCCAGGTCGGCCAGGTCGGCCAGGGTCTCCACATCGTCGAGCTCCGTGTCGCTCGCTTCCCACCCGTCTTCGGTGCGCGCGAGCAGTGCGGCGAAGTACACCGTGACTCTCCCACTGGTCATAGGCGTGCCGGTTGGGGGTCCCCCCGGCGGAGGTCTCGGGCGGGCCAGGAGCGGGCTCCGAGCCCCACCCACTCGGAATCGTGGCAGAAACATGGCCGTCAGGGGACGTCTTCGGCTCCCTGTGTCCGGCTGTTTTGATCGTGGGTCCGTCCGCGCCGCGATCCCGTCCATGAGCACGCCGGAACCGCGTCACGAGGGGCCCACCAGCACACTCGTCGCCGCCACTTGCGGATCGTACGCGGCTTTTCCGTGACGTCCGCGCACGCCCGCACGAGAGCAACACCGGCGCGGCGCGCGATCTTCCCCGGTGCCTTCCGGCGCCTGCCCCGCGTTTTGCCCACGGCCTTGTCCGCGGGCTTGCCGCCGGCCTTGACTGGGGCTTCCCTCCGGCTTTCCCCAGCGCCTGCGGCGGCCGGGGCCTACCAGCGGAACGTGCGCATCCGCATGGCCCGGCGCAGCCGGGCGGTCCGGGCCCGGCGTGGCTGCACCCGGTCCCGCAGCTCCCGGGCCTCGCGCAGCTCACGCAGGAACCGCTCCCGACGCCGCCGCCGCTCGGCGTCGGGGGCCGGGGTCGTCGTCGCCCGGCTCTGTTCCCTCTGTTCCCTCTGTTTCCGCTTGCCCTGCCCCTGCCCCTGCCCCTGCCCCTGTTTCCCCTGCCCCTGGTTCTGTTCCGTGCGGTCCGGTTCCGTCCCCGGTGGCTCACCGTGGGACGGCGTGTCGTGGAATTCCCGGTCAGGCACTGTCTCACCACCCCGCGTCCGTCCCTTCCGTCTTCCCCCGTACGGACGGTTCGACGCGGGGCCCGGTTACTGTGGGGGACATGCGTCTCCACGTCGTCGACCACCCTCTGGTCGCCCACAAGCTCACCACGCTGCGCGACCGGCGCACCGACTCCGCCACCTTCCGTCGGCTCGCCGACGAGCTGGTCACCCTGCTCGCCTACGAGGCCACCCGCGACGTGCGGACCGAACAGGTCGACATCCAGACGCCGGTCGAGCGGACCACCGGCGTCAAGCTTTCCCACCCGCGCCCGCTGGTGGTGCCGATCCTGCGGGCCGGGCTCGGCATGCTCGACGGCATGGTCCGGCTGCTGCCCACCGCCGAGGTGGGCTTCCTGGGCATGGTGCGCAACGAGGAGACGCTCCAGGCGTCCACCTACGCCACCCGTATGCCGGACGACCTCTCCGGCCGTCAGGTCTACGTCCTCGACCCGATGCTGGCCACCGGCGGCACCCTGGTCGCCGCGATCAAGGAACTGATCCGGCGCGGCGCCGACGACGTGACCGCCGTGGTGCTGCTGGCCGCCCCCGAGGGCGTCGAGGTCATGGAGCGCGAGCTGGCCGGCACCCCGGTGACGGTCGTGACGGCCTCGGTCGACCAGCGCCTCAACGAGCACGGCTACATCGTGCCGGGCCTCGGCGACGCGGGCGACCGGATGTACGGCGCGGCCGAGTAACCGCCGCGTCAAGCTCCGCTCAGCAGCCCTTCCCGGCGCTCGGGGAGGGCTGCGGCGCGTTCAACGCGGCCAGGGCCGTGTCGGCCTGCGCCTTCTTCGCCAGTCCCTTGAACTTGTCGCCGATGATGAGGTCGACCTCGGCGCCCTTGCGGGCCGCCTCGGTGCGCCGCTCGGCGGCCGGCAACTGGGTGCCGAGTACCGGCAGCGTGGTCTTCAGGGCTGCGGCGGGACCGAGCAGGACGCCGGTGCCGGCGACCTTCTTGTCGTACTTCGCGGGCGCGTTGCCCACGTCGCCGATCCGGAAGCCGCGCTTCTTCAGCTCGTCGGCGGTCTCCTTGGCGAGGCCGCTGCGGGTGGTGGCGTTGAGGACGTTGACGGTGACCGTGCCGGGCTTGGGCACGACCGCGGCGGAGGACGAAACGTCCGTTCCCGAGGAGTCACGGGCGGAGTCACCGGTGGAGTCACCGGCGGTGTCGGCCGCGGTGCAGCGGCCCGACCTGGTGCCGGCGGCGGCCGCCGCCTCGTCGTCGCCGGTGAAGACGTCGACGAGCTGCCAGGTGCCCCAGCCGGTCAGGCCGAGGGCGGCGACGCAGGCGACGGCGAGGAAAGCGAGCCTGCCGCGCCGCCGGGAAGGCCGCATCCGCGGGTATTTGTCACCCGTGATCCGGTACTTGCCGCCCATGCCGGGGGGAGTCAGCATGCTCATGAACGCAGCGTAGTGCGCACCGAGGGCAATGCCTACTAGATGATCATTCGACGGCGCGGGGCGATATCCGAATGCAACCCGAAAGGGTCAAGCGGCGCCTGGCGGGACATCAGCCGGGCGGCGGCGGTGGCGGCCGGGGCGTCAGTCGAGTTCGAGAACGCGGGCGTGCAGCACCTGACGCTGCTGGAGCGCGGCGCGCACCGCGCGGTGCAGGCCGTCCTCCAGGTAGAGGTCGCCCTGCCACTTCACGACGTGCGCGAAGAGGTCGCCGTAGAAGGTGGAGTCCTCGGCGAGCAGGGTCTCCAGGTCGAGCTGGCCCTTGGTCGTCACGAGCTGATCGAGGCGGACCGGGCGCGGCGCGACGTCCGCCCACTGCCGGGTGCTCTCCCGGCCGTGGTCGGGGTACGGCCGGCCGTTTCCGATGCGCTTGAAGATCACACGGAAAGCCTACCGGCCCAGACGTTCCGGGCGCAGCCATGGAGGCGGAGTGCGGGGGCTGAAAAAGCCGGCGCAAAGGCGGAACAAAGCGGGGAAACGCAGGAAACGGGGACATCGGCGCGGGGCGGCGGGGGTGCCGGGGGTGGCGGGGACGTCCTCCCCCCACACCCGCCACCCCCCCCGGCGGGTGTCCGCGCGGTCCGCCGAGGTCGC